>JAUQWL010000019.1 GCA_030835185.1 Solirubrobacterales bacterium | reverse complement strand
ACGAGGTTTCTCGCGTTGGCATTCGGGCGGTATCCGAGTTCGTCGGCCACCAGCGCGATGCTCTCCCGCGTCGCGGCTGAAAGGCGCCCTTTTCCGCTCAGGGCGTTCGAAACGGTGGTCGTGGAAACCCCTGCGGCGGCGGCCACATCCCTGATGCCGATCCGGTTGTTTCGCTTCGGAGCCACCGTGTACAGCCTAAGGCTTCTTGACGTGCGGAAGCGTTTCTGCTACTACTGAGAATGATTCTGCGGAAGCGTTTCTTCAGAAGCGTGATGCGCCAAATATCGGTATTCGACCTTGAGGAGAGCGATGAACGAGTCCAGCCCGACCGCGCCCCCGGCCGCAGCTGACCCCACGATGTGGACCAGCCTGCTCCACGCAGGCCTGAGCAATACGTTCCTCCGGCTTCCCCACGTCGCCCCCCGGGCAGAAGACCTCCGCGAGCACGGTGCCAAGGCCGCCATCTACGGCATCCCCTTCGACGCGACCAGCATCAGTCGCAGTGGTGCCAACTACGGGCCCCGAGGTATTCGTGACGTGTCCTGTCAGTTCCTGACTTTCAACGCCACGCTCGGTTTCGATCTGCTCGAAGCATTGAACCCGGTCGATACCGGCGACACCGAGGTCGTGCTCGCCAACGCAGAGAAGACGTTTGCCCGAGCGCAGGAGGACATCGGTCAGATCATCGACTCCGGTGCTCTGCCTGTGGTCTTCGGAGGAGATCACTCGATCACGATCCCGGCTGCTCGCATCACTGCCGAGAAGCACGCCGATCCCGGTCTCGTGCTCGTCGACACACACCTCGATACCGCCCCCGATGTGGGCGGCGAGCTCCTCAACCACTGCTGCCCGATAACCAGGGCGGTTGATGCGGGTTTCGATCCGGCGAAGGTCGTGCTGGTCGGGATATCGGGGTGGATGAACCCGAAGACCGAGCTGGCCTACTGCCGGGAACACGGGATCACCATCATCTGGCTCGAGGAGATCTGGGACAAAGGAACGAAATGGGCAGCCGAGAAAGCACGCGAAGTAGCCGGAGCAGGCGACGGGATCTACCTTTCGTTCGACATCGACTCTGTCGACGGTGCGCATGCACCGGGAACCTGCTGTCCGACCCCGGGTGGGCTGACCAGCCGGGAGGCGATTGAACTCGTAAGAGGAATTTCCGCAGGTGGCCTGCTCGGAGTTGACGTGGCCGAGGTCGCACCGAGTCTGGACTCAACCTCGATGACTGCTCTCATGGGCGGCCGAATCGCACTTGAAGCTATGGCTTTTCACGCCGGAGCCGGTCTCGACTGATGAAGGCGCTGCTCGCCCAGATCGAGCCGGAAGCCGATTCGGCCCGGAACAGCGAACGCGTCTGCGCTCTGATCGAGGAGCATGCCGACTGCGATCTCGCGATTTTCCCGGAGCTCTTCCTCTGCGGATATTCGACCGATTCCCTTGAATCCCGGGCACTTGCTCTGGGAGGCAGGCAGCTCACTTCAATTGCCGAAAGCTGTCAGCGTTGTCGTACCGCTGCCGTGGTCGGTTTCTCGGAGGCGATCGATCGCGAAAACGGGATCTTCGGCAATTCCGCAGCCTGTTTCGACAGTGACGGCTCGCTTGCCGGGGTTTACCGCAAGACCCACCTTTTCGGCCCGGCCGAGAACGCCGGATTCCGGCAGGGGGATGAACTGGAAGTTCTGATGCTCGCCGGAACCGCTGTCGGTCCGCTGATCTGTTTCGACGTCGAGTTCCCCGAGCCGGCGCGGAAGCTCGCGGAATCGGGAGCCGAGCTCCTGATCACCATCGCGTCCAACATGGACCCCTACAGCGAAGACCACTTCGTTGCCAGTCGGGCCCGCGCCCTCGACAACCGTCGGCACCACCTCTACGTCAACCGTACCGGCGACGAAGCCGGCCACCACTTCGTGGGCCGCTCGCGGGCGATCGCGCCCGATGGCTCGGTCATCGAGGAGCTGGGAGACGGCGAAGGAGTGATCACCGTCGAAATCGACCCGGCGCGTGAGCAGACGGCGGAGATCGTCGACTACCTGCGCCACGTCCGAACCGATCTGCATGTCTCTGTCCAGGAAGCATCGAACGAAGGAGAATCATGAGTACCGAAAGTCAGGCCGGCGGGTCGTCTCCGGCTCTATTCACCAGGAAAGCGACCGGGCTCGTTCGTGAGGCCAAGACCCGGGATGCCCTGTTTTACAATCTGCTCTGGTCGAGCGTCGCTCTGACCTTTGCTTTCTACTGGCTGTTCTTTGCATTTTACCCCGGTGCGAACCCGTATCTCGGCTTCCTGATCGCGGCCGGGCTGGGATTGCCGGGGTCGTTCCTCTACGCGATGCTGACCCAGATCATGCCGCGGACAGGTGGCGACTACGTCTTCAACAGCCGGGCGCTGCATCCCAGCATCGGTTTCGCCGGAAACTTCAGCTACGTCTTCTGGCTGGCAATCGTGATCGGCGTGTACACGACCTACTTCGCCGCCTACGGAATGGGCGCCTGGGGCCGCATGATGACCGGTTTCACCGGCTCTACCGGATGGGTCGACTTCGGCGACTGGTTCTCCACCGAGTGGGGACTCTTCATCACCGGCACGGTCGCGTTGCTCCTTTCGGCAGCGCTCTTCATCCGTGGAGGCACGAGGCTGTTCTTCAAGGTTCAGGCGGCGGGCTTCGGTCTCTACATCCTGGGCGCTTTCCTGATCCCCATGATCGTCGGCCTGTTCCAGAGCGAAGCCGGATTCCTCAGCAGCTTCAACGAGTACGCGGCCAATCTCGGTGTCACCGACGCGGTCGGTGCACTCACGCAATCCGCCGGCGATGCCGGCTACGCCTCGTCGAGCTTCGATTTCGAGGCTACCGTGAAGTCGGTTTCGATCTTCTGGTTCATCTTCGGCTTCATCTATTCGAGCAACTACTTTGCGGGCGAGATTCGCGTAACCCGCGGGACTCACCTGAAGTCGATGCCCGGGGCCGTAGCGCTGGTCGTCATCGCCCTGCTGCTTCTGATGCCGGCGTACCTCGGCGTGGCCGACTACGACTTCAACGGAATGCTCGGATTCGCCGATCCTGCGGCCTACGGGTTCGCGGCGGGTGCCCCCGCATATCCGGAAATCATGGCTATCGCGTCCAACAGCGCCGTTCTCGGAACCGTGATCATCCTAGGCTTCGCCGGCGGGCTGCTCCTCTGGCTGCCGCAGACTCTGCTTCTGGCAAGTCGCAGCATGTTCGCCTGGTCATTCGACCGGATCATGCCGGAGAAGCTCTCGTACGTCGATCCGAAATCCCGGTCACCGCTGATCGCGATCGGGGTGATGCTGCTTCTCAGCATCGGAAGTACCGCGATCTACGCATTCACCGACTGGTTCAGCGCCGTCTCCGTACTGCTCGGTCTTTCGTTGACCCTGCTGATCACCGCGGTGTCGGGAATCGTGCTTCCGTTCCGGCAGCCGGCGATGGTCGAAGGTTCGCCCTATGACCGCAGGGTGCTGGGGATACCGCTGATCTCCCTGGTCGGGGTGTTGTCGCTCCTTGGCTTCGGAACGGCGATCGGCATCATTCTGTGGGACGAAGGGTCGGGTGCGAGCCTGAGTGCCAACCCAGGCAAGCTGCAGCTGGCTCTCGCTGTCTATGTCGCGGCATTCGTCATCTACGGTGTGGCGAGGGCGATCCGCAAGAGTCAGGGAATCGACCTCTCGCTCTCCCACCGCGAGCTTCCGCCGGAGTAGCGGGTGGGTCTCTTCAACCGCAAGGGTGGACGGACGGGTGAAAAACCCGTCCGTCTGTTCTATGCCTCCGACATTCACGGGACCGAGGTGCTCTGGCGCAAGTTCCTGAACGCAGCAAAGACGTACGAGGCTGATGTTCTCGTGATGGGCGGGGACCTGACAGGCAAAGCGGTCATCCCGCTGGTCGGGTCGGGTGACACATACGAGGTCGAGCTCTTCGGGGAACGGCGCACGGTAACCGGCGAGGAAGATCTGGTTGAACTGGAACACCAGATTCGCGGCAAAGGGATGTACCCTCATCGCATGGCGCCCGGAGAGGTCCAACGGGTAGCCGCACTTTCAGAGGACGAGCGTGAGGACTGGTTCGCGACCGTGATGCTGGAGACCTTCGGGGACTGGCTCGCGCTCGCGGGCGAACGACTGACCGGATCGCAGGCAAGATGTTTCGTCATGCCCGGGAACGACGATCCACCCGGGGTCGAAGAGGCGATCGAGCGGGCTTCCGGCGTCGAGGCATGCGATGGGCGCGTGGTTGAATTCGACGGCTATTCGATGGTCTCGCTCGGCTATTCGAACATCACGCCGTTCGACTCGCCGCGTGAGCTCCCGGAAGACGAGATCGTCCAGCGGGTCAGCGCGCTCGCCGAGCAGGTTCCGGATCTGTCGAAGTGCATCTTCAACCTCCACGTTCCGCCGTACGACTCACAGCTTGACACGGCGCCTGAGCTCGACGATGAACTCCAGGTGGTCATGGCGGGCTCCGAACCCAAGAAGATTCCGGTTGGCTCAACCGGGGTCCGGGAAGTGATCGAGAAGTACCAGCCCCTGCTCGCACTGCATGGTCACGTCCACGAGAGCGCCGGGGCGACCCGGATCGGCTCCACCCTCTGCATCAACCCCGGCAGCGATTACCACACGGGCCGGATATCGGGCTGCCTGCTGGCTCTTCGCGGGGATCGGGATGTCAAACACCAGTTCATCAGCGGATAGCCTCGGAGAACCGTGACGGGTCAGATACAGCCGGACCTCGGCAGAGAAGCGAGACGAGTGCTCGACGAGATGGAGTCGAGAGGACTCGAGGTGAGACTGCTGGGAGGGATCGCCGTTCGTATGGCTCTGGGCGACCGTTGCCACCCCGGGCTGATTCGTGACCACGGCGACATCGATCTGATCACGACGAAGGCGGACGGGTCCGCGGTCGAAGCCGCGCTGGTCGAACTCGGCTGGGAACCGAACCGGGAGTTCAACGCGCTGAACGGAGCCCGGCGCCTGCTTTTTTACGATCCGGATACGGGGCACAAGATCGACGGTTTTGTCGATCGCTTCGAGATGTGCCACAAGCTCCCCCTCACGGATCGTTTCAGCTGCAGTTCGGAGACGCTCTCGCCCGCAGACCTGCTCCTGACGAAGCTCCAGGTGATCCAGCTCAACGCCAAAGATCGTGGCGATTGCTATGCGCTCCTGCTCGGCTTCCCGGTGTCGGCCGGAACCGAGGAGCACTCGATCGACGCAGACTGGATTGCCGAACTCGCTTCCTCCGACTGGGGTCTCTTCCACACGCTCGAGCTGAACTTCGCGAGACTGCGCGAGGGGGTGGACGAGCCCGACCTGAGCCCTGAAGAGAAACAACGGATCGAGGCGGCGATAACCAGGATCGAGGCGGCGATCGAAGCGGCCCCGAAGTCGAGATCGTGGAAGATCCGCGCTCGGGTGGGCGAGCGCAAGCGATGGTATGAGGAGCCGGAGGAGATCGAGTAAGTGGCGGAAACCGAAGTCCGGTAGCGCCTCTCGCCCCGTCCGGGTCAGTCAGGCAAGGAAGTCGAGGATGCCCCCGGAGAATTCGTCCGGGGCGTCCCACGGGATCCAGTGTGAGGCTTCCACAGGTTGAAGGCGGGAGTTCGGGATCTCCGCTTCCAGTCGCCTGCCGTCGGCGAGCGGTTGCCACGGATCGTGAACCCCCCAGAGCAGCAGGGTTGCGGCCTCGATCTCCCGGTGGCGGTCGATGAGTGCCGTCGTGTGGTTGGTGTTCAGGGAACTGGCGTTCCGGATCAGGCTGATCTTGCCCTCTTCATCGGCGTACGGGGCAACTATTCCTTCGCGGAAACCGTCGGTCAGCCGTTCCACATTGTGAATTCCGTCCGGAAGGCCCGAGTCGACAAACCGGACGATTGCCTCAGCCGGCTTCTTTTTCCACTCCGGGTTGCCAAGTTCGATCATGTCGTCTATCGGCCAGGAATCGAAGGCGACAATGTTGCTGAGAACGAGCCGGTCCACTCTTTCAGGGTGTTCGATGGCGGTCATGAGCGCCACCCCGCCGCCCGTATCGTGGCCGACAAAACTGATTCGCTCGATAGCCAGCAGGTCGAGCATGGCGATGATCGCATCCATCTGCGCGACCAGCGACCTGTCGAATCGATCCCGCCGGTCGGAGTAGCCGTGGCCGAGAAGGTCGGGGGCGAGCACACGGTGGTGTTTTGCGAGGGCCGGAATCACGTCGTGGTAGAGAAACGACCAGGTCGGTATTCCGTGAAGCAGCAGAATCGGACTGCCCTCGCCGCGATCCGTGTAGGCAAGTTTCAGGTCCAACGGTCCGAGCCCACCCAGGACCAGGGTCTTCTGCCGGCCCCGGAAGGTTTCATGGAGTCCTGCCATCTGACTTCACATACTCGCAGCAATCAGGCCGGAGTTTCCTGCTCCGCAGATGCGAGCCGATCTGGAAGGGCAGGAGGTCTTTCCGGAGGATCGGCGGGCGAGTCAGCGAAGAAGTTCCTCCAGGGCCTCCGCCGGTGGCCTGTAACGCCGTGACCGGGAGTGTGTAAGCAGACCTGTGACCGAAGAGCGTCTCGCCAGCTACCACGAGTTCACCCGCCGACACGGAGTGAACCGTGGCCTCTACCTGATCGCCAGGGTGCTCCTGCAGCCGGTCTTTCTCATCTACTTCGCGCTGTCTCGCCAGGGCCGCAAGAACTCGCGGATCAAGGGTGGAATCATCGTCGCGGCCAACCACCGGAGCTTCCTCGATCCGTTTGTGATCGGCACCTGTCTCCCGTGGAGCCGGCCGATGAATTACGTAGCCAAGGTCGAACTCTTCGAGAAGCCCTGGCAGGCCTACTTTCTGAACCGCCTCGGTGCCCTCCCGATCCGTCGCGGCGAAGCTGACGAAGATGCGATCGAGACGGCGGAGACGGTCCTCGAGCGGGGCGGGGCCATCTGCATCTTCCCCGAGGGGACCCGCATCCGCAAGGGCTCGCTCGGCACGGCCAAGCGCGGTGTCGGACGGCTGGCCATGCGCAGCGGGGCGGCCGTGCTCCCGGTGGCCGTCAGCGGCACCGAGAACGTTCGCCGCGGCTGGAGGATCCGGCCGCGCAAAGTGAAGATCCGGGTCGGTCGACCGATGAACTTCCCTTACTCCGAGAATCCGTCGCCGGCTCTCGCCGCGTCGGTCACCTCACGGATATGGCCGAACATCGAACTCCAGTGGGAAGACATCGGCGGCCTCCCCCCGATGCGCCGCGCAGCCGTGATCGGAGCCGGGAGCTGGGGTACGGCGGTGGCCGTACTGCTGGCCCGCGGTGGTCTCGAAGTCCAGCTCGGTACGCGAACCGCAGCCCAGGCGGAGGCGATCTCGGAGGCTCGTGAGAACGGAAAGTACCTCCCCGGGGTGAGGCTGCCCGAAGCGATCGAGGTCCGGGCGTCGAACGAGATCGAGCTCGCCGGCGTCGACCTGCTCTGCCTGGCTGTGCCCTCGGCTGCCTATCCGCAGGCGGTCGGTGCGGTGGCGGACAGGGTCGGCAAGCGTGCCGGCATCCTGCTTCTCGCCAAGGGCCTGATTGCCCCGAAGGGTCAGCTGCCGTCCGAATACGTCGGCGAGAGGGTCAAGGTCCGCGGTATCTCCTGCCTCGGGGGGCCCGCGCACGCCCGGGAGGCGGTCTCCGGTTCGGCCGCTCTCGTGCTCGGTACCGGCGACGACGATCTCCGCCCCCAGCTGGGCGACGTATTCGACCGGGCCGGTCTCATCTGCGAACGGTCGCGCGACACCGTCGGAGTCGAAATGGCCGGCGCAGCCAAGAACGCGGCAGTGCTCGCCGCCGCCGCGGCCGAACCCCACGGTCTGAACGCGGCCGGCATCGCGGCGGCAGCCGTCTGGAAGGAGTGCGTCGACTTCGCGGTGGTCAAGGGTGCTGATCTGGATACCTTCAACGGCCTGGCCGGGGTGGGTGACCTGCTGGCGACGGTGATGGCACCCGACAGCCGGAACCGGCGGGCCGGCGAACTGCTGGGAAAGGGAAGTGACGCAGAAGAGATCAAGGCGACGATCGGCCAGGCGTCCGAGTCGCTCGATTCGGTGCCGCAGATAGCGGCCACCCTCGCCGCTTCGGGCTGCCGCAGCGAAGCGACGCAGGGACTCGCCGATCTCGCCACCGGACGGATCGACTCTGACGAGTGGGTGGCGGCGCTGCGACGGGTCGGGCACTCCAGGCGGGCGGCCTGAGAATGCTCCTCCGGCTCCCCGCATTCCGCGGTACGGACCGGGCCGTCGGGATAGGGTGGTCCGGTGAACCACCCGACCGCAAACCCGCCGGAGGATTCTTCGGCGGAGCACGAGGATCCTCCAGCCGGTCCGGCGAACGCTCCGGTCGAGAGCAAGGCCGAGACCGACCGCGGCTTCGAGCAGCTCTACCGGGACCATCTGCGCGACGTCTACTCGTATGCCTACTACCGTGTCGGCGACCATCACGACGCCGAGGACCTCACCGAGCAGACGTTTCTTCAGGCCTATCGGCACTACCCACGGGCCCGACGCGAGTCCGACGGCCGGCCGTTACGACCGTGGCTGATCCGGATCGCACACAACCTCGCATCGAACTACTACCGCGACCGTTCGCGCCGGCCACAGACCCCGCTCGACAGCATCGAGCCGCCGGCCGCCCGTCATACCACCGAGTCAGTGGCGGAGGGGAGGGCGGAGTTGCGGGCGGTCATGGCCGGCATCGAGGATCTTCCGGACGAGCGCCGCGAGGCGCTGATCATGCGTTTCGCGCTGGGCATGGACAACCGCGAGATCGCGCGGGCGATGGGCAAGTCCGACGGCGCCACCAAGGTCCTGCTTCACCGGGCGATCAAACAACTGCGCGAAAGGCTGGATGACGATGGCGACGGATGAGATCCGCCTCGAGGACCTGCTCGCCGATGTCTTTCAGCCGGTCGAGCCTCCGGAGCGCTTCTCCGACCGCCTGCGTGGAACCTTCTCGGCGATTCGCGACGCTGCCGCCGAGGATCTGTCCGGCTGGGCGGATGAGCTCACCGAGAGCGAGCTGGACTCGCTTCGCGATCCCCGCAACTGGCTGCGGCCGGTCGCTGCGGTCGCTGCGGGCGGAGTCGCCACCGGGGTCCTGGTCGCCGTCGAGCTACGGCGCCGGAGCCGCCGGCGACGCACCAAGCTCGAAAGTCTGGTCAGCAGTGCCCGGTCAAGAACCGGGCTTTGAACCGCCGCGTCCTCTCCCGGATCCGCCGCCCCGGCCCGCGCCTTCGCCCGATCGCGGTACTTTCTTTCCCGAAGCTCTCTTTGTGGGTCCGGCCTTGCGCGTCGCCCTCTTCCTGGCGCCGGCTTCCAGTCGCTCCCGTCGGAGCGTCTGTTCGCGCTTCCTCCTGGCCACGGTCCGTCGCTCCCGGATTCGCTCGTGGCGCCCGCGTGCGAGGTCGGTGATGCGGTCCCAGCGACTGGCCGTCAGGGCCGCCAGAGCGAGGGTGCCGAGCAGCAGGTTGAGGAGGTTGACCGCACGGGTCGCGGGCAGCACACCGAAGAGCAGGGTTCCATCGGCGGCCAGCACGCCCCAGATACCGAGGCCCGTGAACAGGAGCGCGGCGAAAAGCGCCCACAGCCGCGAGAGGTTCGGGGCAAGCAGAAGGGCGAGCAGGCCGGCGATCACATGGAAGGCTCCGGCCCAGCCGTTCACCGCATGGAAGCCGAAAAGCTCGGTCCAGAGGGAGGGCTCGCTGAACTCGGAGTTCTCGATCAGCCCGGCAAGGCCGAGCAGGACGAGCAGCGCCCCGCTGAGGGTCGCATACAGCCGCGTGAAGCCCACTCTCGCCACCCGGCCATTCTGTCTGCTGGGCCGGTTGCGCGCATTGCCCTTCATCCAGGAGGCTGTTCCGGCAGGCAGAACCCGCCATGGCACCGCTCCGCGGCGCCGGCCGGCCACCGGGCCGCTCGAACGGGCCACCGGCCCTCCCTTCGCACCCCGTCGGCCGTCACCATCTGCGGACCGGCACCCCGGCTTCGCAGCCCTGCCGGGATAGCCTCTAAGGTTCGTCGCCGTGGCCTACTGCTACCGCCATCCGAATGTCGAGACGCGCGTTTCCTGCTCGCGCTGCGACCGCCCGATCTGCCCGGACTGCATGACCCCTACTCCGGTCGGTATGCGCTGTCCGGAGTGCTCACGCGAGCAGACCCGGGTCACCAGCGGTCCCGCCGCGGTTTCGGCGGCTAACGGCTCGCCGGCAACCTTCGCGCTGATTGTGATCTGCGTAGGTGTCTACCTGGTCGAGATCGCTTCCGGGTCGGGTGGCCTGAACAGCACGGCGAACAGCCTGATCAGCAATTTCGGACTGCTCGGCACAGCCGTCGCCGACGGCGAGCTCTACCGCCTGATCACGGGTGGCTTCCTTCACGCAGGGCTGATGCACCTCGGCTTCAACATGTTCGCCCTCTATTTCCTGGGCCGCGTACTCGAGCCCTCGATCGGCACTCCGCGGTTCCTCGCCGTCTTCTTCGCTTCGCTTCTCGCCGGATCCTTCGGTGCGATCCTGCTTTCGGGCAGCAACGTGCTGACGGTCGGCGCGTCGGGTGCCGTCTTCGGCATCTTCGGGGCGACCTTCATGATCGCCCGTGGCCGTGGCATGAATACGATCGCCCGTGAGATCGGCGTGATCCTCGGCATCAACCTGCTCATTACCTTTGCGATCCCGGGAATCAGCATCGGCGGTCACCTGGGCGGTCTGATCGGCGGGGTGCTCTGCGGAATGCTGATCGTCGCCGGAGAGCGCGGCAGGCTCGGTGCCGGCGCAAGACTGATCGAGTACGGCGGCTTTGCCGTGATTGCCGGCGGATCGGTACTGGCAGCGATCGCAGTGGCGGAACCGGTGCTCACCTTCGGGGAGCAGTTGGCTTCGGGTCGCTTTTCCGCGCTTCCTTTCTGACCTCGGGCTCAATTCGCGCGCATGCGCGGGGTGGCGCCCCCTGCCGCCGGGTTGCCGGACCGAGCGGCGTCGGGGCGTACCATCTCCGCATGGCACTACTCGACGATGCACAGGTAACCGAGAAGCTCAAGTCGCTCGATGGCTGGCAGAGAAAGGGCGACGAGATCGTTCGAGCGTTCAGGTGCGGTGATTTTGTCGGCTCGGTGGATTTCGTGAACCGTCTGGTCGAGCCGGCCGAAACGATGGGTCACCACCCGGACGTATCGATCTCCTGGGACACCGTCACGGTTTCGATCTCAACCCACTCCGAGGGTGGGCTGACCGTTGCGGATTTCAAGCTCGCCGCCGAAATCGACACCCTCATCTGAACGACACTCCCACCTGAATCTGCGGCCGGTGGGCGGGACGGGCTCGGGACCCGATGGCCAGGGCACGGCTTCTGTCCGGCGCGTGGTGAGCCGCGTGGCTCGCACGAGGTCCCGGTGCCCATGCCGGACGGTGGACGAAGCCTCAGCCGTAGTCGTGGAAGCCGCGGCCTGATTTCTGGCCGAGTTCTCCGGCGGCGACCCTGGTCCGGACCGACTCGGGCGCCTTGTGGTCCGGGTTTCCGGACTCCGCATAAAGCGCTTCGCTTATCGCCACCGCGACGTCGAGCCCAACCAGGTCGAGCAGGGCGAGCGGTCCCATCGGGTGCGCCAGGCCGAGCGACATGCAGGTATCGACGTCTTCGGAAGGCATTCCGGTTCGCTCCTGAAGCCGGACCGCGTCGAAGAGGTACGGGAAGAGCAGACGGTTCACCACGAAGCCTGAGATGTCGGGCACGGTGACCGGGGTCTTCCCGGCGCTCCGGCACCAGGCAGAGGCTCGATCCCCGACAGCCGGGTCGAGTGCTTCGGGGAGGCAGAGTTCGACCAGGCGCATCACCGGCACCGGGTTGAATACGTGAAGTCCGAAGAGCCGCCCGGGTTGACCGCAGGCCGCCGCAAGGCCGGACACCGACAGGGAGGACGTCGTGGTGGCAAGATCTGCGCCAGGAGCAGCATCTGCGAGACGGCTCAGCAGGGCGACCTTGACGTCGGGGTCTTCGATGATCGCTTCGACGGCGAGGGAGGCCCCGGCCAGATCGGCCACCTCGGTCGTGATCGCGGTTCGGCCGGCGTCACCACCATCGACCCGCGGACAGGCCCGGTTCAACTCCGTTGCAGCCCGTTCGGCCGATTCGTCGCTTCGTGCCAGCAGCCAGACACGGTCGCTGCCGGCCGAGGCGAGCGCCGCCAGCCCGATCGCGATCGCGCCGGTTCCGGCGACCGCCATCTCGCGGTGGGGGTTGACTTCCATGACTTCACCCTACGGATTATCGACGCCATGAACCGAGCTTGACTGACCAATCAATCAGGTAACCTGCCTCAAGGCTTCCCGCGAGCTGCGGGCGTTGGATAAGCAATCTTGGAAAGGTTTTCGATGAGCAAGTTTGGCGGACGCGAAGTGGTAATCGTGGAGGCGGTCCGTACCCCGGTCGGCCGCGGTCACAAGGAGAAGGGCTACTACAAGGACCTTCATCCCTCGAACCTGCTGGCCCATGCCTACAAGGAAGTCGTCGGACGTGCCGGCATCGACCCGGGCATCGTCGAGGACGTCGTCGCCGGTTGCGTGCAGCAGTTCGGTGAGCAGAGCCTGAACATCGGCCGCAACGCCTGGCTCGAGGCCGGCTTCCCGATCGAAACCCCCGCCACCACGATCGACCGCCAGTGCGGCTCCGCCCAGCAGGCGGTGAACTACGCCGCCGCGATGATTGCCTCCGGCGTCCACGACGTGATGATCGGCGGCGGCGTCGAGCACATGGGTCACATCTCCTTCGCCGACAGCTTCAAGGTGATGGAGGAGTACGGCTTCGGCTACTCGCCGGAGCTGATGAAGCAGTACAACCTGGTCAACCAGGGCCTCTCGGCCGAGATGATCGCCGACAAGTGGGACATCTCCCGTGAGGAACTCGACGCGCTCGCCGTCCAGTCCCACGCCCGCGCCCATCGGGCCACCGAGGAGGGCCGCTTCGAGCGCGAGATCGCTCCGGTCTCGGTAAACGGCGACACCTACTCCACAGACCAGGGCATCCGCCCCGGGACGAACATGGAGGCTCTGGCCGGCCTCAAGACCGTCTTCAAGGAGGACGGCAAGGTGACCGCGGGCAACGCCTCGCAGGTCTCCGACGGCGCCGCGGCGATCCTGCTCATGACCCGCGACAAGGCCGACGAGCTCGGGCTCAAGCCTCGGGCGAAGATCCTCGACCAGACCGCGGTCGGCGTTGACCCGGTGATGATGCTGACCGGCCCGATCCCGGCCACGCAGAAGCTGCTCGAGCGCAACTCGATGACCATGGAAGACATCGACCTGATCGAGATCAACGAGGCCTTCGCCTCGGTGGTCGCCGCCTGGCAGCGTGAGCTCAACCCGGACATGGACAAGGTCAATGTCAACGGCGGGGCGATCGCAATAGGCCACCCGCTCGGCTCGACCGGCGCCCGCCTGCTGACCACCCTGCTCCACGAACTCGAGCGCGACGACAAGCAGATCGGCCTCGTCACGATGTGCTGCGGTGGCGGCATCGGCACCGGGACCCTGATCGAGCGCGTCTGAGAAGATCGCACCGAGTCCCGGGACAACGCACCAGGTCCCGGGACAACGCACCGAGTCCCGAGACAGAGCACGTTTCGGGGATGTTCGGCACTCTGCTTCGGTGCTGATCGCCCCCGGTCACGTGGCCGTTCGGCCCGTTCTTGATGCGATTCTCCGCCCATCTGCCCGACGATCGCCCGCGGAAACCCCTTGCGGTGGTTTTCCCGCAGCCGCGTTCCGTATTCGGCCTCGCCCGGAGCCTCCGGCCTGCTCTATAGCCTGCCTTCCATGGACGCAATGGATCGCGTGGCGATCGGGGCGATGGGGGATACCCCTGCTGAGATGGCCGATCTGGCCCGCAAGGCCGAGAACGCCGGGTTTGACTCGGTATGGGCGATCGAGCTGTTTCGAAATGCCTTCACCCAGACGACCTGGCTGGCGAGCCAGACCGAAGGAATCGACATCGGCACTTCGATCGCCTGGGGTTTCGTCCGCAGCCCGATGACCATGGCGATGAGCGCGATGGACATCGATGAGATTTCGGGCGGGCGTTTTCGGCTCGGGATCGGTCCCGGGGTGAAGCGCCTGATCGAAACCTGGCACAACGCCGATTACGGCAGGCCCGCGCCGCACCTGCGGGAGACGATCCAGGCGGTGCGCGAGATCATCCGCGCCGCCTCGACCGGCGAGCCGGCGGCCTTCAAGGGTGAGTACTACGACATCGACATCAAGGGCTGGTACCGCTCGACCCCGCCCGTACGCGCCGAAATCCCGATCTACACCGCGGCGGTGCAGAAGGGGATGTGCCGGATGGCCGGCGATGTCGCCGACGGCCTGATCGGCCATCTGATCTGCTCGGCGAGCTGGATCGAGGAGGTGATCGTGCCGAACTTCGAGCTCGGGCTGTCGAGATCGGGCCGCGAGCGCAGGGACTTCACCTTCCTGCCCAGCATCTGCGTGGCGATCGACGACGATTACGAGCGAGGTCTGGACGCAGCCCGCCGTACGCTCGCCTTCTACTCGACTGTCAAGACCTATATGCCGCTCTTCGACCACCACGACTTCGGTCAGAACGCAGCCGACGCGGCGGCGGCCTTCCGCAAGGGAGACATCGAGGGGGTCGCGGCTGCGATCTCCGACGAGATGGTCGAGCATTACTGCGCGGTCGGTACTCCGGACCGTGTCAGGGCAAAGGTGGAGGAGATAGCGCCATTTGCAGATGCGGTCTTCCCCGGCGCACCGACCTATTTCATACCCAACGAGCAGATCTCCGAGTACAACGATCGCATCATCGAGACCTTCGGCCCGGGGGCCGCCCGGGTTTGAGGGTCACGGGTTGCGCGATGGAGATGTCGATGGATATCCGGGCAGGGGCCTGAGAGCACAGCGATGGTGAAGATCTTCGAAGAGGAGGTTTCGGTCGGCAAGGTCAGCCTGACCTTCCGGCGGACCTCGGGCCGGGGCCATCCGGTGGTCATGCTTCACGGGCTGATGGACAGCGCCGAGAGCTGGGACCCCTTCGCCCGGTCGCTCACCCGCCCGACTCTGTCCTTTGACCTTCCCGGCTTCGGCCACAGTTCGCTGGCCGGGGATGACATCTGGAAATGGCAGAGCCTCTTCGACCGGGCGCTCAGGAAGCTCGATGTCGAAAACTCCTTCCTCCTCGGTCACTCGCTCGGCGGGGCCCTCGCCTCGGCCCTGGCTTTCAAGCAGCCCGAACGGGTCCGGGGCCTGCTTCTGATCGCCCCGGCCGGTTACAGCCGCATCCCGCTGGCCCAGTTACTCGCACGCCCGGAGATCGAGTTCCTGCTCGGCCAGACGGCCCCGCGGGCGATGCGCTTTCGCCCTCTGGTCAATCTCGCCTACCGGAGTCTCTTCTCGCACCACCATGACCCGTCGGACGACCTGATCGGCCGGCTGGTCGAGTCGAGGAACGACATTGTCCCGGGGACCAGGAACGGCATGCATCTGCTTCGCGAACTCTCGAAGGGGCGTTTCAGGGAGAGCCCCTATGAAGGACCCGTGGCGGGCCTCTGGGGCGAGTACGACCGGCTGGTCCCGCCGAAGTACTCGATGAAAGGCCTGCTCAGGGTGTTTCCCGAGGCCGCGGTCCGAGTTCTGGAAGGCATCGGTCACCATCCCCAGGAAGAGGCTCCCGGTGAGACACTCGACTGGATCGCCGAGTGGACCGACTCCGGCATCCGCGAGCCTATGCTCGTCTCGGCCGGAGAACCGTACGGCTGACCGTGGCCGCGCGCAAGCTCCGACGCTCAGGACGTGGAGCAGCGGCAGGCGGTCGCGCGGCGAACCTCAACCGACCTCGCCGGGCTGATGACCCGCCGGGTCGTAACTGCCGGCTCGGACCAGACGGCTCGTAGCTGGCGGCCCGGG
Source organism: Solirubrobacterales bacterium (assembly GCA_030835185.1). Lineage (GTDB taxonomy): Bacteria > Actinomycetota > Thermoleophilia > Solirubrobacterales > 70-9 > 67-14. Next base: position 35,480 of record JAUQWL010000019.1, on the reverse strand, counting down.
ACCGCCGGCTCGGAACAGACGGCTCACACCGACCCCCGGCCCGAGGGCGGAGGGTCGGTGTGGCTGCAGGTCGTTGCTAGCCGGCCAGCACGTCCTGGAAGGCGTTCTCGACTTCCTTGACAGCCTCTTCGTCGCCCGGAGGCGTGTCGCTGGTGGAGCAGTTCGCCAGGAACTCGTCCGTCGGGAAGATCAACTCGTTGTCGGCGAGTGACGGATCCTTCTTCCTGAGGATCTTCGCGACTCCCTTGACCGGGCTGATGTAGTTGACCCACTCGACGATCTGGGCCATGTTCTCGGGCTCGTAGACGTAGTTCATGAACTCGTAGGCGGCGGCCGTGTCGGGCGCGCCGGACGGGATCATCATGTTGTCCGACCACAGACCGCAGCCTTCGGCCGGCTGTACGTACTGGATGTCCGGATTGTCGAACTGGGCCTGGACCGCGTCACCGGACCAGCCTATGGCCGCCACGACGGTGCCTTTGGCCAGATCCTGGATGTAGTCGTTGCCGGTGAATCGCCGGATCTGACCGTTGTCGATGTTCTCCTGGAGCCTGTCGATCTGCTCCATCCACTCTTCGGTGGTCGCATCGGCCGGATCGACACCTGCTGCCAGCAGCATTACGGGAAGGGTGTCGCGCATCTCCCTCAGTACGGTGACCTTGCCTTTGTACTTGGGATCGAACAGATCGTTGATCGACTTGATGTCGGGTGCCAGGTCTTTGCGCACGACGAGACCGGTCATACCCGATTGCCACGGGACCGTGAAGTCGCGATTCGGGTCGAAGTCGGGGTTCTTCAGGCTCGGCAGCATGTTCTTCTCGACTACCGGCAGCTCTGACTTGTCGAGGTTCTGGACGTAAGCAAGCTTGTGCATCTTGGTCGACATCCAGTCGGTGACAATGATGATGCTGCGTCCGCCGGCGTCGGCCTGGCTGAACAACGGTTGGACCTTTCCGAAGAACTCGTCGTTGTCGTTGACGTCCTCGACGTAATCGACCTTGATCCCGGTCTCCTTTTCGAAGTCACTGATCGTCTTCTTGTCGATATAGAGGGGCCAGTTCGAGATCTTCAGGGTGCCGGTCTGCTCACCCGCCGTCGCCGTCGTGACGTCCTCGCTGTCGCTTCCCTCCGAGAGCCCGCCTCCGCCGCAGGCGGCGATAGTCAGCGAGACCGCAGCCACCGCCAGTGCCAGGATTGCGATCCTGAGCGGGCTCTTTCCTGCTCCTTCTGTCATTCGATCCTCTCCGTAGAAACCCGTCGGCCCCTGCGGGAGTGACGGGTCAGTCTGAGATGTGAACGACCAGCTTACCCATGTTTCGCCCGGCAAAAAGCATGTTGAGCGCGTTCGGCAGCTCTTCGAAGCCCTCGACCACCGTCTGCTCGGAGCGCAGGCTGCCGTCGGCAACCCAGCCGGAAAGTTCGCGGATCGCCTCTCCGAAGCGGGGGTAGTAGTCGAGGATGATGAAGCCCTGAAGGGTCACCCGCTTGATCAGCAGGTTGCCGAACGTGCGAGGGCCCGGAGGCGGTTCGGTCTCGTTGTAACCGGAGATCAGGCCACAGAGGACCATCCGGGCACGGAGGTTCAGGCGGCCCATGACTGCCTCCATGATCTGGCCGCCCACATTCTCGAAGTTGACGTCGATGCCGTCGGGTGTGGCCGCCTTGAGCTGCTCGCGCCAGTCGTCGGCCTTGTAATCCACCGATGCGTCGAAGCCGAGCTCGTCGGTCAGCCAGGCGCACTTCTCGGGACCGCCGGCAATGCCGACGACCCTGGCACCCCTGATCTTCGCCAGCTGTCCGGCAACCGAGCCGACGGCTCCGGCGGCGGCCGAGACGACTACCGTCTCGCCCTCTTTCGGCTGGCCGATCTCAAGCATCCCGAAGTAGGCGGTGCAGCCGGTCATCCCCATCGTGCCGAGGAGCTGGGCCGGTTCCGCCTGAACTTCCGGCGGCACGACCATCAGCGGCATTTCGTCGCTGATCACCACGTAGTCCTGCCAGCCCGTGAGGCCGTTGACCAGAGCACCGATGGGGTAGTTTTCGTTGTTCGACTCGACCACCTCACCGAGACCGAGGCTGCGCATGACTTCACCGATCGCCACCGGCGGCAGGTAGGTGGGTTCCTCGCCGATCCAGGTTCGATTCGTCGGGTCGATCGAGATCCACTTGACCTTGACGAGGGCCTCGCCTTCACCGATCTGTGGAACCGGCTCACGGACCAGGTCATAGGTGTTCTCGTCCACGGGCCCGGTAGGGCGCTCGGCCAGCAGGAATCGACGGTTCTCTTCGCTCATGGATCTGAGGCTACATGCCGTCGCCTCGGGCCGGCCGGTCCGGGAGCGACGGTTTCGGCAGGACCGGGGTCTGATCCACTCAGGGCAGGGCGTCGACGAATTTCCTGAAGGTCCGCATGTCGGTGACTGCAGGCCCGTGACCCGGGAGGATGACCGACGGGCCGAGGTCGGCGAGCTTTCGGATCGAACGGCGGTTCTCGGCCGGATCGTAGGTGAAGCGGTCAGGTGGCTGCCCGATGCCGGGAAATCCGGTGACGTAGCTCATGTTGCGGATCACGTCTCCGCAGATCGCAACCCGGTCGGAGTCGCGGAAGTAGATCACCTCGCCCGAGGCGTGACCGGGGGCGTGAACGACCCTGAAGCCTCCCACCTCTTCGCCTTCGGTCAACACCCGGTCGACCCGGTGGGGAGGTCCCGTCCACGACTGCTGGATGCGTTTGAGGATCGGGTTCACCGCCATGACATCGAAGATGTCCTTCCGGCCCTCCATGAAGTCGACATCGTCGGTGTGGCAGGCGAGCGGGATGTCGCGCTCCCGACAGATGAGGTCGGCCAGCCCCTGATGGTCCGGGTGGACGTGGGTGAGGGCCAGCAGGGACAGTGGACGGCCTCGCAACTGCCGGAGGATCCGTCGGCGGTCCCAGGTCGAGGCGGCGTCGAACAGCACCTCTCCGGCGATGTACACGTTGAAGATCGGCAGGGGGAACTGGGCCAGGCGCTCGACTCCGTCGGCTACCCGCTTCACTTGCCGCCCCACCTCACGAAGCGCGGCGCCGACTCCCGGTTTCGGTCACAGGCCCCGGGGGGTTGATGCTCAGCTGGGATCACCGACGGTGCGCGGCTGGCCGCTGCTTTGAGAGAGCGCTTCGAGTCTGGTGATCTCGCACTCACCGAAGACCTTCGCGGGATCGTCGTCTGCCAGTGGCTCGATCAGGCGGCGGATGCGGTTGCGGATCTGTAGCGAGAAGTGCGGGGTCACGGCGCCCGTCAGTTCGCGGATATCTTCCGGGGTGACCGGGTTTCCGGAGTCGAGTACTCCGATGTATTCGGTTTCGCTCATTCTCGGCTTCTGTTCGTTGCTGTGTCTCGCGAGCGGGGTGCTCAGGGGACGCTGTTAGTGGTTTCTACAGGAGTCAGTTCCACGGCGTCGTCAATCACGGCCTGCTGGTCGACATCGATGATCGATTCGTCACCGATTATCCAGACGTGGTTGACAACGGCCCGGGTCGGGTCGGTGACGAAGCCCGGCTTCACATCCAGCAGGTAGTTGAGCACCGTTTCGGGCAACTCGTCGCTGCTGTCGGTGAGCAGCAGGGCCGGCCAGGTACCGACTGTCGAAAGCGCCGTGGCGGCGATCGCGTCCATCGGCCGGTCTGCCCGGGCGACCGTGTAGCCGTGGCCGGGGTCATTCAGGTTCCAGCCGAAGACTCCGCTCGAGAACCGGACCAGCTCGACCGAGTTTTCGGCCGGGTCGCTTCCCGAGACCCGCTCGATGCTGCCGGCAACCTTGTCGAGCTGCTTGTAGGCACCGGCCGAGACCGCCTCCGGGGGGCCGAGCACGAAGACCGGCACGTCGGAGTTCTCTTTCTGCTTGAGGAACTCGATCGTCGCCTCGGGCGCCTCGTCCCTTCCCGTGAACAGGACCGGGTCCCCCGAGCGCGCCGCCCAGGCCGCCGCCGGAGTGGCGAAATCCGGATCTTCGGATGAGACGACGACGAATGCGTCGGGCGGGTTGCCGTCGAGTCTGGCCTTGAGCCCGGCGGCCCTGACCGCGAGCGATGCGGGGTCGGGTCCCCTTACGGCCCTCACCTCGAAGCCCCCGGGAGGGGCGACGTTGCCGAAGGTGAAAACCTCGGTGGTGTCGGTCGTGGGCGAGCCGGTCGGATCGAGTTGCCCGATCACGCTGAGGGCGTCTTCGGAGAGCGTGCCCGACGGGGCAAGCAGGATCGGCGAGCCGATCGGCGAAGCGCTGAAGGAGGCGGCGACGATGCCGGACTGCCAGTCGTCTGCCCCGACCACGGTCACCGCCGCGGGAGGCGTGCCGGGGCCGGTCGTGGGATATGCGGCCAGAGCTGCGGCGAGCGAGATGTCGACCGGGTCGGAACCGTTGATCCTTGTCGTATTACGGGTGGCGGTCACTGGATATCCGAGTGAGCTGACGGTCGCGCCACCGACCCGGCCGCCTGTCAGCGGGTCGGTCGGCGTGGTCGCGCCGGTATCGACCGGGGCGACCGGGGAGGTGTCGGAATCGGCCCCGACGTCGAAGAAGAAATAAGCGACGAAGGCGGCCAGGATGAGAACCAGCACAAGCAGGATGCCGAGGCCCACCCACGGTACGCCGGAAGAGTCAGGCGCACCCGGGGGAGCATTTATCGGTCGTCTTCCGAAGGCCGGCACGAAGCAAACCGTACCGCTCGCCTGAAGTCGTAAGAATGGCGGCGATGCCGTATCCGGTGGGAACAGTTGCCAACAGCGAAGGACACCTCGAGATCGCGGGCTGCGATGTGGTCGATCTGGCCGAGCGCTTCGGCACGCCCTCGTATGTTTTTTCCGTGCCCGAAATGCGAAACCGGGCCCGCGCATACGTCGATGCATTCTCTTCCCGCACCGACGAATTCGAGGTGCTCTACGCGAGCAAGGCCCTGCCGGTTACCGCCGCCTACCGGCTGTTTGCGGAAGAAGGACTTTCGGTCGATGTCGCCTCCGGTGGCGAGTTGACGATGGCCCTGGCTGCCGGCTATGACCCGTCGCTGATCTACATGCACGGCAACAACAAGACCGATGCCGAGCTGAAGCTGGCCGACGAAGCCGGCGTGGGCCATCTGATCCTTGACTCCTTTGACGAAATCGACCGCTGCGAACGGGTGCTGAGCCGCAGGCAGGACGTGATGATCCGGGTCACCCCGGGGATCGAGCCCTCCACCCACACCTACGTCCAGACCGGACAGCTCGACTCGAAGTTCGGCTTCGGACTGGAGGACGGCTCCGCCGAGCGCGCCATCCGCCGTGTGCTTGCGTCGCCGGCACTCAACCTGGTCGGCCTGCACTTCCACATCGGCTCGCAGATCTTCGAAACCGAGCCCTTCAGGCTGGCCGTTCAGTCGCTGGCCGAACTCCAGGGCGACTGGTGCCGGATGCTCGACGTCGGCGGCGGACTGGGAATCTCCTACGAGACCGAGGACGAACCGCCGAAGATCGAGAGCTACGTCGACATGAAGATAGAGGCGGTCCGCGAGTTCTTCGGCCGCGAGGTCAAGATCCTGATCGAGCCGGGCCGCTCGCTGGTCGGAAACGCCGGAGTCACGATCTACACGGTCGGCACGATCAAGGAGATCCCCGGAATCCGGACCTACCTTTCGGTCGACGGTGGCATGTCCGAGAACCTTCGTCCGATGCTCTACAACGCCAAGTACGAAGCGGCAATCGCCAACCGGGCCGGCCGGCCCGCGGAGACGGTCACGACCATCGCCGGCTCCCATTGCGAGTCCGGGGATATTCTCGTTCGCGACGTGGCACTTGCCGATCCCCAGGTGGGCGACATCCTGATCACTCCCGCGACGGGTGCGTATGGTCACGCGATGGCCAACAACTACAACGGCATGCCGCGCCCACCGGTGATCTTCTGCGAAGACGGCGAAGCGAAGGTCGTGGTCAGGCGAGAGACCTGGGACGACCTGCTGGCGAGGGACGCATGAGCGCCGGAGGCGGGATGGCGGACCGGCGCGCGGCGGACGATCCGGTCCGGATCGGGCTGCTCGGCCGTGGCACGGTCGGCGGCGCCTTCGTGAAGCTGCTCGAGGACCGGGCACCGGCAGTAGGTTCGGCCACTGCCGCGAAGGTCGAGATAAGCGGTGTCCTGACCACCTCCGAAGGCGACTTCGAGGAGATTCTCGCCGGCTCGGATGTGATCGTCGAGCTGATGGGTGGCGTCACGACCGCCCGTGAGCACGTACTCGCCGCGCTCAGGGCCGGCAAGCCGGTCATCACCGCCAACAAACAGTTGCTGGCCCAGTACGGAGCGGAGCTTTTCGCCGCCGCCGACGAAGCCGGGGTCCAGCTTCGCTTCGAGGCCGCCGTCGCCGGGGTGGTCCCGGTGATCCGGGTCGTCCAGGAGAGCTTCAGCGCGGTCGAGTTCAACAAGGTATTCGGAATCGTCAACGGCACCACCAACTTCATCCTGTCCGAGATGGCCTCCACCGGAGCCTCTTACGAAGATGTTCTCGCCCGGGCCCAGGAACTCGGCTATGCCGAAGCCGACCCGACCGACGACGTGAACGGCGCCGACGCGGCGGCCAAGATGGCGATTCTCGCCCGGCTGGCCTTCCACACCGCGGTCGACTTCGAGCAGGTCCCGTTCGAGGGCATCGAGTCGGTTCAGCCCGACGACCTGGCCTACGCCAAGGAACTCGGACTCTCGCTCAAGCTGCTGGGCGTCGCCGAGCGCTTCGAAAACGGAATCACGGTACGCGTCTTTCCCTGCTTCCTCTATCCCGGTCATCCGCTTTCGCCGATCGAGGGCCCCTTCAACGCGGTCATGGTCGAGGCACCCGAGATCACCGAGGTGACGATGTCCGGACCCGGCGCCGGAGGACTCCAGACCGCCGCCGCCGTGCTCGGCGATCTCGTCACGGTCATTTCCGGCGATGCACCGGTCCACAGGGCCGAGAACGACCTGCCGATCCTCTCCGACGTCGAATCGTCTTTCTACCTCCACCTCGAGGTGGCCGACGTGCCCGGTGTTCTGGCTCAGGTCGCGAAGATGCTCTCCGACAGCGGCATCTCGGTCAAGAGCGTGGTCCAGAAGGGCATCGGCAACGACGCGCGGCTGGTCATGGTCGTCCACCGCTGTCCCGAGTCGAGGTTCATGGAGGCGGTCGAAGAGATCGCCGGTCTCGACTCGCTCAGGTCGAGCCCGCGGTTCATCCGGGTCATCGAAGAAGTGTTCGTCTAGGAAGCCATGCCGCAGCCCCTGATCGAGAGATACCGCGACTACATACCGCTCGAGCCGGGCGACCCGATCGTCAGCATCAACGAAGGCTCGACCCCTCTGGTCGAGGCGCCGCGGCTTTCGGAGCGGATCGGGGCGAAGGCCTACCTCAAGATCGAGGGCGCCAACCCGACCGGCTCGTTCAAGGACCGCGGCATGACCGTCGCCGTCTCCCGGGCCAAGGGTCGTGGCGCCGAAGCCGTGATCTGTGCCTCGACCGGCAATACCGCCGCCAGCGCCGCCGCCTATGCGGTCCGGGCCGGGCTGACCGGGGCGGTGATCGTGCCGGAGGGCAAGATCGCGATCGGCAAGCTCGCCCAGGCACTGATCCACGGCGCCCGGGTGATCGCCCTCGAGGGCAACTTCGACGACGCCCTGGTGATCGTGCGCGAGCTGGCCGAGCGTCACCCGATCGAACTGGTCAACTCGGTCAACCCCTACCGGATCGAAGGCCAGAAGACCGCCGCCTTCGAGCTGATCGAGGAACTCGGCGGCCCGCCCGACGCGCTTTCGATACCCGTCGGAAATGCCGGTAACGTTACCGCCTACTGGAAGGGCTTCCAGGAGTGGGACACCTCGCCGATCCTCTACGGCTTCCAGGCTGCCGGTTCGGCTCCGCTGGTCGACGGAGCCCCGGTGGCAAATCCCGAAACGATCGCCTCCGCCATCCGGATCGGCAGCCCGGCCCGGTGGGAAGAGGCGATGAACGCCTTCAACACCTCACGCGGCCGGGTCGCCGCGGTCACCGACGAACAGATCCTCGATGCCTACAGCTGGCTCGCCTCGAACGAAGGCGTGTTCTGCGAGCCCTCCTCGGCCGCCTCGGTCGCCGGCCTGCTCACCCACGGCCTCCAGACCGTCGACGGGATGGACAAGCCCGAGACCGTCGTCTGTGTACTGACCGGCCACGGCCTCAAGGACCCCGACACCGCCCTCGGCACAGCACCCCCGGTGATCAACTGCGTCAACGACATCACCGCGGTCGAGCACGCCGTCTTCGACTGAACCTCGACGGGCGAAGCCAGGGGGAGATTCAGGAGCATGCTAATGTATGCTCATGTTGGAGCGGCGACTTCAGATTCTGATCGACGAGGAGCGGCACCGGCGCATCACCGAGGTAGCCCGGGGTCGGGGTGTCTCGGTCGCCACAGTCGTCCGGGAGGCGATCGACCGGGGGATAGCCGATCCCGCGGGACGCCGTAGCGCTGCGGCGCGTCGCATACTCGACGCCGAGGACATGCCGGTGCCGGACACCCGTGAACTCCTGGCCGAACTCGACGAGCTCCGCAGCCGTCACGGATGATTGTCCTCGACACTACGGTGCTCGTATACGCCAAGGGTGCCGGGCATCCGTTTCGCGACCCTTGCCGGGAGTTGATCGAAGCGGTTTCGGACGGATTGATCGAGGCGACGACTACGGTCGAAGTGATCCAGGAGTTCGTCCACGTCCGCGCGCGAAGAAGGGGCCGGGGTGACGCCGCGGCGCTGGGTGCCGCTTACGCCGAGCTCCTTGCTCCGCTCATCTCCGTGAACCGGGAGACGCTGGACAGAGGCCTCGAGATGTTCGTGACCCCGGGCTCGCCGGGCGCCTTCGACTGCGTGCTCGCCTCGGCTGCCCTCAGCGCTGGCGCCGATGCGCTGGTTTCGGCCGATGTCGCCTTCGGGGAAGTTGCCGGCCCGCGACACGTGATCCCGGATCGTCCGGGGATCGCGGCGCTGCTCGATTCCGTGTGAGCCGGCCATCGATCGGGGGATCGGCGCCAGTCGGGGCCGCCCGGTCCCGGGGCCGGTTCAGGCCCGCAGGCGGTAGCCCTTCCTGAAGAGCCGGTGGTTGAGGGCGAAGAGGGCGCCGGTCGCGACGACCAGGGCCAGCAGGGAGAGGGCGACGTTGACGTCGGAGACCCCCAGAAACCCGTAACGGACCAGGTTGATCATGTAGAAGACCGGGTTGAAGTGGGTGATCGTCTGGAAGGGTTCGGGCAGCAGCGAGGCTGAGTAGAACACGCCCCCGAGGAAGATCAGCGGGGTGAGGATGAAGGTCTGGGCGAAAGAGACGTCGTCGAACTGCTCGGCCCGGATCCCGACCAGCACCCCGAGCTGGGAGAAGAAGAAGCCGACCAGGAGCAGGGAGCTGACCAGGACGAGGACGTGGTTCACCGGCAGATCGATCAGCAGGGTGGCGACGATGAAGGTGACCACCGAGATGATCAGCCCGCGCAGGAAACCGCCGAGGGAGAAGGCGAGCAGTAGCTGGAGCGGGGAGGACGGGGATGAGAGCTGGTCATCGATCGCCCGCTGGAACTTCTGCTGGAGAATCGAGGAGGAGTTGTTGGAGAAAGAGTTGATTGCCCAGGACATCATGATCAGACCCGGGGTGACGAAGACGACGTAGTCGAACCCGTCGAGCTCTCCGACCCGGCTGCCGAGCGCGGCGCCGAATACCGTGATGTAGAGGAAGGTCTCCAGCAGCGGGGCGCCGATCGTCTGGCCCTTGATCTTCATGAAGCGGCTGACCTCGCGCCGGGTCAGGGCGCTGAGGCGGATCATCGTCGGGCTCATCGGTTCTCCCCGGCTTCGGCTTCGGCCAGGGCGATCGCTTTGGCCCGCGAGAGTTCCTTGCGGCCGACCAGTTCGAGATATGCATCCTCGAGCGTTTCGACCTGGTACTCGGCAGCCAGCTCGCGACTCGAGCCTTCGGCGACGATCTGACCACCGTTGATGAAGGCGATCCGGCTGCAGAGCTGCTCGGCCTCTTCGAGGTAGTGGGTGGTAAGCAGGATCGTCGTGCCTTCCCTATTGACGCGCTGCACGTACTGCCAGAGCTCCAGCCGCAGTTCGACGTCGACGCCGGCGGTCGGCTCGTCGAGGATCAGCAGTTTCGGGCGGTGCATCAGCGCCCGTGCCAGCACCAGCCGGCGCTTCATGCCGCCGGAGAGGGTGCGGGTACGCTCGTCCTTCTTGTCGGTGAGGGTGAAGGCGTCGAGCAGTTCCTTCACCCGCTCGCGACGGTCCGCTTTCCTCATGCCGAAGTAGCCGCCGTGGAAGTCGAGGGTCTCCTCGACGGTCAGGAACCAGTCGAGATTGAGGTCCTGCGGGGCGAGGCCGACGGCCTCGCGCGCGGCCTGATAGCCGTCGACCGCGTCGTTGCCGAAGATGCGGATCGATCCCGAGGTGGGGGAGGCGAGTCCCGTCGAACAGTGGATCAGAGTCGACTTGCCGGCCCCGTTCGGTCCGAGCAGGCCGAAGAATTCACCGGAAGCGATCTCCAGCGATACGTCCTTGAGAGCCTCGGTTCCGGTCGGATAGCGCTTGGTCAGGTTGGTGATCTCCAGGGCGGGCGGTGAGTCCCCGTGCGAGTGCATCGAGGGGTCAGGCGAGGGGGATTCGAGCATCAGCCAATCATGACCCTTCGGCACTGCCGGGGTTGCTCTGCCCCGCGACCGTCGCGTGCGGATCCGTTTCTGTCCCCGCCGTCCCGTCTTGGGAGTCTTCCGCGTCCGGCTTGAGCCGGCGCTCGATCCAGCGTGCGCCGACGGTGTCGGTCAGACCGTGGGCGATGATCGAGGCGAGGATCACCAGGGCCGCCAGCTGGAAGATCAGGTTGGCCTGGGTCACGTCGGATTTGAGCACGAACAGCGCGAAAAGCATCGAGGCCACGCCCTTCGGGCCGAACCACGCGAGGAAGCGCTTCTGGATTCGCGGAAGCCCGGAACCGGCGAGCGATCCCATGATTGCGACCGGCCTGGCGACCAGGAGGGTGAAGAGGATCAGCACCACCACTGCGGCCACCGGAGCCGGCACGCCGATCGCGACGACCAGTGCGCCGAATACGAAGAAGGTGACGGTCTGGAGGACGGCTCCGACGCTCTCGTTGAAGTCCTGGAAGGCGTCTGGGACGTCGCGGTCGGCAACTGCGAGTGCAATGCCGGCGACGAAGGTGGCGATCAGGCCGTTTCCGAAGGTGACCTCCGCCAGGCCGAAGGCGGCGAGGCTGATTCCGAGTGCGTAGACGCCCTCGTACTTCCCGGTCAGACCGACGCCGGGCATGTCGTCGATCGCGCGGCCGGCCACGGTCGCCAGCAGAAAGCCGATGATTCCGCCGACGATCGCCTCCGCGAAGAGGATCACGGCTTCGGTCCCCGCTCCGGACTCGTGGGAGGCGATCACGATGAAGAACAGGACGAAAGGCAGGGCCAGACCGTCGTTGAGGCCGGATTCCAGGTTGAGTACGTGCCGCAGCTTCGCGGGGATCCCCTTGGCTGCCACAACGGCCGAGGTGATCACCGGGTCGGTCGGGGCCAGCACTGCCCCGAGCAGGAAAGCCTCGGCCCAGGAGAGCTCGCTGAACAGGAACTTTGCTGCCACGGCGATCAGGGCCATGGTCGCGGGCATCGCCAGGATCAGCGCCCTGGCGGTCGGTCCGATGTTTCTGACCAGCAGTTCGCGTTCGACCACCAGCCCGTCGCTGAACAGCGTGAAGATCAGGGCCAGTTCGACGATCGCGACGACGCTTCCGTCGCGAGGGTTGACGTCGAGTACTCCCACCGCATGGAGCAGCATGCCCGCCGCAACCGAGAGGACCGAGACCGAAAGGACAGTGCCGTGGGCCAGACCCGACAGCCCGGATATGACGATCAACAGCAGTCCGACGGTGAGGACGATTTCGGGGAATCCGACTTCGATCCGACAATTCAATACCTTTCGGCCCGTGACCGACCGCCACCGACTCGTCCGGGTACCGGCTTCTTCCGCCAACCTCGGGCCGGGCTACGACGTCATGGCCGCCGCGCTGGATATCCATCTCGAACTCGAGGTCAGCGAGACCGGCGAGTTCTCGGTCGAGTGCAGCCTGGACGTATCGACCGGTCGCGACAACCTCGTCGTGCGCGCATTCGAGACCCTCCATCCGGCCGATGGCCTGAGCTTCCGGATCGGCGGCGACATCCCGCTCGCCCGCGGAATGGGCTCCAGCGCAGCCGCGATCGTGGCCGGCCTGCTCGCGGCCGACCACATGTACGAACTCGGGCTCGAGCGCCAGGACCTGCTGGAGCGGGCGACGGCCCTGGAGGGCCATCCCGACAACGTCGCCGCGGCCATATGCGGCGGTTTCGTGGTCTGTGCGGAAAGCGGATCCGAACTGGTGGCGACCCGGATCGACTCGCCGGAAGGCCTCGAGGGCGTGCTGGTCATACCCCGCGGGGAGGTCTCTACCAGGCTCGCCCGGGAGGCGATCCCGTCGGACGTACCACTCGCCGACGCAGTGGCCAACACTTCAGCGGCGGCTCACCTTGCGCTGGGACTCAGCGGCGGCGACTTCGACCTGATCGCCGTCGGCATCCGGGATCGAATCCATCAGGACCGCCGGAGGCATCTTTTCCCGAAGTCGATGGAGATCGTCGATGAAGCAGCCTCGCTGGGTGCGATAGGAGCGACGATCTCCGGCGCCGGTCCGACCGTTCTGGTCTGGTCGGGATGGCAGGAGACCGGGATGGTGTCTGCTGCCCTGAAGCAGCGCTGCGACGGTTGGGCCGACGTACGCCGGGTCGGCTTCAGCCCGGTCGGCGCCGACGTACCGGAGCTCTGAAGCGGTGGACCTCCTGCTCCAGGTCGGTCTGATCGAGCTGGCGATCGGGGCTCTGCTCGGCTGGGCCATGGTCGTCCGATCGGAGAAGCCCGAGTGGCTGAAGCGCATCGGGGTGGTCCAGCCTCACCGGATCCTCCAGATCCACCTCGATTTCGTGATGATGGGCCTGATCCTGATCGCAGTCGGTCTGGTCGTGTCCGACCCGCCCGGGCTGCTTCAGGCGATGCTGGTCTTCGGCACGGTGGTCAACCCGTCCCTCTTCATTCCTCTGGCTTTCAGCCCGGCTGCCGAAAAACGGCTCTGGTACCGCGGACTGGCCACGATCTCATTCATCGCCGTCTCCGGTGGCCTCGTCTGGGCCGCCATTCTCGGTCCCTGAGAAAAACCGCATGCCAGACGAGGTCCCGGACCGGGTGGCCGGGGTTCAGGACTTCGGTTCGAGTTCGCGCAGGGTCTTGCGGGCCCTGCCCAGAGGGCCGGGGAGGTCGAGCCTTTCGAGGACCTCGACCGTGAGGCGTGCGTAGTCGAGCGCCTTGCGGCGATTGAACTCGTAGATCGGCCGGCCGGCCCGGGCCGACTCCGGATAGACGATCGAGCGACGGATCACGGTGTCGAAGACGAGGTCGCCGAACTCTTCGCGCAGCAGCTCGAGCGTGCGACGGGCGTGTCTGGTTCGCATGTCGGCGATGTTCAGCATGATCCCGAGCAGTTCCAGGTCCGGGTTGAGGTTCTCCCGGGCCAGGTTGATCACTTCCATGGCCTGTTCCGCGCCCTGTTCGGAGAAGTGCTCGGCTTCTGTCGAGAGGATCGCGCGGTCGGAGGCAACCAGCGCGTTCACGGTCAGCAGGCCGAGCGTCGGCGGGCAGTCGATCAGGATCACGTCGTGGTGGCGCTTCGGCTCCCGCAAGGCGCTGCGCAACGTCAGTTCGCGGCCGATCTTGCCGGCCAGCATCAACTCGGCCTCAGCCAGGCCGAGGTTGGCCGGGATCACGCCGTCGTGAATGGCGTCCACCGCCTTTTCGCGGCCGGCGAGCACCTCCCCCAGAGTCGGATAGGCCTCGGCCGGGACGCCGAAGTATTCGGAGAGGTTGCCCTGGGGGTCACTGTCGATCGCCAGGGTGTTCAGCCCGGCGCGGGTGAGTCCATCGGCCAGCGACCGGGTCAGGGTCGTCTTGCCTGTTCCACCCTTCTGGGAGAGGATCGCGATCGTGATGGCCACCAGCACACCCTACCCGCGCCCCCGGGGCAGGGCGTCGGCGGCGAAGGCCCTACAATCAGGCACCGATGGGTCCCGTCTACGCCGAAATCGAGATCGACGCGCCGCGTGAGGTGATCTTCGACTACCTGCTCGACATCAATACGCGAGCGAGGCTGTTCGATGGCGCGATCGAGGATTTCAGGCTGCTCCGGCTGGAAAGCCGTGGCGTTGGTGCGGGTGCGAGGTTTCGCTTCAAGCGACGTAGTGCCTGGAACGACACCGCGATCACCGCCGTCGACCGGCCGAGCCGGATCTCGGAGCGGGGTGCTACCGGCCGGCTCAACCGCAACAGGACGGGTTTCGAGTGGGAGATCGCCGAGCGCCCGAACGGCGTCAGCGTCGTCCGGCTCTCGTACTGGATCGATCCTTACGGTGTCTACCGCTACTTCCAGCGGCTGACCGGAGGCTCGCGCTGGTACGGCCGGCAGTTGCACCGGGCCCTGACGAATCTGCGCGACCTGATCGAGGCCGAAGCCACCGCAACCGAGCAAATGGCCGTGGCAGGAGGCAACCGCTACAGGACCGGCATCCTCTAGGCCCTCCAGACGAATAAACTCCCCGCCCGATGGAGACAACTTTGAACAGCAAATCGTTTCGTGCCCTCATGGCGGTCCTCCTTCTCGCTTTCTCGGGCTTCGCGCTCGCAGCCTGCGGCTCTGACGACGAGGCTGAGGGCTCGGCCGAAGGGGAGGTCGAAGTCGTCATCGAAGGCGAGCCGGTCGAGCTCGACCCGTTCGAGTACAACGTATTCTTCACGCGGCCTCTGAACCGCTTCGACGTCGAGGATCGCGAGTACCTCGAGGGCCAGCCCCCGCCGAAACCCGGCGAGACTTACATCGGCGTATTCGTCAAGATCGAGAACAAGGGCGATGTCGCTCACGATGTCCCGGAGAGCTTTGAGATAGTCGATACGGCCGGCGGTCGCTACGAAAGCATCGAGAGCGATTCGGTCTACGCCCTTCCCACGGGAGCGACGCTCGAGCCCGGCGAGCAGTTCCCGGAAATCGACTCGACTCCGCAGGTCGGCCCGATCCAGGCTTCGATGCTCCTCTACAAGGTTCCGGACGAAACGCTTGAGTTGAGGCCGGTCGTGCTCGAACTCGCCGGCGACGGGGAACTGGCAGAGGTTGAGCTCGACCTCTGAGCGAGCTTTCGCGGGAGTCATACCGGCCGGGATGCCGGGCCAGGTGATCGCCGGCACCGGCGCCGTTCTGTGCCTGCTCTCGCCGCTGGGCTTCGGGCTGTCGGCCGCCGGGGCCGGCCTGCTGCTTCTCGGCACGGTCGTTTCTGCGCCCTACGCCCGTCTGCGAGGCCCCTTCGTCGAAGAGTGGTGGATTCCACTCGGACTGACTGCCCTGCTCTGTCTCGCCGGCATCGCGCTGGGTTTTCTTCTGCCGGTGGTGGGCCGCGTTCTGCTTACCGCCGGCGGGGTGGGCGCCCTGGTCCTGCTCGCCCTCTCGACTCCACCGCAGGACGTTTCGGCGGAAGAGGCCACCTGACCGGCTACTGCGGCCGGAGTCCGCTCCAGGAGACCTCGAACGCCTGACCCGCGACCTCTTTGAGCTGCTCGATGGACAGCTCGCCGGCCGCGACGGCATCGAGCATGCGTGAGACGGGGAATACGACCCCGGCGGTCAGGACCATGGCGCAGATGTGGGCCGGGACGTCAGTACGCACCTCGTTCCGCTGCCGGCCGGTGACCATGAGCTGGGTAATCAGCGCGACCAGGGGCAGTTCCCCTTCGCCGATTATCGCCGCGAAGCGCAACGGATGCTGAACCGTTTCGAGGATCATCTCGGCCTGGAACCTGGGGCTTATCCGCGGTTCCATCAACTCGTCAAACGTATTTCGCGCCACATCTTCGGTGGCCAGGTCCCGGTCGGCAAGCGCCCGGTCGAAGGCCGGCCGGATGTGGTCGCGGAACAGGCCGGCGAACTCGACCAGCAGGACGTCCTCTTTGCGCGGAAAGTAGCGGAAGAAGGTACCCCAGCTGGTGCCGGCCTCCGCGACGATGTTCTCGACGCGGGCACCTTCGATGCCTTTCTTCCTGATCTCGTCGACGGCGGCCGAGAGCAGGCGGGCACGCACTTCGGCTCCGCGCTGCTGCTTCGGGACTACGCCGATCGCGATGCCGTCGACTGCCGCTGGGTCATTGGGTGACGCCTTCATTGCTTGCCTTCGCTGGTCCGTGGAGCAGGGTCGCGTACAAGACTTGACGCGCGTCAATATATGTGTTTGAATCGTGGCAGATCATTGGTGGGGCCCGCACCGGTCAGAGTACCGGGAGGCCGGAAGCGTATGTACGGGAAAGGGTGGGGTACTTGATTACGAGACGTGAGGCACTGAAGCGGGCGGCGATTGCTGCACCGGGGCTGGTCGTCGGCGGATCTGTGCTCGGCAGCACGGCTGCAGAGGCGGGGAACGCGAGTCCGGTGGCCGGCAAGAACATCGTGATCTTCATAACCGACCAGGACCGTGCCGTCCAACACTTCCCTGAAAACTGGGCGAGGGAGAACCTGCCCGGCCTCACACGGCTGCAGGACACCGGAGTCACCTTCAACAACGCATTCTGCAATTCGTGCATGTGCTCGCCGTCGCGGGCGACGATGTTCACCGGCTACTACCCGGCCCAGCACGGAGTCAAGTACACGCTGGAAGAGGACATGCCGGCATCCGAGTATCCACAGGTGGAACTCCCGGGCGATCTCAAGAATCTGGCATCGGTCATGTCGGAATCCGGCTACGACGTCGTCTACAAAGGCAAGTGGCATCTCTCCAAGCCGGAGGGAGAAGAGTTCGCGCCCTCCGATCTGCAGAAGTACGGCTTCGACCGCTGGAACCCGCCGGATGCCGGCGCCGACCAGTCGATCGAGCAGCAGGGTGGGGGAGTCAACGACAACGACGGCCGCTACATCGATCACGACGGAGATCCGGCGAAGGGCGAGGAGGGCGTCCTGCAATATCTGAACACCCGCACCGGATCGGGCAAGCCTTTCTGCCTGATCGTCTCCCTGGTCAACCCGCACGACGTCCTGCTCTACCCGAACAATTACGTCGAGGGTGGCTACGACGACACCTGGCTCGAGGGAGAGATCGAGCTGCCGGAGACCGTTGACCAGGGGTTCGGCAACCGCCCCGCCGCTCATGAGCGATTCTTCAGGATCTTCAATCTGACCGGCGAGCTCGACACCGACGAGAAGAAACTGGCGTACCTCAACTTTTACGCGAACCTCTCGAAGGTCGTGGACGGCTATCTGGTGGAGATCCTCGACCTGCTCGACTCCAGGGGGTTGACCGGGGACACGGTCGTGATCCGCACGTCCGACCACGGCGAGATGGGACTCGCCCACGGTGCCATGAGACAGAAGAACTTCAATGCCTACGAAGAGACGTTGCGGGTCCCGATGGTCTTCTCCAACCCGGAGATATTCGAGGGGGGCACGTCTGTCAACGCACTCGTTTCGCACGTCGATCTGTTGCCGACTCTGGCGGGACTGGTCGACGCCCCGCACAGCGCTCGGGCAAAATGGGCAGGCAAGGACTATTCGAGACTTGTACTCGGCCGGTCGACGAAGCCGGTGCAGGATCACATCGTCTTCACCTTCGACGACTATCAGGCGGGTCAGAAGCACGGCCCGTACGTGCGCGCGCCACAGCACATAGTTTCGATTCGGGAACAAAACTGGAAAATCGCCAAGTACTACGACCCGGAGCGGAAAAAGGCGCCGGAATGGGAACTCTACGACCTGCGAAACGACCCGCTCGAGAAGAAGAATCTGGCCGGTCCGGAGTCGAGACGCAACGGCCGGCAGCAGAAGCACTACCGCCGCCTGCGGAAGAAACTGATCAACACGGAAAGGCGGCGCCTGCAGCCGTTGCCGAACCGCTCTTTCTCCCTCAGATCCTGTCGCATAGACGATGGCAGGGTTTTCTCCAGGGTGCGTACCCCGGGCCGCGGGATCGTCCGACAGGTAGCGACGACGCGGATCGACGGCAAGCCGGTCGTGCTCGGTCGGTCCGAACGGCTGGTCCGGCGATCCGGAAACTCGCGCCGGGCCTCCCTCAAGCTCGGCAAGCAGGCTGCGCGACTCGCCCGCAGGGGACCGGTGGAGCTGACCGTAACCACCACCTTTCTGCCGGCCGGCGGCACTCCGGTCGTCAAGCGGAAGAGACTCAGGCTGCGCCGCCGCGGCGGCTCGTCCTAGAGGCCGGCCGACAGGATCTGGCTGGCTATCGGCGCCGCCACGGTCCCGCCACCTCCGACAACGTCGATCACCATCACGCCGATCGCAAGTTTCGGCTTGTCCGACGGGGCGAATGCGGCGAACCAGGCGTCTTCGACAAGTTCCGGGTTGCCATCCTCGTCGACGGCGCCGCCACCTCGCGGTCCTACCTCGGCCGTTCCCGTCTTGCCTGCCACCTGGGCCTCGGGAATAGCTCCGGCTGTTCCGGTGCCCGAGGTGACCACGGCGACCATCGCCTCGGCCACCTCGCCGGCGGTCTTCCTGTCAGTGACCCGTACCGGC
The DNA here is from genome assembly GCA_030835185.1 of Solirubrobacterales bacterium. Lineage (GTDB taxonomy): Bacteria > Actinomycetota > Thermoleophilia > Solirubrobacterales > 70-9 > 67-14. Next base: position 16,831 of record JAUQWL010000019.1, on the reverse strand, counting down.
TCCACGTCCGGCTGCAGATCGGCTTCAGCCGCGATCGGTGTCGAGAGGCTCACTCCTTCGTTGCCGATAGCCTGAGCGGTGCTTGCCATCAGTAGCGGGGTAGCCTGGACCTTGCCCTGGCCGATCGCGCTGACCCCGAGTTCGTTGTTGTACTGGCCGGGCTGTGGAATGGTCGGGACCGGCGGGTCGATCGCCTCGGTTCCAGCCTTGTCGTAGATGGCGGGCAGCTTGTTGAAGCCGAACGCTTCGGCGGTCTTGGTCAGCTGCTCTTCGCCGATCTCCATCCCGATCGGCGCAAAGACCGAGTTGCAGGAGTTCGCAAAGCTCTGGACGAAACTGCCGCCACACACTTCGCCGTGCGCGTTCTCGATCTCGCGGCCGTCGGCGACGCCTGACGTGGCGTATTCGTACTGGCTGTCCATCGTTGCCTTACCGGTCTCGAGCGCGGCAGTCGCGGTCACAATCTTCATGGTCGATCCCGGGGGCTGAAGCACCGAAAATGCCTGGCCGGCCAATGCTCTGATGCTGCCCTTCTGGGCATCGAGGACGGCCACGCCGCCGTACTGCCCTCCGAGGGCGGCAACCGAGGTCGTCTGGAGGGTCACGTCGATCGTCGTCTTCAGCGGTCTTGCCGCCCGCGGTTCGCCCTCACCGAGCACTCGGCTTTCGCCGGTGCCTCCGATCGGTCTGGCACTCAGTCGGCCACCCGGTTTTCCGGCCAGGCGTGAGTTGTAAGCCAGTTCGATCCCGCTGAGGCCGATCGGCTCACCTTCGCCGAAGCCGGCGGCAATCTGGGTCGTATCGAGCCCTTCGTCGCTCGCACCGACCGTTCCGGTGACGTCGATCATCGAGTCGCCGAGCGGATAGCTGCGAGCGAGCGAAGGACCCTCGACCATCACCTGGCCGTCCCTGGCCAGGATCGACGCCCGGCGCGGGAGAGAGGTCTTGCGGTCGAGCTCCTCGCCTTCTTCGAGGCCCGGGAAGAGCAGGCCGCTCTGCCAGGCGATCCCGTCTTCGCCGAAGGTGAACTTCATCTGCTGGTTCACGGTGCCGAAGGCGAGGGTGGACGAAGCGACGGGGATCTCCACTTCGGTTTCGTCTCCGCCGGCTTCGCCGGGCTCGATGCCCTGGAGTGTTGCGACCGCCTCCGCCTGTTCATATCTCTCCGTGAACCGTTCCAGCGACACCGCCTCCTGCGAAGCCGTGCTGAGCTCGGAGTGCATTGACGCGTAGTCCTTCTCCTGCCAGGCTTCGAGGTAGCGTTCGGCGGCATCCCGGTGGGGGTTTCCCGGGCAGCCGTTGATCGCTCCGGCGATGAAGGAAACCACCGCGATGCCGAGCAGGGGCAAGGCGCGCGTCTTCAGTCGCTGCCGGCGCTCCAGCCGGGTGGGGGCGGACCTCATAACACGTGGAATCTACCGGGTGCGAGCGGGGACTAGATTGGTCTGGTGACTACGATCGACTGGGTTATCGCCGGCTTCACCTTCCTGTTGGCCCTCTGGGGCTTCCGGCAGGGTCTGATCGTCGGATTGCTGGGCCTTGCAGGTCTTGTTCTCGGCGCCGCCCTGGGCTCTCGACTGGCGCCGGTCATCCTCGAAGGCGGTTCGAGTTCGCCGTACGCGCCGATGTTCGCCCTGCTCGGAGCGGTGCTGGTCGGCTCATTCGCCCTGGCGATGTCGGCCTCCATCGGGACCGGGCTGCGCCGTGTCGCGATTCGGGGGCCCTTCGGAGAGGTCGTCGACGGAATCGGAGGCGCCCTGCTGATGTCGGCCCTGGCCCTCGGCATCATCTGGATCCTGGGCGCGGCCGTGCTCTACATGCCCGGGGCCGAGAGTCTCCGGCGCGATGTCCAGCGATCGACCCTGCTCGGTGGGATCAACGAGGTGATGCCGCCTTCCGGACCGCTGATCCAGGCGCTCTACAGAATCGGCCCGCTGCCGAGTTTCGCGACCTCGCCCGGTGCGATCGCCGCCCCCGAAGGCACGGCCGGCGCTTCGCAGGCCGTGCGCAGGGCGGGCAGCTCCGTGGTCAAGGTCACCGGCACCGCCTGCGGCGTCGGCATCATGGGTTCCGGGTGGGTGATCTCCCCCAACACGGTCGTCACCAACGCACACGTGGTGGCCGGTCAGTCGGACACCCGGATCGAAGCCAACGACGGCCAGGTGGTTGACGCAACCCCGATCGCCTACAGCCCGCGGAACGACATCACGGTGCTCGCGGCCCCGCTGGACCTGCCGCCCCTGTCGATGCTCGAGAGCGCCGGGGAAGGGACCTCAGCCGCGGTTATCGGCTATCCGAACGACGGGCCGCTTACGATCTCCCCCGCACGAGCCGGGATCACCCGGGACGTCTTCGGGGAAGACGCCTACGGTTCCGGGCCCTTCGAGCGGGAGATGCTGACGCTCAGAGGTCAGGTGCGCCACGGCAATTCCGGCGGTCCGATGGTCGATCGCCGGGGACGGGTGCTCGGGACCGTCTTCGCCGCGACCACCGAAGGCCCGCCCGGCGGCCTGGCGATACCGAACGACGTGGTCCGGCGGGTCCTCGGCCGGGCGTCGGGTGAGGTCGACACGGGTCCCTGCGCCAGGTAGCGGACGGGAATCCGTCCTTCGCCGATCGAAAACCGCGAAGCCGGCCGGAGTCGTTTTGTAAGCTCAGGAGACCTTGTCCGGAGTCATTCTCGAAACCGGCACCGTTGCGGCGCATGCGACCCGGTCGTCCCCGGCCGAAGTCTGCCCCCACTTCCACGTGGCGATCGAACTGATCGGAAAGCGCTGGAGCGGAGCGATCATCTGGGCGCTCGGGGAGGGACCGATGCGCTTCGCCGACCTCAAGCGTGCGGTGCCCGGCCTGTCCGATCGTCTGCTCTCACGCCGCCTCCGCGAACTCGAGACAGCCGGATTGACCACCCGTACCGTCGAGGACGGTCTGCCCGTCAAGGTCACCTACGAGCTGAGCGAGAAGGGGCGCGCGTTGAAACCCGCCATTCAGATGTTGCGGGAATGGGCCTGCGAGTGGCATCGGGAGTCCCTTCCCTGAACTACGAAAGCTCGTCCGCTCCGGCTGAATCCGGGAGAACCCCCGGCTCGGCACAGCGTGCTGCCATGCCGGTCGGCGAGTACGCGAATCGGCTGAAGCGCGATTTCCAGGCGATGGACAGAGTCGAGGTGACCGGTGAGCTGGCAGATGTCCGGCGGACCCGCGTCCAGACCTACTTCCAGATGCGTGACGAACGCGGAGGGGTGCCCTGTGCGATCTGGAACAACGAACTGGACGCCCTGGACCTGCCGGACGAGTGCCTGCGGGACGGCGCCGCAGTGGTGGTACTGGGCGGTCCGGATTACTACCCGGGCGGCAAGAACGCTTCGCCCGGTTTCAACTTCCGGGTCACTGAACTCCGGCCGGCCGGTGAGGGCGACCTGCTGGCCCGCCTCGCCGCCCTGCGGAAGCAGTTCGAGGCCGAAGGGCTGCTGGAGCTGCAGAAGCGTCTGAAGCGACCGGCCCTGCCTCGCAGGATCGGGGTGATCACGGCGGAAGGCGGGGCCGCCAGGGACGACCTGCTCGCCGGGCTCCAGCGACGCGGCTGGTCTGGTGAGATCGTCTGGGCCTTCGCTCCGGTTCAGGACCGCAGGGCGGCACCGGCGATCACCAGGGCCGTCAGCGATCTGGCGGCGGTCGGTGAAGTCGAGGCGATCGTGGTCAGCCGGGGTGGCGGCAGCCTGACCGACCTCTGGGCATTCTGCGACGAAGACCTCTGCCGAACCGTGGCGATGCTGGCCGTGCCCGTGTATTCAGCGGTCGGCCATGAACGGGACGTGACCCTGATCGACGACGTGGCCGCGGTCAGATGCTCGACCCCGACCCATGCTGCCGAAGAGGTGGTCGGATTCGACCTCAATCGGGCCCGGACCGATCTCGCCGGGCTGACTTCCCGGATCGCCCGTGTCCCGGCGACCGCAATCGGCTCCCGGGCAGCGCCTCTTGCCAGTCGCGCGGCGGCACCAGCAAGGGCCGTACGCGCCCAGCGGGCGGTTCTCGACCAGAAGGCGCGGGAGATCCGTGCGTCGTCCGGCCGCGGGATCGACTCGCGGCGCGATCGCGTCTCGGTTCTGCTCGTGAAGAGTCTGTCGCCGGCCGTGACGCGAGCCGTCCGGGGAGGAGAGTCGGCCACCTCACGGCTGGCGGTCCGGGCCGTTTCGACCGCGGTGGCGGCCCGGTCCTCGGTCGACCGTGGCGAGGCTCTGTGTCGCAGCAATTCCGTAACCCTGCGTGCCCACGATCCGCAGCACATCCTCGAGCGCGGCTTCGCCCGGGTCGAGGACGAATCGGGGGAGCCGGTCCTGACCACCCGACAGGCCCGCGTGGCCGGCCGTCTCGGGGTGATCTTTGCTGACGGACGGGTCGAGGCCGAGGTGGCAGCGGCCCGCAGGCGCAGGCGGCGCAGCCGTCCGCGCGACCCGGCAGAGTTCGGGCAGACCAGACTGGAAGGAGTCGATCCCGATGAGTGAAGAGCAGGATCCCGCCGACGAGGCCGGCGACGCCACTGCCGACTATGAGACAGCCACCGCCCGCCTCGACGAAATCATCGCCCGTCTCGACTCGGGCGACGCCCAGCTTCGGGAAACCCTCGACCTCTGCGCGGAGGCCAAGGACCTGATCGAGTACTGCGCCACCGAACTCGCCGCCGTCGACGAGGGTCTCAAGGAACTCCGCCTCGAAGACCTCGCCGCTTCGCTCGATCCCGGGGACCAGGGATCGCAGTCGACCGAAAGCGAACCACCGCCCACGGACGAACCACCGCCTCCACCGGAGGAACCCCCCTTCTGAGACGCACGCCCCGCCTGATGTCCGTCCGGTTCAGGCGACGGGCGGGGACGAAAACCTCGACGCAAGAAGTTCACAGGCCCAGCAGTCCCCGCACGGGGAGGCTTCGGCGAGTTCATCGAAGAAGTTCCCCGTGCGGATCACTTCGACCAGGCCCTCCAGCTTCGTTCGGGCTTTTTCAAGGGCCGGGCCGTCCATGGTTTTCATGACCGGTGACGAGGCATCCGCCAGGAAGACGAAGGCGGTGTCGACGGCCTGCGCATCGGTCGCCCGGGCCACCGCCAGGCCGTAGAGGTCCCGCTGCAGGACGTATTCCTCCATCTTCTCCCCCGGCGAGGTACCGTCGAGCCGGTTCGACTTGTAGTCGAGGACGAGAGGCGGATCATCCTGTCGGAGCAGGAGGTCTGCAAAGCCGCGGACCGTCACCCCGAGGATGTCGATCAGGAGCGGAACCTCGACCTCCGCTTTCCCGCCCTTCACCCTGGCGCCGAGGGGCGAATCCGAGAAACCCTCGATCATCCCGGAGGCCCGGACGGCGAGCAGGCCGTCGCCGTCCTTGACACGGTGCTGCTTCAGACTGGCCCTGACTTCGTCCGCGGTGGGAAGCAGCCAGCCCCGCTGCGCGCTCCGCTCCAGGAGGTCATGGACCGCGCTTCCGAAGCGGGTCGACTCCCCCCGGAGGCTGGGACTCTGCTCTTCCGGGTCCAGCGGCAGGCCCTCGATGCCAGGACCTTCCAGCTTGAGGATTCTGGTTGCGTAGAAGCTCGCCGAGCAGTCCTCGAGACCATGCAGGGCCGTGAAGGAAAGCGGGACATCCGGGTGCCGGGTCGTCGGACGATTATGAAGCGGCGGCCGGCCGGCGATCTCTTCGTTCAGGACCAGGGCCGTGTCGAAGCTTTCGCGCAGGACTGCCGCCCGCTCATCGTCGGCTTCGTTTCGCCAGATCGGCATCACGGATGAAGGGATCTCTGCTCGCAGCCCGCCCCCGGGTTCGGCCGCGGGGACTTCAACAGACTCGGGTTCCAGTTTGTCGATCGAGAACGCCGCGACCAGGCGGCTGATCGTGGTCGAGTTCAGGGACGGTCCACTGCCGGGCTCGAGCTTGTCGACTCCGCTCAGCACCAGACGCCGCCGGGCCCGGGTAAGGCCGACGTGGAACAGCCTCAGTTCCTCGTCGGCCGATTCGCGCTCCGCGGCTTCGCGGAGCAGATCCCAGTCGTAGAGGTTGAAACTCCCATGCTGCGGTCTCGGAACCTGAAGGCCGAATCTGATCTCGCCGTGGGGGTCGTCCGGATCGCTCCCCAGCCAGAAGGCCTTCTCACCGGAGCCGTTGCGGCGCTTGCCGAGTTCGACCAGGCAGACCATCTCGAATTCGAGGCCTTTGGCCTTGTGGACGGTCATCAGCCGGACCACATCGCTGTCCTCTTCTTCGGTCGCTACCGCAGCCTCGGAATCGATCTCCGAGCTGACCGAGACCCACTCGAGAAAGGCCCTCAGGTCGCGCCCTTCGGACTCCTCGAACTCACCGGCGAGCGAGGCGACCCGGCGTACGTTCGCCAGCGCTTCCTGGCCGCCCCGCAAGAGGCAGCCGAGGTCGTATCCGGTTTCTGTCGCCACGCTTTCCACCAGCGTTTCAAGAGGCATCGTCGAGAGCCGTTTTCGGATACCCCGTACGGTCTCGACGAACTCCGCGGCGGGTTCCCGGTCGCGGGCGGGGAAGTCCCCGGGTCCGCCGCCGTCGGCGACCGCGCACAGGGCGGGCCAGAGGGGGTTGTCGAAACCGCTCTCGCGCCTCAGTATCCACAGCGCATCGGAACTCAGCCCGCAGGTCACCCCGAGCAGGGGCGAAAGCAGAGAATCGTCGTCGAGGGGGTTGGCGACGACAGCCAGCAGCGACTTGAGGTCGATTGCCTCTTGCGTTTCCCAGAAGCCGGTTCCACCGACGATGTAGGGCTTCAGGCCGACCTGTTTCAGGGCCTCGGCGTACATCCACTTGTGCGCCCGGTACCGGAACAGGATCGCCACGTCCGACGGTCGGAACCCCTCGTGGTCGATTGCGTACTTGATGTGTCGCGCGATCGCCAGGGCTTCGGCCTGGACGGCCGACTCGGACTCGGAGGGCCCGGCTCCTTCGGGACTGGCAGCAGGCGACAAGGGTCCCAGGTCGAGCTGATCCCAGCCCTTCTTCTCGGTGACCAGGATCTCCACACATCCGGTCGGACCGGCCTCCGGTTCGAGTCCCACCCTGAGGGGTCTGAATTCATGCCGCTCCTCCGGGGCGGCGGTGTCCCGCATCCGTTCCGCCTGCTCGTCGAGAGCGTGACCGATCAGGTTGACCGCGCCGATCACCGGGTACTGGGAGCGGAAGTTGGCGGACAGCGGGAGAACCTTCACGTCCGGGTCCATCCGCCTGGACCTGAACAGGCGCACATCCGCGTGGCGGAAACCGTAGATGGCCTGCATTTCGTCACCGACCGTGAACAGGGTCGTGCCGGGCCCCCTGAGCGCGGCGATCAGGTCCAGTTGGAGGCGGTTCGTGTCCTGGAACTCGTCGACCATGATCTCCTTGAAGCGCTCGCGGTAGATGTTCGCGACACCGGGATGCTCGCGCAGCAGCTTCAGGGCTTCGAGCTGGAGGTCCTCGTAGTCCAGGGCCCCGATGGATCTCTTCAGCGAGGCGTACTCCGACCCGTAGTGCAGCAGGAGCCGGTCGAGCGCGTCCCGGGAGGCTTCGCCGTACTGGACGGTAGCGAGCGTGGTCGCGAATCTCGGGATGGCCGCGACGAGAGCTGCGATCGATGCCGAAGCCGACTTGAACCTGACCTCCTCGAAACCCTCGACGGTCACGGTCTCCACCGTGACCGATTCGAGGTAGGCGTTCAACTCGCTGATCCGCTCGGGAGTCGGCTTCCGGAGTCCGGAGGCTCCGAGTCCCTCGCGGGCCAGCGATCTGATTTCGGACATCGCGCCGGCCAGGTCGACAGGGCGGGCTTCGGGCAGTCGCGGCTCCATCTCGCCTCGTGCTCTGAGCTGCGCGTAGGCGTTGGAGACGCCGTCGCGCAGGTTCGGCGGGTAGAAGCCGGAGAGCAGGCGCGCGCTCTCGCGGGACCGCGTGGTTTCTGTCAGTGCCCTTCGGTAGGCGACCCCCTTCATCCGTTCTGCCTCGACGTCGCTCAGGACGCTGAACCTGGGATCGACGTCGGCGAGTATCGGATGAGATCTGAGAATCCGGGCGCAGATCGAATGGAAGGTCCCGACCCAGGCCGACCCCATCGAGAATCCGTCTGCAGGGTCACCGTCGTCCGAGACGCATGCCCGCAGGTCGCGCACCCGGTTGCGGAGCTCTGTGGCGGCCTTGTCGGTGAATGTGAAGACGAGGATCTGCCCCGGGTCCAGGGGTTCTTCCTCTTCGCTTTCCTGACCGGTGCCGTCGCCCGCGCCGTATCCCAGCCGGAGCCCGTAGCGCCTCATGGTCGTACTCGTCTTGCCCGTCCCCGCGCCGGCCTCGACCAGGATGTCCGGCTCCCGGCAGCAGACGGCCTCGAGCTGCTCCGGAGTCAGGTTCTGGCTCATCGGGCCTCTGCCAGTCTCGGATCCGGCGTCGCCGGATGCTTGCAGTGGACCGGGCAGTCCGCCGGGTCGTGGTCGATCAGCCCGCCGCGGATTCTGGCGACCGCCTCGTCGGCCATCTCGACCGCCTCGCTGATGCTACGCCCGAGGTCATCGCAGACATCGGTGCCGAAAGGATTCAGGTAGGCCACGTCGTCGGCGAAGTCGGGATCGATCATGCCCCGGGGCCGCCCGTCCCCGCGGCAGACCGGCAGGTACAGCGCGGCAGTCGGTTCGACCTGCCAGATCTTCCGCAGCGCATGGAGATAGAGCTGGAGCTGGAGCTTGCGGCCCTTCCCGGTCTCGGCCAGTGTTGTGACCGACGTGGTGCCGGTCTTGTAGTCGAAGACAACACCGCGGCGGCCGACGCCGGTTCGAGCGTCGCCCGAAACGTCGATCCGGTCGATCCGCCCCGACAGTTTCCAGCCGTCCATTTCCAGCGCGGGGTGGCCATCCGGGTCGAGTCCGAACCCGGTCTCCACTTCGAGCGGGAAGAACGAGGGACTCTCAGCCCGTGCTTCGCGCCCCAGGTGGTCGCATATCGCATCCACGGCTGCCATCCGCAGCATCACGTGTTCAGGGGAGGAGCTCCCCAACCCGATTTCCCCGTCGGCGGCGTGGCTCTCGACCGCAGGAGCGACAGCCGAAACCCACTCCTGAAGATCATCGCTCCGCGGGACCCTGTCCGGCCTCTCCCGGTAGAGCTCCGCCAGTACCTCATGAATCAGTCTGCCTCGCGCCATCGCCTCCGGTTCGGGTCCGAAGCGCGATGGGCGCACTGCCTTTTCGATGAACCAGCGGTAGGGACATTCGGTGAAGGCCTCCAGGGCGGTGGGGCTGAAGTGGTCCTTCGCCCTCAGCTCGTCGAGCACGGTCGCGCACTCGAGCGGGGCGATCCTCCTGGTCCTGGCTTCGGCCCCGGCGGCGCGCCTGATCCTCTCGGCCAGCCTTTCGGGCTCACCCTCGGGAAGGTCGAGCAGGCCTGTGTCGTTGCCACCGGACGCAATCACCGCCCGTGAGAGTTCATCGGCCGAAGGCGCTGCTCCGGGTCGGACGAGGATCTCGGAAGCCTTCCTGCCGGCCCTGCGGATTCCTTCACCATCGTTTTCGAAGAGCGCTCCGACCGCGGCTACCAGCGGCGACGGGAACTCCGCCGAGCCGCCGTCATCGGCGATCCGGGACGAGAGGTAGAGCCCGCGGGTCGGGACGGTCAGGCAGGAGTAGAAGAGATAGAGCTCCTGGAGTTCCGGGTCGGTGTGTTCCGGCAGTCCGAGCGCAAGCCTCGATTCCTCCGTGAGGAAGGGTCCCGACCGTCCGGCGTCGCCCAGTCCGCTCTCCTGGAGGGAGACGATGAACATGTATTCGAACCGTTTTGCCCGGAGACTGTACGGGCTCGCGATTCGTACCGTGCCGACCGTGGGAACCGCCCAGGTCCTTATCGCACCGCTGTTCAAGGCCTCGATGAAGTTGGACGGCGACACCTTTCCTTCACCGATTTCCTCCAGTTCGCGCACTGCCCGCACAATCGCGGTGCCCGTCTGGAGTTCTGTGGCGATGGTCGACTCCGGCGCTCCGGCGACCCCACCGTCGACGATCGCTTTCTGTATCGCGGTGATCGCTTCTTCGACGGCCTGGCCGAGATCGGCCGGGCCATCGGATGAGAGTCGGGACCAGCCGGGTGGAGCGGGTATTCCGCGATCGTTCAGCTTTGCCATTGCCACCTGCGCTGACTCGATGCCGTCGCGAAGGACCACGCGCTCCAGCCAGTCGGTGGCGGCCCGGTCGACCCCGACCGGTCCTCTCAGACAGCTCAACAGGTCGGCCGCGGTGCCGCCGGGGGATGAAGCGCGGACGAGTTTCATCAGGGCCTGTCCGGTCGCCGTCGCCGTCGCAGACGTCTCGCATTCGAGGGTCGCCTGAACACCGAAACGCGCGAGGTTGGCCTGGAACCGTCCTCCGTTCACGGCGGGTGCCGTGACCGCAATCGCGATCTCCCCGGGGCTGACTCCGTCCTCGATCAACTTCGCGATCTCGGTGGCAACCGCTTCGGTTTCGCCTCGATACCCGGAGGAAGTCATAACGGTGAGTCCTTCGCCGGGGGTCAGCGTTCCGGTTCTCCCGGGCCTCATGAAGTTGCGTTCGATCTCGAACAGCAGCTGAGAGTGCTCGCCCCTGTCGGTTCGATCCGTGGTTTCGATGACGGCGCCACCGCGGGATTCGAGGCGCTGGAGCAGGGTTTCGGTCACCGCCATGGCCGGGTTCCCGACCTCGTGGGTGATCGCGACCGTCACCTCGGTCACTTCGGCGAGCTTCTCGAGAAGGTCGAGTTGCTGGGTCGACAGGTCGTCGAAGCCGGCGACGAAGACCGGTCTTCCCTGCCAGTCATCGAGGGGTTGGCCGACCGCCTTCATCGCCAGCTGCGGAAGGTCGGTCAGACCGCTGTCGTCCAGGAGCTCGACGTAGGAGCCGTAGACAGCAGCGATCTCGTTCAGAAAGACCGTGCCGGTCTCGATGTCGAGGCTCAGGCCGCTCGGGGAGATGCGGGCGGCTCTGAACTCGTCGATCAGTTCCAGTACGGAATCGATCAGCCCCGGCTGGCCATCGATCCGCTCGGCGAGCCATTTCCAGGAACGCCACAATGCCTGCTCCACGAGGTTGCGGCGCCTGAGGGCCGACGCCGTCCGTTCCCGGTCCGCCGGACCCAGCTCCAGTATCTCGCCGACCAGGTCTTTGAAATGCATCACCCGGGCTCCCAGAAATGCACTGCGCTTCCGGTTCAGCCGGCGCTCCCAGTCGAAGATGTCGTCGGTGGACGGAACGACCAGCACCGGCCTCTTCAGCACCTGCTCCTCATAGGCGCGGCGAACCTGCGCGGTCCGGCCCGAGTTCGGAGGTCCTTTGATGATCGAGAGAGGCATCGGCTCACCTTAGAGTCGGACGCGGCGGGCGGATCTGACAGAACCCGCTGCCAGTCCGCAATTTCCGGGTTCGTGATGCCCGTTTTTACGTCCTGCGCCGGGTTTATCTTCACTGGTGACCAGACCCACCACAGCAAGGACGGTCCGCCCGTGTCTCTCTGCTTTGTCGATCCAGCCGATGCGATTCATGTGATCTCCGATTCGATCGGTCGGGAGGCACGCAGGCAGTTGCTGGGAGAGGCTCTGCGTGCATGGGTCGACGAGATCCCCGAAAAGGACCTCGAAGCCCAGTACGCCCGCGCCCTGGCCGATCTCGACCAGGAGGATCTGTCGTTGCTGGCGGCCTGGCACGGCTCGATGGATTTCGGCCAGCCGGTGCCGAACCGGGATTTTCTGATGGGCGCGTTCGGCACGCTCGGCGAGCATCGCCGCGAGGCACTCAAGCTTGCCGCGGGCTTCCGCGGTGAAGAGGTCCTCGAAGAGGGACTGACCGAGGAGTTGGCGCTGGAGACCGTGGTCGGGTGGCTTTCGCCCGAGCGGTTGATGGCGCTCGCCTCGGAAGCAGTCGACCTCTACATATGGGACCGCATCGGTTCCGACAACTGACCCGTCCCGACGTTCCCGTCGTCCCGATCTTCCCGTCCCGACGTTCCCGTCCCGCTGTTTGCCACGTCCCGACGTTCCCGTCCCGCTGTTTGACCCGTCCCGGCCGCTGACAGCCGGCCTTCCTGTGGATTTCTTTCGACTCTGGCGACGGACGGACATCGGCCCACACCCCGGACTTTCGGCGCCGCCGGCCGGCGACGACCCGGCCGCAGGCGGCGGGCGCGCTTCGGGTTCCGGTTCAGACCTGCCGGATCGCCGCCAAAGGCTTACATCCCGAGCAGTTGGTGAAGCTCGACCCTGACCTGCGCCGTCTCCCGGAACTGGATCGTTTTCATGCCCAGGTCGACCGCGGCCTCGCAGTTGATTTCCAGGTCGTCGATGAAGACGCAGGCGTCGGCCGGCAGGTCGACCCGGCTCAGGGTGAGTTCGTAGATTCTCGGATCAGGCTTGCGGCAGCCGACGAAGCCGGAGTCGACCACGGTCTCGAAGAGCTCGTCGACCGGCAGCATCGACCTCCACATCGGCTCCCACTCCCTGACGTTGTTGGTCAGCAGCGCCGTGCGATAGCCGTTTCTCTTCACCTCGCGGATCAGATCGATCATGCCGGGATTGGGATGGAGGGCCTCGAAGAAGGTCAGCCCGAACTCACGAAACCGGGGCCGATGCCCGAGGATCGGTTCGAGCGCGTCAGAGATGCGGCCGGTGAACTCGTCGTCGGTGATCCGTCCGCACTCGAGCTCGAACAGGGGATTCGCGCCGGTCACCGCGGCGCTCTCTGCCAGGGCCCGGCCGAACTGCTCGGGGGAGATCCCGACAGAGTCCTGGATCGCCATGAACGACTCGACCAGCGGGGTCGTCAGCACTCCGCCGAAGTCCGAGATCACCATTTCGATCCGACTCATCCCCGCTGCTCCGGACTCTCCGTCGCCGCGCTTGTCTCCGCCACCTCCGCGGGGTCGTCGGAACCCGCAGGACCCATCCTGATCTCGTAGCTGCCGAAACCGCTGTAACCGTCGAGTGCCCACCGGAACAGCGCCGTATTGATCCGCCCGCTTCCGGTTTTCGCCGTGCTGCCGGCGACGACCGTCCCGGCACCGTGGAGCGCGGAGATCTCCTCCGATGCCGGCCAGAGCTCCAGCGTGGCTCGCTGCTGTCGTCCAGAGGTGTCGTACTCGGTCGAGAGCAGAACCTGGTCGAAATCGATGTAGCCGCCCGGGTGGGAGATCGCCGCAACCGCTTCCTCCGCACTGTGGCGTTCCGCACCCGGCTCGCGTCCCGCGACGATGGATATCAGCCCTCCGTCCGAAAGCACGATGGTCAGGTCGCGGCTGAGCTCGGTGATCCTGCCTGAATCATCATGTGAATGGACGACCCCCCGGCAGTCCAGGTCGATCGTGCGATCGCCTTCGCGAAGCTCGCCGCGGATCCGGGCCAGCCGCGCCTCCCGGCGGCCGGTGATCTCACCCTGAAGCACTATCGGCTCTCCCTGGGGCCCGATCCTGACCGACAGCGACCCGCGTTCGGTTTCAAGCTCGAGCGGACCGTCCGAGAGCCGGTCGAGCCCGTTGTCGGGAATCGGCGATGCGGCAAGAACGTGCTGACCGAGCATGATCGCTCCGGAGCCGCCGGCGGTCAGGCTGACGAACAGCCCGCTCTCCGGGTCGATGATTTCAACCGAGCGGGTCTTCACTTCCCGTCCTCGCCGTCACTCTCGCGACGGCCGTCACTTCCACTCTTCGCCTCGGGACGATCCTCTGAAGGCCCGCGACTGCCGGGCGGCAGTTGAGGCGACATGCCGTCGGGCCGATCGGTCACGTCCACGGCCTCGCCGTCCATGTCGTAAGACTGCGCCTGGTGGCCGCCGTAGCGCGACGCGGTCCAGGTGGCGGTCGAGGTCGCCACCCTGAACCGGCTTGCGAACAGGAAGAAGACGGCGATTCGGACCAGGAAACGCGTCGGGGGAAAGAGCAGCAGCAACCCCAGGGCGGCGGTTATGAACCCGGGGATGATCAGCAGCGCCGCTCCGGTGGTGATCATCACGCCGTCGAAGGCTTCTCGGGCCGGCGGGCGCCGCTCGCTCACCGCACCCCTGAGGCGCTGCCAATGGACCCGCCCGCGGTGGCGCAGGACCATGATCCCGGCCACGGCGGAGAGGAAGACCAGCGAGAGCATCCAGAAGAAACCGATCGCCTGTGCGACCAGGACCATCACATAGATCTCGGCGATCGGCCAGACGATCAGCAGGGCGAGGATGAAGACGAACATGGGGCAAGGTTATGGCTTCGGGGAGTCCGCCAGCTAGAATGGGTCCATGACTGAAGACCAGATAACGATGCCCTCCGAAGAGCAGGTGTACGAAGCCCTCGAAGAGGTGATCGACCCCGAACTCGGCCTCGACTTCGTCTCGCTCGGCCTCGTCTACGACGTGGAGGTCGAAGCGCCGGACGTGTACGTCACCTTCAGCCTGACGACCCCTGCCTGCCCGATCGGGCCCCAGGTCTCCGAGCAGATGAAGGAGTTCGTCGGCAACCTCGATGGCGTACGCGACGTACACCCGAAGATGATCTTCGACCCGCCGTGGTCGCCGGAGATGATGACCGACGATGCGAAGTTCGCCCTCGGATTCTGATCGCACGGACGTACCTGCGGGCACCGGCCCCGCAGGCTGAGTGGCGATGACGCCGGCAACGGAGTCGTTGCGCGGCATCTCGATCACGATGCCCCCTGGCGCACCGCCGTCCTTTCACGTCCTGGCCAAACCGACCGGCGCGCAGTGCAACCTGGACTGTGACTACTGCTTCTTCCTCTCCAAGGAGATGCTCTACCCGGACAGCCGGTTTCGCATGTCGGAGAGCACGCTGGAGGCATACCTGCGACAGCTGATCGAAGCCCATTCCCGGGTGCCGGAGGTGACGATCGCGTGGCAGGGTGGCGAACCCACCCTGATGGGCCTCGATTTCTTCCGCAAGTCGATCGAAATAGCGAAGAAGTACCTGAAGCCGGGCCAGCGGGCCCAGCATACGATCCAGACCAACGGGACCAGGCTCGACGCCGAATGGGCCCGGTTCTTCAAGAAACACGACTTCCTCGTAGGAATCTCGATCGACGGACCCCGGGAGATACACGACACCTACCGCGTGACCCGCGGTGGCAGCGGCAGCTTCGACCAGGTGATGCGCGGGCTGGATGCTCTGCGTGCCGCGCGTGTGGACTGGAACGTCCTGACCACCGTCCATGCGGCGAATGCCGGGCGCGGCCGCGAGGTCTACTGCTTCCTGCGGGATGAACTGGGCGCAGAGTACGTGCAGTTCATCCCGATCATCGAACGCGTCCCCGATGCGGCAGAGGACGGGACGGTGCCGTGGTCTTCGTGGCGGGATCGTCCCCTGTACGTGCAGGAGGGCGATGCCGTCACCGGACGCTCCGTCTCCGGAGAGGGATACGGCCGGTTCCTGATCGACATCTTTGAAGAGTGGGTACGCCACGACATCGGCCGGGTCTACGTGCAGATGTTCGATGTCGCCCTCGCAAACTGGTACGGCGAGCCGCCCAGTCTCTGCATCCACTCCGAAACCTGTGGCGGCGCGCTGGCGATGGAGCACAACGGCGACCTCTACTCATGCGACCATTTCGTCGAGCCCGAGTACCTGCTCGGCAACATCGCCGACCATGACATGGTCGACCTCGTCGCTTCGGCACGCCAGCGCCGGTTCGGACTGAACAAGAAGCGGCTGTTGCCGAAGTACTGCCGCCAGTGCGACGTGCGCTTCGCCTGCCACGGCGGGTGCCCCAAGGATCGATTCATCGACACTCCCGACGGTGAGCCCGGTCTCAACTATCTCTGCGACGGATACAAAGCGTTCTTCCACCACGTCGACGAACCGCTCAGGTTGATGTGCGGCCTGCTGCGCGCCGGCAGGGCACCGGCCGAGGTCGCCAGTCGGTACGCGAAGCGGGATGCCGCCCGTGGCCCGGACACCCCCTGCAGCTGCGGTGGCGGCTTGAGGTTCGAGGACTGCCACGGTTCCCCTGCTCCATCGGCCGGATCCTGAGCGGCCCCGGCGGACCGGCGTCCGGTCAGGCCGCGGCTTCGAGCAGCTCGGCGAGTGAGGCGTTCAGGCCCGCGGCGACCAGGTCGATGTCCGGCATCGCGTCGTAGTCCCCGAGCAGTCCGATGTTGACCTGCCCGTCGTAGCTCATCACGCCGATCGCCAGCGCGTGGTTCTTGGCGAGGAAGGCGATCGGGAAGGTCTCGTCGAGCCGGCGTCCGAGCAGGTACAGCGGGATCTGTGGACCGGGCACGTTGGTCACCAGCAGGTTGAACAGGCGGGTCGAAAAGGTGAGGCGTGCGGCCTGGGCGAGGAGGGTAGGGGGCGCGAAGTCGTTGAGACGTGCGATCGTTTCGGCGCCCAGGGCCTGCTTCGACTGCTTCAGGCCGTCCATTGCCGCAGTGACGATCTCCAGCCGGGCGACCGGATCCTCTTCGTAGACCGGCAGCGGCGCACGCATCGTCGCCAGCTTGTTGCCGAGGTGGCCGCGCTCGTCTTCGGAGCGGACCGAGACCGGCACCATCGCACGCAACTCGAGGCCGTCGGTGGGCACCCCGCGGCCGATCAGCCACTCGCGGACCGAACCGGCGACGATCGCGAGGACGACGTCGTTGACGGTGGTCGAAAAGGTGTCCTTGACCTTCTTGAAATCGGCCAGCTCGGCCCGGGCCCAGGCTATGCGCCTATGGGGCCCGATTTCCGTGTTCAGCGGCACGTCCGGCGCCGAGTCGGCGAAGGCCCGGGCGATCTCCGCGAGGCCTTCGGCCTGATCGCCGAGTCGGTCGACGACCGATTCGGGCTTGCGAAGCGTGTTGATCAGCCGCT
>JAUQWL010000187.1 GCA_030835185.1 Solirubrobacterales bacterium | reverse complement strand
CCGAGCTGTGGCGAGCTGACGGTCAGCTCGTCTCCGTCCTCGAGCCAGATCCGTGGCTTGCGGGCGCTGCCGACGCCCGACGGGGTTCCGGTCGAGATGATGTCACCCGGCTCCAGTGTCATCCAGTTGGAGAGGTGGCTGACCAGCTCGGGTACGGAAAAGATCAGGTCGCCACTCCCGGAGGACTGCATCTCTTCGCCGTTGAGGGTGAGCGAGATCCCGATCGAGTCGTGGCTGCCCGCCTCTTCCGGAGTGACCAGCCAGGGACCGCACGGGGCCGAGCCGTCGAAGACCTTGCCCGGCATCCACTGTGGCGTGAGGAACTGGAGATCGCGGGCCGAGAGGTCGTTGAGCAGGGTGTAGCCGGCGACGTGCCCGAGGGCTGACTGGACTTCCACTTCCCTGGCACGCTTTCCGATCACGAAGGCGATCTCGGCTTCGAAATCGACCTTCCCGCTGGCGGGCGGCAGGGTGACGGTGCTGCCGTCGCCGGTCAGCGCGTTGCGGTACTTGCCGAAGATCGTCGGCGCCTTGGGTAGCTCCAGGTTGAACTCCTCGGCATGCGAGCGGTAGTTCAGGCCGATGCAGATGATCTTGTCCGGGTCCGTCACCGGGGGTAGCAGCCGGACGCTCGCCGGTTCGAACAGGGCTTCATCGGGAAACGACCTGTCGCCGGCCTCGATCCGTGCGCCGAGTTCGGCGATTCGGTCTGCGGCGATCAGCTCCCGTAGCGTGGGGGTTCCGGTTTCTCCCAGAACCAGGCCGGCGTCGAGCATGCCTTCGTCGGTCAGGACGCCGGTCCGGGGGCCGTTTCCGGGGTCAAAAGTAGTGAGCTTCATCGCGTCAGCTTACGCCCAGGCGTGGACATTGCGATAATCCCAGCCAGTCGGCTCTACAGCCGCCTGCCTCACGGGGGTGTAGCTCAGTTGGTTAGAGCGCTGGCCTGTCACGCCAGAGGCCGCGGGTTCGAGTCCCGTCACTCCCGTCGCCGGTCCTGCCCGAGAACTCGGGCCGGTCGGCATGCCCGGTCCGAAGTGCCGTGTCCCTGCCCGTGGGGAGCCCGGCGGCTACCAGGCGGAAGGGCGGTAGTCCTTGAGGAAACAGCCGAAGAGGTCTTCTCCCTGCTCGCCGCGAATGATCGGGTCGTAGACCCGGGCAGCACCGTCGACCAGGTCGAGCGGGGCGTGAAACCCGTCGTCGGCCAGGCGTTTCTTCATCGTGTGCGGCCGCTCGTCGGTGATCCAGCCGGTGTCCACCGCGGTCATCAGGATGCCGTCGCTCTCAAGCATCTCCCGGGCGCTGGTCCGGGTCAGCATGTTGAGCGCCGCCTTGGCCATGTTTGTGTGCGGGTGGCCGGGGCCTTTGTACCCCCTCGAGAACTGTCCCTCCATGGCCGAGACGTTCACGACGTACGTCCGCCTGGCAGGTGAGGCCGCCATCGCTCCCCGCAGGCGGCTGATCAGGACAAAGGGGGCGGTCAGGTTGCAGAGTTGTACCTCGAGCAGTTCGAGCGGGTCTACTTCGTCGATCCGCTGAACCCAGCTGTTGCTGTCGACCGTGTCCGGAAGCAGTCCACCGGCGTCGATCGCCCGCTCCTGCTCGATCAGACCGAAGTCGGCGGAGCCGGCGGTGAGGGCCATGGCGGCCAGCGCATGGGGCGTCGGTGTCCAGTGGCCGCCTTCGCTCTGCCAGGGCCCGTCGGCTCCTCCCGCCTTGAAGGCGGTGGGTGGTCCGTCACCCGTTTCGGCCGGCGAAACGGCCGCCCGCGAACCCTCGCCCCGCAGCTTTCCTCTCGAGCCGCGTTCACGACAGAGGATCTCGATCGTCGCAGGGATGTTCTCCGGCAGTGGCGCGGCTTCGGCGTCGATCAGGGGCCCGTATGCGGCCGGACTTCTGCGGACGGTCTGGCAGGCGTTGTTGATCAGGATGTCGAGTGGCCCCTGGTCGGCGACGGAGTCGGCGAGAGCCATCACCTGGGCCGGATCGCGCAGGTCGATGCCTGCGATATGCAGGCGGTCGATCCAGTCGGCGCTGTCATCCATGGCGGCGAAGCGTCGGGCGGCGTCTTTCGGAAAGCGGGTGGTGATCGTGGTGCGGGCTCCGTCTCTCAGGAGGCGCAGCGCGATGTACATCCCGATCTTGGCCCGGCCACCGGTGAGCAGCGCCCGTCTGCCGCTGAGATCGGTCCTCGCTTCCCGCCGGTCGTGGTTGAAGGCGGCACAGGTAGGACAGAGTTGATGGTAGAAGGCATCCACCTCCCGGTACCGCTGCTTGCAGATGTAACAGGCCCTCGCTTCCTTCAGAGTGCCTGCGATCGCGCCCCGGGCGGTCGAGACGAGTGGAAGTCCCTGGGTTTCGTCGTCGATCCGTCCCGGTGCGGCCGTCGCGGTCTTCGCGGTGACGGCCGCATCGTGTTCGATGACCTCACGGCGCTTCTCCTGCCGACGGCGTCGCTTCACCGACTTGTAGAGACCGGCTGTAGCCTGCTGGACGATCACCGAGTCGGGATGGTCGACGGGCAGCCTGTCCAGTTCCGAGATCAACTTGAGGCAGGCTTCAAGTTCGTCCGGGTCGAGACGCTTTTCGAGGCCGGCCGTCGCACGGTTCCGCTGATCGCTCATACGGCTCGTGACCTTACGGTCTCTGCGGCCTGCGCCGCTGCCTGATCTGCTCCGTCGGGGCGGCTGCCGCAACCCGGCACTGTGTCGTTTCCTCCTGAACCTGTCGACGGGTAGCCTCAGTGTTCAAGTGATCAAGCTCCACATCATCATCGGCAGCGTGAGACCGGTCCGCGCCGGGCTGCCGGTGGGCAGGTGGATCGAGAGCGTCGCCAGGGACGATGCCCGGTTCGGTGTGACGCTGGTTGATCTTGCCGAGGTCAACCTTCCGTTTCTCGACGAACCGGAGATGCCCCATCTCGGCAGGTACACCCACGATCACACGAAGGCCTGGAGTAGCGTCATCGACGCAGCCGATGCCTTTGTATTCGTGATGCCCGAGTACAACGCGGGGGTTTCACCGGCGCTCAAGAACGCACTTGACTTCCTCAGCGTCGAGTGGAAACACAAGGCGGCCGGCCTGGTCAGCTACGGTGGCATCTCTGCCGGCCAGCGCGGTGCCCAGGTCCTGAAGCCCACCCTGCTCCAGCTGAACCTGATGCCGGTTCCGGCCGCCGTGCCGATCCCGTTCGTCTCGGAAATGATCAACGGCGACGGTGACTTCGAGCCGACCGGACCGGTCGCCAGAGGCGCCGGCCGGATGCTCGACTCGGTCGCCGAGTGGACCGAAATCCTGCGCCCCAGGCGCGAAACCTGAATCCCGGATTCAGCCTCCGCCGGCGGCCGGTGGAGCGGTCGGGTCGGCGCCTTCCTCGCCGAGACCTTCGCGGCTGATGTACTCCTCGACCAGCAACAGGTTGTCGCCGGCTCTCTCGATCGCCTTGAGCAGATCGCCCATCAGCGCGACCTCCTCGACCTGCTCCTTGACGAACCACTGCATGAACTGCTCCGCCCGGAAGTCGCCGAGGTCCCTGGCCAGTTTGACCAGCGCGAAGATGTCGTCGGATACCTGTTCCTCCTGAGCGAGGGCACGACGGACCGGGTCGGCTGCATCGGTGAAACCGGCTTCCGGTGCCTTGACTCCGGGGATGTCCACTTCGTCCCCGGTGTCGAGCAGGAACTGAGCCATCATCATCGCGTGCTCGCGCTCCTCGAGGGCCTGGCGGTAAAAGAAAGCGGCCAGTCGTGGCAGGGTCTCGCTGTCGTAGTAGACGGCCATGGCGACGTAGCTCTGTGAGGCGGCGAACTCGTTGGCGATCTGGAGGTTCAGGGCGTCTGCAAAACTCTTCTTTTTCTTGGCCATTTCCGGCTCCTGTCTTGGTCGAGGCAGCTGGTAGCTGCTAAGGGGAGAGATGTCCCCACCGTAGCGGAGGATGCGAATTCGGTCGGCCGTCCGATCCCTTCGGTGTACCTAACCCGGCGTTCCGGATTCAGCTGATCCCGCCGAACCGGACAGGCCGGTCCGGGGGTCGGGGGTTCGTTTCGCGCACCAGCTGTCAGCGTGGAATCCCGGGTAATCAGTGTGGAATCCCGAAGCCGATCTCCGGTGTGTCCATCGGGCTGGTGGGCAGCCCCGGTTCCGGGACCTTCGCGTTGTAGCCGCGGGGGGCGGTGTCGTTCGGGCCGTCGGGGTGAAAGAGGGCGGCCAGGTACTGGATCTGTTCGCGCCCGACACCGAGTTCCCACTGTCCGCCGCCGTAGGCCGCGATGCCTTCCCTCGCGCAGAAGTCGTAGGCGTCGAAGGTTGACCTCAAACCCCCCATCCGGGATGGCTTGATGTTGATCACCGCGGGCTTGTGATCGAGTGCTTCGATGTCGGCGACCGAGTGGATCGGTTCATCCCAGGTGACCCGGTCCATGTGCGGAGCCAGAATCCCCCGGGTCTCGTCGTTGATGTCCGGGTCTTCGAGCCACGCGTCGGGAAACGCTTCGACCAGTCTCCCGTAGAGCATCGGGTCCGTCTCGATGTCGACCACAGTGCCTTTGTACCGGCCCTTCAGGTCGAGCGTGTTTACCGCGCCCGTACCGGCCAGCCGGGCCACGAGTTCGTCGTCCCAGTCGAGGGCCGGATCGAGTTTGAACTTGAGTTCCGGGTAGACATCGAGCTTCGCCTGAAGCGCACTGATGTGCGACTTCCCGTCAGGCCCCTTCAGACCCATCGAGGCGACGAAGGTCAGCGGCTCCAGCCTCATCCCGAGGTGCCCGGCGAGGGTCGTATCCGCCTGTTTGAGTGCCAGGTCGAGTGCGGCCGACTCGAAGGCCCAGCGACGATAGAGCCGGGAGACCTCGCGCTCGGGTGGAGAAGGGAAGAGGTCGAGGCTGTCCATCAGTTCGCAGAACTCTGCAATGGTCCGCGGCCCCGAAAGGTCGTGTACCGGACCGGCGTCCTGGAGGGCGATCGCGTCCAGCGCCTCGTAAGTGATGTCTTCACCGTTTCCGGCCAGCCCATCCGAGAAGAGCTGGATCACCGTGGTCAACCGCTCGAACTCGGGCGACGGCTGGAAAGAGAGACCTTCGAATGCGTATGAGTCGATCTGCACGGGAAGTTCAGCGACACGTTCGAATGTGGACATGCAAGCACCTTAACCACCCCGTCACGGCTTGACCGGAAGAAGCGT
>JAUQWL010000186.1 GCA_030835185.1 Solirubrobacterales bacterium | reverse complement strand
GGGCCGGATCGGGCGCACGCGGCGGACGACCATGCGCGGCCTGCATGCTCACTTGCTCAGTCAGTCTCGAAGAGGCTGGTGCCCGGCCCTTCGGAGTGGATCCGGACCAGGAGGTTGTCGATCAGGTCCAGGTCGACCGGCTCGATCTCTTCCTCCTCGAAGTGGACGAGTCCGTTGAAGACCCCGTAAAGAGTCCCCGGCACCTCGCCTCCCTCCTTCAGCTTGAGGTTGATCCGCGCTCCCCGGCCCAGCTTTGGCAGGACGTTCTCGATCTCTTCGCGGCTGGCCACCGGACAAACCTATCGCTCTGGACTCTCGCGGGATATCGACGAAACTGGCGCAATTTGCATCAATCGGAGCCCTGGTCCGCTACCGAGCCAAACATCCCGCAATTTGCGGAAGAAACACGATGAGCGAAGGGGGGAGAGTTCTCACCCGACCTGGGCTTAGTCCTGCAAATGCCGACTTTGTTGACGAAAGCCCGCCGACGCACGCCTGGACCGGACTCCCTCTTTGAGGGGTGGCGCCCGGCGGTGGCTCCGGATATGAGATCAGTCTGGGCGACCGCGAGAACAGGGGGATTCTGACGTGAGCGTGACGTTGAAAAAGGGCTTGGCTTGCCCGACCGACGAAGTATCCGGGTCGCGAATTGAAAGCGAGCGGACTGCCGACTCGCCCGCCGCCCGCAAGCGGGCCGCCGTCGAGTTGATCCGCAGCCACGACCCTGCATTGCGCAGCAGCTCCCGGCGGTTCTCGATCTGCCGGGAGGACGCCGAGGACGCGTACCAGCGGGGCATCGAGATCCTGCTCTCAAAGGCACCGACCACAGACCAGCGCCAACTCTTGCCCTGGGCGCGGACTGTGATCAAGCACGAGGCTCTGGCGATCCGCAAGGGCCGCGAGCGCATGCTCGGCCGCTCGCCGTCCGCTGAGAGGGCGGAGGACGGCGACGACTGGATTCAGCTGATTCCGTGGCAGGGTGCGGGACCGGACGAAAGGGTTGAGAAGCGTGAGCTGATCGATCGCAGTCGGGAGGCTCTCGCCCAGCTCAAACCACACGAACTCAAGGCCCTGACCCAGCTGGCCGAGGGATACAGCTACGCCGAGATCGCCGGCCTCAACGGCTGGACCCGCACCAAGGTCAACCGCTGCCTGGCCGAGGGCCGCGCCCGTTTTCGTTCCCACTTCCGGGAAAGCGAAGCCGGCGAGAGGTGCGCTGCGCTCGAACCTCTGATCTCGGCCGGTTGTGACGGTGAGCTGGACGGCCCGGATCTGATCGAGGTGAGAAACCACCTCGCCGCCTGCGGACACTGCCGGGCGACCCTGCGCAGCTTCAGGGCGGCACCCAAGGCGGCAGCGGCTCTGCTGCCGGCACTCCCCGTATCGCAGTCGCTCTGGCAGAAGGCGCAGGAGTTCGCCGTATCGGCACAGCTCAGGATCCAGGGGATCGGCCGGGATCCGGACCAGTCGATCTCGGCGATCGCAGCCTCCGGGGGCACCAGGGGGGCCGGTGCGGCGGCGCTCGCCAAGCTTGCCACGGTCTGCCTCGGGACTGCGGGCGGTGCTGCCGCATGTGTTGCGGTCGGGGTACTGCCCGCGTCCGCCCTGGTTGAAAAGCCGAAAGAGCCACCGGCGATCGAACGTCCGGCGAGGAGTCCGGAACCGATCGAGGCTTCGAGGCCGGAGCCGGCGGCGCCGGCCCCTGCGTCCGGGCCTGCCGGGAACGCAGGCCCCGAGGAGAGCCGGGGACCGAACGACGACGGTAGCGCCAAGGTCGTGGCCCAGCAGCAGGCGCCCGCGCCACCCCCGACTCCGGTCGAGCAGGAGTTCACCCCGGAAGCAGCCGGAACGCCGGTGCCGGCGAGCGCACCTGCCCCCGCCCCGCCGACGCCGGCTCCGTCGGGCGGGTCACCACCGGCTCCGGTCGGCGGTGGCGGAGGGGAGTTCGGACCGTGAAACGCAACAAGGCCACGATGTGGACCCTGTGGACGCTCCTCCTGGCGCTCCTCCCCGGACTTCATTTCGCCTCTCCCGCAGCAGCTGGCGACTATCCGATTAGGCAGTGCTACGGATCCGGACAAGGCGGGTTCTCGGGTGACTACTTCCAGATGAACACTCTTGACCGGGTAGATGTCGTCCAAGGATGCGTACAGGGGGGACTCGGCAAGATAGGGATCTACCAGGACCGCTCCGGCAAGAAAGTCCAGTCGGCGGGTGGGGGTCAGTTCATGTGGTCGCCGGTCCCCGGCCTGCAGATCGTCGGCACGACCTTTACCGCCAAGCTGCGAGATGCGAACGGCATCAAGGCTTCGCTCGGAGGGCCGAGCGCACAGTGGGGTCCGATAGTCCTCGACGAGGGCCTCCCGCATGACGGCGCCTTGCGGACCACCCGCTGGAGCGGCGAGGTCCGCAGGCCGGACCTGATCGTGGTCCGGCTGCGCTGCGAATGGGCCCGCGGTTGCCCCAACGAGCCCGGCGGCCAGAAAGCCTTCGTCGAAGTCTTCGACATGGAGATCCGCAGTCGGGATGTCGCCCCTCCCCGACTGACACCGTCGGGACTGCTGTGGGATCGCCTCCAGACCGGAGGCTGGTTTCGCGGTCCTGCCTCGTTCAGGCTCGAGGCATACGATCCCGGTTCGGGCGTGGCCGGCGCCGGCCTCGAGGTCAACGGTTTCGAAGTCGGCCTCGGCCAGGTGACCTGCCCGGCCGACCGCGGTGCTTACGCGACCTCTTTCACGCCGTGCCCTTCGAACTTCGATCGCTCCGGTTCGGTGGACACCACCAGAACACCGTTCAGGGAGGGCTGGAACAGCGTGCGCTACTGCGTCAGCGACTTCGCGATACCGGTGGCCGACTCCAACCGCACCTGCAGCCAGACCCAGTGGCTCGCTGTGGACAACGAGGCGCCGCTGCCCCCGGTCGGGCTGGAGGTCCTCGGCGGAAGCGGCTGGAGGGCCGGCAACGGATTCGAATTCGCCTGGACGCTCCCTTCGGGACAGACCTCACCGATAGCTGCTGCCGAGTACCGACTGGTGAACACCGACACGGGGATTGAGGTTTCTTCGGGAACCGTCCCGGGGCCGGCCCCGGTTTCGGCCGGTCCGCTGGATGCTCCCGGGCCGGGTGAGTACCGGGTCGAGTTCCGCCTCCGGGACGAGGCCGGCAACCTCGGTTCACCCGCTTCCGCAACGATCAGGTTCGACGACTCACCTCCCGGAAACGTGGCTCCGGAGGAGCCGTCGGGATGGATATCCGAGGATGAACTGCCTCTCGAACAACCGATCGAGCGGGCGACCGCGGGAGGTCCTTCCGGTGTGGACGGCTACGCGGTGGCGGTTTCTTCCGACCACCTGATTCACCCCTGTGGGGCGGTTCTCTGCGACCCCGGCGACATGGCACTCACCGCGGGACCCGACAGCCGCGTCGCGGTGATCGACCGGCTTCCGGAGGGCAGCAACTGGATCTCGTCCGTAGCGGCATCCGGGGCACGGCTCTCTTCCCGTGAGCCCGGCGGGACCGTCGTAATGGTCGACCGCACCGATCCAGAAACCTCTCTTTCAGGCGTGCCGGACAGATGGGTCAACCGGCCGGTGACCCTGACCGCGAGGGCGGCCGATGCTCTGTCGGGCATGAGTCCCGTCCCGGGAGCCGATGATGGCATGCCGGTCACCGTGATCGCCCCGGACGGTCAGACGCCGTACGAAACTCCCGGTCCGCTCTCCACCTTCACCATCGCCGCTGAAGGGACCACCCGTGTCAGCTTCTGGGCGCGCGATCTGGCCGGCAACCTGAATGACGGCAGGCCGGGCTCCGATGGCAAGCGCCACCGGCCTCCGGGCACGGCGACGGTCAGGATCGATACGACCCCGCCCACGCTCATGTTCGGCGACGGTCAGGATCCCGCGGAGCCGGAAGCCGTTGTCGTGGAGGTCAAGGACAGCGCATCGGGTCTCGACTACGGTCAGATCCAGATCCGCCGGGTCGGAGGCGATGGTCCTTTCGTCGCGTTGCCGACCACCGTGGCCGACGGCCGGCTCCGGGCCTCCATCCCCTCGGACGATCTCCCGGCCGGCACATACGAACTGCGGGCGGAAGCCACCGACCGCGCGGGGAATACGGGCCAGACCGTCTCGAAAGAGGGTGGCTCGGCGATGGTCCTGGAACTGCCGCTGAAACGCAGGGTCGCGGTGAGCCTGTCTCACCGGGGCAGCAAGGCGAAGGTGCGTGGCGTGCTGCTGAAGCAGGGCAAAGGCACGACCCTCGTCGGACAGATCCGGGACGATCAATCCGCGGGCATGGCCGCCGCCGGGCTGACCGTCGAGGAAAGGTTCGCCGACGGCAGTCGCCGCAGCGTCCGCACGACGGGCATCCTCGCTGACGGTACCGGGAGGTTCTCCGTCCGTCTGCGCCCCGGTCCGAACCGGGAGGTGAGGGTGCTGTACGACGGAACCGCCAGTGACGGGCGGGCGGCGAGCCGATGGCTTCGCGTGTCGTCCCGGGCCGGCGTCGCCCTCAAGGTGAGTCCGAAAGTACTTCGAAACGGTGGACGCACGGTCATGCGTGGAACCGTCAAAGGACTGGACGCGATCCAACCGGCGGGCGGCAAGCTTGTGGCGATCCAGTACTTCGACCCATCCCGCTCACGCTGGCGCCCCGTCGAGGTACTGAGGGCGAACCGTTCGGGGCGCTTTCGTTACTCGTACCGCTTCCGCACGATCGCTTCTGCGCAGCGGATTCTGTTCCGCGCGGTGTCGCTGCCGGAAGCCGGCTGGCCGTATCGTCCCTCGACATCCGGACCCAGATCGGTCATTGTCTACCCGAGAGGTTCTTCGTCGAGCAGATGAGGTGTGGCAGGGATGAATAGGAAACTGAGGCCGTCCCCTGCGATGGTCGTTGCGGTGATCAGCCTGATCGTGGCGATCGGAGGGACCGCCTTCGCGCTTCCGGGCAGGGGGAGCATTGATTCGAATGACTTGCGCAAGGATTCGGTTGGCGCTCGCTCCCTCGGCAAGGTTCTTTTTGGAATCGGCAGTCTGATCTCTTCGACCGACGCTGTTGCTGACGACGGAATCTTCACAGAGGCCGAAGGGTCTGTTCGATGTCCAGCCCGAGCCCCTTTTGCCTTCGATCCGTCGATTGGCAATATGGGTCCGCTCGCTTACGAAGTTCGTCGTCGGGTGCTCCTCAACCGCTTCGGCGGGCCGGGGGGTTATGAATTCAGGGTTCTCTCTGACCTGGGTCCCGACCTCTCGTTCACCATGCAGGTCAACTGTCTGGCGCGGCGCTGAATTGTTCCGGACGGTTTTGGATGCTTTGGGTCGGTTCGGATTGACAGGCAGGGTCATATGGAAGAGCCATCTGAAGTTCCCGGTCTGAAGTTGCCGGTCGAAGTGGTCCGCATCCTGGTGAAACCGGGCTGATCAGGCTGGACCGGTGTGGGTGGCCGGCCGTACTTGCGGGGAGTTGCCCGCCAGAAGTTTTCCGATCGGACCAGGACGCGACGTTCCTGCAAAGCCGGTCGGGAAGCGGTTGTGCCCTTGCAAGACCAACGGCCCCGGTAAGGGGGCCGTTGGCGAGGGAGGAGAGGTACTACTCCTGCTGACGAGGTTATGAGGTCAGCAGGCTTCTCCGGCCGCCCCTCTCCTGAAGAGGCCGGGCTAAGTGGTGCCTAGACCAGCTGGGTCAGCTGCTCCGTGACGCGGTTTACCAGATCCTGGGCCTTCTTGCCACGGACCTCGGCGCGCTTGGCGACTTCGGCCTGGGCCTTCTCGGCACGCTTGGTGACGATGTCGACCCGGTTCTCGATCTGCTTGTTGAGATCCTTGTTGGTGGCCTTGACCTGCTTCTCGACGCTCTTCCGCTGCTTGCGGACTTCACGCTCGAGCTGGTTGCGGGTCTTCTCGACCTTGCGGGTGGCCTTGCGACGGGCTGTGGTGCCACGGCGCTCGGCGC
>JAUQWL010000185.1 GCA_030835185.1 Solirubrobacterales bacterium | reverse complement strand
GGGCCCCGGGATTCCCGGCCCGGAGCGGAATCCTCGCCGGAGCCGGTCGCTTCCGGCTCAGGGCAAAGCACCTCCCGGAGGCGCGTACGACTGTACGATTGGCGATAGCCCGGCTCCTCCGGACACGGCCGAAACCGGCGGCCGATCGGCCCGGGAGCCCGGGTCCCCGGGAGTGGCTAGGCTTTTCGGGCCTGTCCTTGAAATTGTGAAAGAACGGAAGATGAGATGAATCGCACCTTTGTGGTCGGCGTCGGCATGACGAAGTTCGAAAAGCCCGGCACCAAAGAGGGCGACTATCCCGACTGGGTCCGGGAGGCCGGCGAGAAGGCGGTCGCCGACGCCGGGATCGGCTACAACGACGTCGAGCAGGCCTTCGCCGGCTACTGCTACGGGGACTCAACCGCCGGGCAGCGGGCGGTCTACGGCCTCGGCCTCACCGGCATCCCGGTGGTCAACGTCAACAACAACTGCTCGACCGGATCGAGTGCCCTCTATCTGGCGCGTCAGGCGGTCAAAGGCGGGCTGGCCGGGTGTGCGCTGGCCCTCGGCTTCGAGAAGATGGAACCGGGCTCGCTGGGAGTGAAGTTCCTCGACCGCACGAACCCGATGGACAAGCACGTCGAGGCCCTGATCGAACTGCGCCCGTGGGAGGAGGCGCCACCGGCGCCGCAGATGTTCGGCGCGGCCGGACGCGAGCACATGGAGAAGTACGGGTCGAAGGCGGAGCACTTCGCCTGGATCGGCTGGAAGAACCACAGCCACTCGAAGAACAATCCCTACGCGCAGTTCCAGACCGAGTACACCCTGGACGAGATCAAGGAAGCCCGCGAGATCTACGCCCCGCTGACCAAGCTGCAGTGTTCGCCGACCTCTGACGGCAGCGCGGCGGCGATCGTCGCCTCGGAGCGCTTCGTCGAAGAGCACGACCTCCGGGACCGGGCCGTCGAGATCATCGGCCAGGCGATGGTCACCGACATGGAGAGCACCTTCGACAGCGCTTCTTCGATAAACGTGGTCGGTGCCGACATGAGCCGGGTCGCCGGCGCACAGGCGCTGGACGAGGCCGAGATCGACATCTCCGAGGTCGACGTGATCGAACTCCACGACTGCTTCAGCGCCAACGAGCTATTGACCTACGAAGCGCTCGGCCTGGCCGAAGAAGGCGAAGCCCACAAGCTGGTCGAGGCCGAGGCGACCACCTACGGCGGCGACGGCCCGGTGGTCAACCCGTCAGGGGGACTGATCTCCAAAGGCCATCCGCTCGGTGCCACCGGGCTGGCACAGGCGTCCGAGCTGACCTGGCAGCTGCGTGGTCAGGCCGATGCGAGGCAGGTCGAGGGCGCGAAGTACGCCCTTCAGCACAACATCGGCCTGGGCGGCGCCGCTGTGGTCACCGTTTACGGGACGCCCTCATGAGCGCGCCCATGGCCCTCGAGCCGATGCCCCGTCGGCCGATCTTCGACGACGAACACGAGGACTACCGCGAGAGCTTCCGCTCCTTCCTCGCGGCAGAGGTCACTCCGAATTTCGCCCGCTGGGACGAAGACGGCGTGGTCTCGCGCGACCTCTTCACGAAGGCTGCGGCCCACGGTTTCATGGGCATGGCGGTCCCGGAGCAGTACGGCGGTGCCGGCGTCGACGACTGGCGCTTCAACGTCGTGCTCACCGAAGAGGCGATCCGGGCCGGCGTCGGGGCGGCTTTCGGCGGTCCGATGCTGACCACCGACATCTGCCTTCCGTATCTGCTGACCGCCGGGACCGAAGAACAGAAGGCCAGGTGGCTGCCCGGCATCGCCCGCGGGGAGACGGTGCTGGCGGTCGCGATGACCGAGCCGGGGACCGGCTCCGACCTCGCCGCCGTGCAGACGCGGGCCCGGCGCGAGGGCGACGAGTTCGTCCTGAGCGGCCAGAAGACCTTCATCACCAACGGCCACAACGCAGACCGGGTGATAGTCGTCGCCAAGACCGATCCGGAGGCCGGTCACGCGGGCATCTCGCTGATCGTGGTCGATTCCGACTCCGAGGGATTCTCGAGGGGGGAGCAGATCGCAAAGCTGGGCCAGCACGCGTCGGATACGACCGAGCTCTTCTTCGACGACGTGCGGGTGCCTGCGGCAAATCTGCTCGGCGCCGAGGGCAGTGGCTTCGCGCAGCTGATGGAGAAGCTGGTCCCGGAGCGCATGATCATCGCGGTCGGCGCACTCGCCGGCGCGGAAGCCGCCTTCGAGCACACGCTCGGGTACGTGAAGGAACGGACCGCGTTCGGCCGGCCGATCGGCAGTTTTCAGAACTCGCGCTTCGTGATGGCTGAGATCAAGACCGAACTGGCGATCGGACGGGCCTTCGTGGATCAGAGCATCGTCAAGCACTGTGCCGGCGAGCTGACGATCGAAGAGGCGGCGATGGCCAAGTGGTGGACGACCGAGCTGCTCGGGCGGGTCACCGACAGCTGCCTTCAGCTCCACGGTGGTTACGGCTACACCGACGAGTACGCGATTTCGTCGGCCTGGGTCGATGCCCGGATCATGAGGATCTACGGAGGTACCACCGAGATCATGAAGGAGCTGATCGGGCGGGGGATGGGCCTCTGACCGG
>JAUQWL010000184.1 GCA_030835185.1 Solirubrobacterales bacterium | reverse complement strand
AACGCCGGCGAGGATCGCACGTCCCGTCGTGACTCGATGCCGTCGGTCAGCGGAGGCGACGTCCCCGAGTTTCTGTCCTGACCCTTGTCCTCGCGCGGGGTCGTCGCCGCAGGTCACCCGCTCACAGCCGAGTCCGGTGCCGAGGTACTGCGGGAGGGCGGCAACGCCGTCGATGCCGCAGTGGCCGCGGCGCTTGCGTCGTTCTCGGTCGAGAGTGCCCTCACCGGACTGGGGGCCGGCGGTTTCATGATCGGCAAAGGCCCCGGTCGCCCCGCGACGCTGATCGATTTCTTCGTCGCCGCGCCCGGACTCGGCGGGCATGAGCTCGGAGCCGAACTGCAGCCCGTCCCGGTTCATTTCGATTCTCGTACGACCCAGGTATTCAATGCCGGTGCGGCCTCCTGTGCGGTCCCGGGGACGGCGGCCGGTCTCCTGTTCGCGCTCGAGAAGTTCGGCTCGGCGCCGCTTGCCGATCTGATCGGTCCCGGGGTCGAGCTGGCCCGGGAGGGGGCGCCGCTCAACCGTCAGCAGGCGTACGTACTACGGATTCTGGAGCCGATTTACACGGCGACCCCCACTGCCCGGGAGGTCTATGCCCCGGAAGGTCACATCCTCGGGGAAGGAGAGGTGTTTCGTTATCCGGATCTCGCGCTGGCAATCGAACGTCTTGCCGCCGAGGGCAGCGATTCGATCTACGCCGGCGAGGTTGCGGCGGCGCTGGAGGAGTACGTCTGTTCGAGGGGTGGACGGCTGTCGCGGGCCGACCTCGCCGGGTACAGGGCGATCGAACGCGAGCCGGTCGCGGCAGGTTTCTGCGGATACGAACTGCTCAGCAATCCACCTCCTTCGGCGGGCGGCCTCCTGATCGCCTACAGCCTCGCCCTGCTCGAGCGCATGGGCCGCTCGGACACGGTTGAAATCGCGAAGGCCATGGCGGCGGCAAATCTGGCCCGCCGGCAGGGCTTCTCCGAGGCACTGGGCAGCGACGGTTTTGCCACCGAGTTTCTCGATGAGGCCGCAATAGCCCGGGCGATGGACAGCGACGATCTGCTCGGCTCGACCACCCATCTCGCCGCGATGGACAGCGACGGACTCTGCGCCTCTGTCACCTGCTCGAACGGTACCGGGTCCGGCATGGTGGTCCCGGGAACCGGGGTCCACCTCAACAACATGCTCGGCGAAGAGGATCTCAACCCGCGGGGTTTCCACATGTCGGCTCCCGGCTCCCGGATCAGTTCGATGATGGCCCCGACCCTGCTGCTCAGGGGTGGCGAAGTGGTCGCCGGACTCGGCAGTGCCGGATCGAACCGAATTCGCTCTGCCGTACTCCAGACGACGGTGAACCTGCTGTCGAGGGGTATGGATGCCCAGGAGGCGGTCGACGCTCCCCGGATCCATCTCGAGGCGGGAGTCCTCCAGGCTGAGCCGGGAATCGATCCGGCAGCGCTGGACCTGCTCGAATCCGGAGGCGAGGTGGTTCGCTGGAGCGAGCGAAATCTCTTCTTCGGTGGCGTCCAGGTCGTGATTCGCAACCCTGCGACAGGCCGGCTTGCCGGGGGCGGGGACCCGCGCCGAGGCGGCTCGGTGGCTTATGCCTGAACGGCCCGTATTGCCCGACTTCGAAGCCGAGGGTCTGCTCGAGGGCATCGACGAATCGAGGATCCCGGCCCGACTGGACCTGCTCACCTGGCTGGTCGAGCACGGCGTCGGACTGGACGCACTGAAGGTCGAGGCCGCCTCCGGCCGGCTTGCTCTGATCCCGGCTGACCTCGTCCTCGGAATCGACCGCAACCGGTACACGCCACGCGAAATCGCAGACAAAGCCGATCTGCCGGTTGAAGATTTCCTGCGGATGATCGCGGTGCTCGGCTTTCCGAGGCCCGGTCTTGACCAGCGAAGCTTCGATGGTGCCGATCTGGCCGCGGCGACCCGCCTCCGGCGGCTCGAGTGCGCCGGCATCCCGACCGACAAGCTCTTCGAGGTGACCCGGCTGG
>JAUQWL010000183.1 GCA_030835185.1 Solirubrobacterales bacterium | reverse complement strand
GGACCGTGCATCCGTCTTCGAAACGAAGTCACCAAGCGTATCCATCGAGTTCGGCTCTGGTAAGGCTTACCCGTGGCACCCGTAGTTTCCGCTTAAGGCTGCTTCCTTCCGGACCTGACCTGATTCACGGGCTTGCGTCGCACGGGACCTGACCGTCAACACCTCCCTCGGTGTACCGGCCCTGATGGCCAGCCCCTCGGAACGGAATTCGGCCTTGCTAAAGCGGATTGCAAGTGACAAGGCACCGCTAACTCCCCGCCTAGCACGGTCCACACGGGACTCTACCGGAGTCCCCCCGCCGCGCCATCCTCGAGGTTCATTTCTAAATACCCTAATTCGGATTGGTTTTCATGTATATTCTCGGCCGAGACTCCCTCGTGGGGGCGGACGAGAACGAAAACCAGAGACGAAAGAGGCCCCGATTGAGCACGACAGACGAACTGCTGAAGAACGCCGAGACTTACGCCGGCGGGTTCGATAAAGGCGACCTGCCGTTGCCTCCCGCCAGGAAGGTCGCGGTCCTGGCCTGCATGGACGCGAGGCTGAACCCCCAGAAGATCCTCGGCCTCGAAGAAGGCGACGGGCACGTGATCAGGAACGCCGGTGGCGTCGTGACCGACGACGAAATCCGGTCGCTGGCGATCTCCCAGAGACTGCTCGGAACCGAGGAGATCATCCTGATCCACCACACCGACTGCGGCATGTTGACATTCTCCGACGAAGAGTTCGGCGCCCAGCTGGAGGCCGACACCGGTAACAGGCCCGAGTGGACCGCCAGGTCGTTCACCGACCTGGAGGGAGATGTGCGTGACTCGATCAGGCGCATCGCGGAGAGCCCCTTCATTCCGAGGACCGATCGCGTCCGCGGGTTCGTTTACGAGGTCGAGACCGGAACGCTGCTCGAAGTCTCCTGAACGGCGGCAAGCGTCGGCAGAAAGCATCGGATGGACGGTGAAAGTCCCGACGCTCGAAATCGGGCGCGGCATTATGCTTGCCGTTCCCGGGCGCGTAGCTCAGCGGGAGAGCGCTCGCTTCACACGCGAGAGGTCGCTGGTTCGAAACCAGCCGTGCCCATATCTCTGTACCGGTGGTGAAGGGGCGGCCATGAAGAAGCTGATCTACGCTTCGAACATGCCCCTCGACGGCTGCACCGAGGACGAACGCGGTGCGTCCGACTGGGCCCCGTTGGACGACGACGTCTTCGCGTTCATCACCAGGATCATGCGGTCGGCAGACACCTATCTCTACGGGCGGCGCATGTACGAGACGCCGGCCGCGCCACCCACTGCGAACACCCGGCTCGAACGAGTCAGAGACAGACATGATGGCGGCCCGAATTGAAACCGCGCGCAGGACCTTTTGGCTACATGATCCGGGCGGCATGCATCAAGACGGTGTCGCATTCCCGAAGCGTTTTCCGCGGAGGGTGCCTCCCGGTCACTCAGGCCACGCCGGGTGATGCGAAGTAGTCTGGCGTCCGGAAAGACCAGGAATCCGACCAGGAGCGAATATGAACCACGAAGCCCGACTGCGCCGCATCCAGCGTTCCATGAAGACAGACGATCTTGACGCGCTGGTGATCACACGAAATGGAGGCATCGCATACGCAGCCGGTGTATTGACGCCTTGGCGGACGGCGGTCGTGGTGACGGCCGGTGGAATCGAACTGATAACCGTGCGCTATGACGCCGCCCGCGTGCGCGACCTGACGTGGATCGATGCCCTCCGGACGTGGGAGCTGGGCTACCCTGAAGCTTTCCCGGATGCTGTCGTCGCCACGCTGCGCGATCACGGCGTCGAGAGCGGCCGGATCGGAGTCGACCTCGTGAGTGCAGAGCACACGGGGGCTCTGAGCGCGTCGGAGTACCTCATTCTTGCCGGCGCTTTGCCCGACGCAGAATGGGTGAACGGTATTGCGGCGCTCGACCGGGTGATGCTCGTCAAGGACCACGCTGAGACGGAGCTGCTGCGGCGCGCCGCCGAGGTCGCGGATCTTGGGGTAGAGGCGGCGTTCGATGCGATTGAGGCAGGCCGAACTGAACTTGAGATCGCCGGCGTCGCCGAAGCGGCCATGCGTAGCGCCGGCAACGAATTCGTCTGGAGCGTTACCGGCACCGAGGTCGGCTCGGGCTACAGGCAGCGCTACGAGCGCGGCTTCACGATTGCGCCGTCGCAGAAGCGGATCCAGCGGGGCGACATCGTGACCGTCGACGTCCATCCCATGATCGGCTGCTACCTGGGCGACCTCGCGATGAACGCCGTAGTCGGGGAGCCGACGGAAGCCCAGCGCGAACTGGAACGCGCCTGGGTCGGGATCGCAGAGACGATCCTCGGTGAGTTGAAGCCCGGCGCGGCGATCGCCGATGTGGCGATCGCGGCTTTCACCACGGCGCAGGAAAGCGGCTATGGCGATTACACGCTCCCGTTCTTCGGCCACGGCCTCGGGACCGATGCCCGGATCCCGCCGAGCATCCACGCGGGCAATCCGGACCACCTCGAGGAGGGGACGGTCTTCGAGATCTTTCTCCAGACCACGGTCCCCGAGGTCGGGGGCCTCCGGCTGGAGACCGCCACCCGAATCACGAGCACGGGCTACGAGCTGCTGAACAAGTGCCCGATCGAGCTCAGGATTCTGAACAGCTGAGCCGTCCCGAAGCTTGTCAAGCCCCGGATCGGCGCTCTAGAGTCCCATGTGAAGGCGGAGCGCTTCGTCCAGTCTTGCGAGCAGATCCGGCGTCAGGATCCCGACCTGTTCGCCGATCCGTTCGACGGCGATTGAGCGCACCTGCTCCGCCTGTGCTTTCGAGTCGAGCCTGAGACCGGTTTCCTCCGCCGAGAGCGCAACTTGGAACGGGTATACGCGGTCTGTACTGGTTGTAACCGGTACGACCGTGACCACTCCCCTCCCGAGCCGTTCGGCGACCCGATTGGCTCCGTCATTGCTGACAATCACGCACGGACGACGCTTGTTGGCTTCGGCCCCGACGACCAGTTCAAGATCGGCCATCCGGATCTCACCTCGACGCATCAGGCCAGACCGTCAGCCGCTACGGCATCCCAGGCATCGGCGTCACCGGCTGCCCACTCCTCCCAGGCCGCCTCGTAGGCCGGCCCCAGTTCCGAGGCCTGAAGCAGTCGAACCGCTCTGTGCACCACGGCGGAACGAGACCGCACCCCCTGCTCGGCGGCGTAGGCGTCGAGGAACTCAACATCCTCATCGGGAAGACTCACACTGACTTTCATACTTTGATACTACCATCAGTGCGAACAGCTTGACCGGCAACCGCGGGAAACGAAGCGGGGGATCTGGTCGCGCGGTAACCTCGGCGGCGACTGTGAGCACTGCCGATCCGTCATCTTTCGATTCAACCGCCTGCGTGATCGGGGCCGGTCCTTCCGGGCTCGCGACGGCGAAGGCGCTGGTCGATCGCGGCATCAGTTTCGACTGGTTCGAGAAGGGGTCGATGGTCGGCGGACTCTGGCGGATCGACAACGACAACGATGGCGCGGCCGCCTACGAGACGCTCCACCTGAACAGCTCCCGGCCGCTCACCGAATACCCGTCTCATCCGATGCCCGCGGACTGGCCGGACTACCCGTCGCACGAGTTGATGGCCCGTTACTTCCAGGACTTCACCGACCGTCACGGCCTGGCTGAGCGCATCTCTTTCAGGACCCCGGTCGAGAAGGTCGATCCGCTGCCCGGCCCGGGGCGGCCCGGCGAGTACGGCTGGTCGGTGACCACGCCGGCCGGTACGAAGGCATACGAGTACGTCTTCGTCGCGAACGGCCACCACAGCGAGCCGCGCATCCCCGACTTCCCCGGCGAGTTCACCGGAGAGAGCTTTCACGCCCACGAGTACATGAGTCCCGAGATCTTCGACGGCAAGGACGTACTGGTGATCGGCGTCGGCAACTCGGGCATGGATATCGCCTGCGACGCCTGCAAGCTCGCGAAGAGCGTCTCCGTGGTGACCCGGCACGGCGTACATGTGTTGCCGAAGTACGCCTTCGGCAGGCCGATCGACCAGTTCGGCACGCCGGTCAACGCCTACATCCCGTTCCCGGTCGAGCGCCGGATCTACGAAATCGTCCAGCGGGTCAGCAGCGGTCGGCCCGAGGACCGCGGACTGCCGAAACCCGACCACCGGCTGTTGTCGGCCCACCCCACCGTCTCCTCCGAATTCTGCGACCGGGTCGGTCACGGCGACGTCGAGATCAAGCCGGGCATCGACCGGCTCGATGGAAACACGGTGCATTTCGAGGACGGCAGCTCGATCGACGTCGACCTGCTCGTCCATGCGACCGGTTACCGGGTCTCGCTGCCGTTCTTCGACCCCGATCTCTACGACCCGGCCGGCAACGCGATGCCGCTCTACCAGCGTGTGCTGACGCCGGAGCTGCCGGGCCTCTTCTTCATCGGCTTCGTCCAGACGATCGGTTCGAACATCCCGCTGATGGAACTCCAGGCCGAGTGGACCGCCGACCTGATCACCGGTGCCAGCGTGCTGCCGCCAGAGGAAGAAATGCGCGACTGGATAGCCGCCGACCAGGCGGCGATGAAGCGGCGTTACGTGCGCTCGGACCGTCATACGATGCAGGTCGACTTCTGGCGCTACTCCCAGGCGCTGAAGCGTTGTCGCCGACGCACCGCGGTCGAGCAGGGCGGAGTAGTCGGCCGTCTCCCGAAAGTGATCACCGACCGGCTGATGAGGGCCAGCGCCTGATTGCCGGCCGTGGAACGACCCGTCGCCAGAGCCGGCCCCCGGACGATGCGCGTAGCTGCGATCCAGCTCGAAGTCGCGCTCGGCGACGTCGCGCACAACCTCGCTGAGAACGAGCGCCTGATCCGCGCCGCGGCGGGCGACGGGGCCGAACTCGTCTCGCTGCCGGAATTCTTCAGTACCGGAGTCGTCTTCCTTCCCGAGATCGCCGAAGGTGCGCTGCCGCCGGACGGGCCCGCCACCGGGATGCTGAAGCGCCTCGCCGGCGAACTCGGCATCTGGATCGGCGGTTCCTTCCTTTGCCGCGACGCGGACGGCGAATGCCGCAACGCCTGGCTGCTCGCCGGACCGGATGGCCGGATCCACGGCCGTCACGACAAAGATCTGCCGACGATGTGGGAAAACGCCTTCTACATCGGCGGCAGTGACGACGGTGTAATCGAAGCCGACGGCTTCACGGTCGGTGCGGCCGTCTGCTGGGAGTTCATGCGATCGGCGACGGCCCGGCGGCTGGCCGGCCGCGTCGACCTGGTCGTGGGCGGCTCGAACTGGTGGTCGGTCCCTGCCTGGCCGCCGCGCTCACTGACCACGCGCATGGAGTCGGACAACGCCCGCAACGCCCGCCAGGCACCTGCCGGTTTCGCCCGCCTGGTCGGGGCTCCCGTCGTCCACGCGGCGATCTGTGGCGAGGCGGTCTGCCCGATGCCGGAGCTGCCGTTCCTCACCTACCGGGGCCGATTCGAAGGCGGTGCCCTGGTGGTTGACGCAACCGGCCGGATACTGGCCTGCCGCGATCACGACCGGGGATCCGGACATGCGATCGCCGAGGTCGAGATCGGTGCGGCTACGCCTTCCGCATCGATCCCCGATCGCTACTGGCTCCGCTCCCGCGGCCTGCTGCCGGCTCTCACCTGGCACAGTCAGCGCTGGGCCGGTCGCCGCTGGTACCGGCGCCACGTTCGCGACTCCCGCTAGCGGCCGTGCGCCTTCAGGTATCGCTCGGTCACGGCGCGGGACCCCTCGTCGGCGAGTGCAGCCATCGTGATCTCGGCGTCGCGAAAGCTCTGGCCGGTCGAATACGCCTCTTCGACCGTGGCGTCGACCAGCTGTTTGGTCTGACGGATCAGGAAACCAGGTTTGGCTGAGAGATCAGCCGCGAGTTCGTCCACCTCGGACTCGAGCGAGTCGTCCGCCACAACCCGGTTGAGGAAGCCGAGCGAGTGGGCCTCGGTGGCGGTGAACGGCCTGCATGTCAGCACCAGCTCCTTGGTCATCGCCGGACCGAGTTCGCGCACCAGCCGCGGGATGCCACCCCAGGCGAGCGGGATGCCGAAGTCGACTTCGGGAATCGAGAACCTCGTCGACTCTGCCGCCAGCCTCAGGTCGCAGGCCGCGGCAAGCACCAGCGCACCGCCGACGCAGTGGCCGTGGATGCGGGCGATCGTGAGCGCCGGAATCGCGGTGATCGCCTCGGCCATCTCCCGTCCGAGGTCGACCGTTGACGCAGACGGCGGTTCCGTCCCGGCTGCGTCGAGGTCGAATCCGGCCGAAAAAGCCCGGCCCTCGCCGCCGACGACCACGACCTTCACCTCCAGGTCCGACTTCAGCTCATCGGCGGCCTCGATCAATTCACGGAGCGCCGCCGGGCTGAGCGCGTTCAACCGCTCGGGGCGGGTGAGCGTGATCCGGGCCAGTGGCGCCGAAGACTCAAGCCTGAGCGTGGTGAACCGACTCACCCCCGGGACGCTACAGCAGGTCGCGTCGCCGGGCTGCCGGCTGCCCGGTTCGTGCCTGAGTGGCTCCTGAGTGGCCCGTTGGAGCCGGCCGCACGGTCGATTCCCGGGCCTCGCGCTCGTCGCCGGGCCCGAGCTCACCGGACATCGTCGGGACTCGTCTCCGGGGCAGCGTCGCTCCAGGGTTGTGGTTCGACGAAAAAGACTTCCGTCCGTATCCGGGCCCGCTCGGCTCCAGCCGCTTCGGCTGCCTCGGCACAGGCTGCGACGAAACCGGGTGCACCGGCGATGAACACCTCATGGTCGGCGAGATCGCCACAGAGCCCGGCCAGCTGTTCCGGCAACCGGCCGTGTGGAGGCGGTCCGTCGCCACTGGTCAGGGTGCGGATGAAGCGGAACCCGGGATGCGCGTCGCCAAGTCCGATGAAACGCTCGCGGTCGATCACATCGTCTTCGGTCCGGGCCGAGAAGGCCAGCGTCGTCGGTCCGCATGGCGGGCCCGCTTCCAGACGCGCCTCGAGCAGGGACCGGACCGGTGCCAGACCTGAGCCGGCGGCGAGGTACAGCACCGGATCGGCACGGTCGGCCGGATCGGCGGTGAAGGAACCGTAGGGACCTTCGAGCAGAACCCGATCGCCCGGCTTCAGCTCGTCGTGAACCCAGGTGCTCAGCTGACCTCCCTCGACACGGGTTACGAGAATTCTCAGGGTCCCGTCGCTCCGGGGCGCGTTGGCGACCGAGTACGAGCGTGGTGCCAGCCGGTACCCGGTGTCGCTGAGCAGAACGTACTGGCCGGGCAGGAAGTCAAACCCTTCCGAGTCGTCTGAAGGGGCAAGCTCGAGTTCGACGATCGGGTCGGTGACCCGTTCCCGCGCCGTGACCTCGAAGACCTGGTCGCTCCTGATCGGGATCGTCCTGTCTTGATCTGCCCCGGGCATCGGGCACCGACCATACCCTGCGGCGCTGCCCGGCCCGGGACGACGAACCCGTCCTGGAGCAGGGGCAGGGCGAAACCGGTGTATCCAGCGCACAGTCTGGACGGGCGATCATTTCGCGGGACCGTGGATGTGCTCCGCCGCATCGATCGCCAGCAGCGAGTGTGCGTAGGCGCCCCCGGCCCGCATCTCGGCAGCAACCCAGATCGCCTCCATGAGTTCATGCTCATCGGCACCCTTCCGCAGGGCTGCCTTGGTGTGGCCCTTGATGCAGTACGGGCATTGGGTCGTGTGCGCGACCGCTACCGCGATCAGCTGCTTGGTCTTTTCGTCCAGAGCGCCGGCCGCAAACACCTGCTTGCTGAATGCCAGAAAGGCATCGTGGGTTTCCGGGGCAAGCTCCTTGCGGCGTTCGGCGAGCTTCGCATTCGGTGCGGGAAAGACCGGATCGTTCACGGCAATACCTCCTTCAGGTCGGTTGCCCGGTCCGGGCCGGGCCTCGACCACATCCTCCCACGTGGCCGTGGCCGGCCCGGCATCCGACCTGGAGGCTGTGGCAGGCTTGGGAAGGTTCAATGGACTCCCCCGGGCAGACAACCGTCGAAGCGAACGGCATCCGTCCCGGCGCACTGATCCGGGGCGATGCCGATGACCCGCCGGCGCTGCGTCATTGCCGCAATACGCCGACCGCCGGCAACGGCGACTGGACCGGTCGGGACGGATGAACGGCACGCTGTGGTTTCTGGCCGAAGTAATGGTCTACGGCCTGATCTGGAGTTACCTGCTGGGCCTCGTACCCGCGTTCGTGATTTCGGCCCTCAAGGACAACTGGGTGCTGGTCATGGCCGGCTTCATCACTTTCGGCATCACCTGGTTTGTCGGTGCAACCCGCCAGGCCGAGCCGGACTCCTGGTGGGCCGGAAGGTGCTATCCGCAGGGATCCGGGTCCGGCTCGACCGAAATGCCCGAATTCCGGAAAGGGCGCCGGCGACGCGGCCTCGCGATCGCAGCATCGGCAATCGTGCTCGTCGGTGTTCTCGCCGCGCGGCCGAGCCTGGTGATCGGTACCGACGCCGACTCGCTCCAGCGTTCCGTCGGCGGCTTCGTATCCTTCGAGAGGGCCTGTCTGCCCCGTTCCGACGAGACCTGGACCTGTTTCGCCTACGACTACGGCCTGAGCGCCGAGGCGGCCTATCGAACTGACGTGGACCGGGCCGGTTGCTGGACGGCCAGGAGCGTCCACACCGGCCGGCTGGCCCCCGCGGAAAAGGAGCTTTCCGGCTGCGTGACCGCCTTCGACCACGTCCGGCCATTCAACCGAATCCTCGGCTAGTTGCCCTGCAACCCGGGCGAAAGTGAAAGTCGAAGGCGTCTTTTCAGATGTGCCTCCGGGAGATAAGATCGCCTCATGGCAGAGGTGGGCGAGCGTTTCGACATGCCCGATGGCAGCGTCTTCATCGTGAGGAGTCCCGCGGCCGACAGTGATGGTGCATTCGTCGAGATGGAATTCATCGTTCCCCCGGGATGCGTGGCTCCGCCTCCGCACATCCACCCCCGTCAGGTGGAGAGCTACGAAGTAATCGAAGGAAGCTTCGAAGTGATGGTCGAAGGCGAGTGGACCACTCTCGCCGAAGGCGACTCCGCTTCGGTGCCGCAGGCGGTCGAGCACACCTACAGGAACCGGTCCAACGGCACGGCCCGCGTTCGCAACTGGCACAGTCCGGCCGTCGGCTTCGAGGACTTCATCGAACGGGTGGGCGCATTGCTGAGTGATGCGGGAGTCCGGCGGAAGCGCGATCCGCGGATCGCGATCTGCCTCTCCACCGCGTTTCTGGAATTCGATGAGACCCTGGTCCCGTCCCGGCGTCGCGACCGTATCGCGATGGGGGCCATGTCGAGGGCGGGCAGGTTGCTGGGGATAACCTCCGGCTCGCGCTGATCCGGCCATCCTTCCTCCCGAGCCGACCCTGCCGGGAAACCCGGCCGCAGCGAGAGAGCGTTCTGTGCGACGGAAGAGCGTCCCGGGATCTGCCGGATCGCACTCGCCGGGCGCTGTCGTCCGGGCGGCAGGTCAGTCGACGTCGGCGTACATCGAATTGCGGGGGATCGCCTGGGCGGGGAAGATCCTGAACGGACTGATGTAGCCGGTCACTTCGGCCATCGGGACCTTGACCGGCCTGACCCGGTCCGACTTGTTGCCCTCGATCGAGAGTACCGCCCGGCCTTCCCGATCGACCTTGCGGACGATGCCCATGTGACGGCTTCCGTAGACGACGGCGAAGCCCGGGATCGCACGGTAGGAGAAGTAGCCGTATCGCTTCGCCCAGCGGGTCATGTCGGCCACCTGGACCGCCACGATCGTGCGATCGTGCGAGGAGCGAAGCAGACCGGCGCCTGTGTAGTCGTCGAAGCCGGCCCGGCTCCAGACCCAGGTCGTGAAAGCGACGCACCACTGATCCCCGATGCTGTACGGAGCGATCCTGCCTTTGCCGTTGCGGTAACGCGGTACGTTATTGCTCTTCCTCTCGCTCACCCTCTTCGTCATCTCAATCCGTGCCAGCTTTACGATCGGCCGGATGTTCGGCGGTTCGAAATCCGGCAACGGCAAGGCCAATGCGCTGGAAGAAGCCGGCGTGACGAGGCAGGCGAGCAGGGCGAGCAGCACCGGACCGAGGGCCAAGGCGCGGCCGGTGGATGA
Source organism: Solirubrobacterales bacterium (assembly GCA_030835185.1). Classification (GTDB taxonomy): domain Bacteria; phylum Actinomycetota; class Thermoleophilia; order Solirubrobacterales; family 70-9; genus 67-14. The sequence goes on along the minus strand of JAUQWL010000183.1, from coordinate 882 downwards.
AGAGATTGAGGTGAGAGACTTCCTGAACATGGATCGTGCGGCGACCTCGGAGCGAACGTCCAAGATTAGATGCGCTCCGCCCCGGGCGCAACCGGTCGGCGCCCGCTGAGAGACATCCGTCAGGACTTGACTCTCACACCATCTGCGTATAGCAACCCCGAACCGTCATGAACGCCAACGCCCCAGTGATATTCCTCGCATGCGTCGGGATGCTGATCGCCCCGGCCATCACCGAAGCTGCGAACCCGCCCGGCCCGTCTTCGCTGGATGCGATGGAAGAGACGTTCGAGCGGGGCCTCGCCGCCAACGATGCCCCGGGCGGCTCGCTCGCAGTGGTCAGCGACGAACGCATGCTCAGATCTCAGGGCTTTGGTGAGGCGGACGGCTCGGGGACTCCGGTCACAGCCGGCACCCCTTTCCTGCTCGGGTCGACGACCAAGTCGTTCACGGCTCTCGCCGTCATGCAGCTGGTAGAACGCGGGGAGGTCGAACTCGACGCCCCCGTCCGGGACTACGTGCCGGAATTCGAACTCGCAGGCGACTTCGCCGACCGGATCACGGTTCGCCAGGTTCTCCAGCACACGAGTGGCGTACCGCCGAACTCCGAAGGTGGCCCGATCCTCAAACTCGCGGCGGATGGCACCCCGCTCGAGGCGATCGCCGAACTGCGCGGGAAGGAACTGGTCTCGGAGCCGGGCGAAGAAATGGAGTACGTGAACGCCAACTACGTACTCGCCGGGCTGGTCGTGGAACGGGCGTCCGGTCTCCCTTATGCCGAGTACGTGGAACGAAACATCTTCGAACCACTGGAGATGGACGATACTTTCGCCGACCCGGAAGTCGCCAGGGCCGACGGTCTGGCGGCCGGACACCGCTACATCT
>JAUQWL010000182.1 GCA_030835185.1 Solirubrobacterales bacterium | reverse complement strand
ACGGCGTCCCCAGCCCGCCCACGATCAGCTCAGCGGCCCGGGTGGGGCTTGGGCTTACGGAAGCTCTCGCCCTCGATGACGAGGCGGTGGGCATTGTCGCGCAGGCGATCCACTGTGGCCGATGCGAGCACCGGGTTCGGGAACACGCCACCCCACTCCGAGAAGTCCAGGTTGGACGTCAGCACGATCGACCCACGCTCGTAGCGCTCGGACACCAGTGTGTGGAAGTCCTCGTCGGCTGGCGGGGACAACGGCTTGAGGCCGAAGTCATCCAGGATGAGCACATCCGGACGAAGCAAGTTCTGCAGCCGCCGCTCGTAGGTTCCGTCTGCCCGGCCGGCACGGAGGTGGCCGAGCAGTTTGTTGAAGTCGAATGTCAGCACGTCGAATCCGCGCATGCAAGCCTGGTGACCGAGCGCCTGGGCAACGTGAGACTTGCCAACGCCGGTCGGGCCGACGATCAGCACGTTCACGCGCTCTTCCACGAAGATGCAGGTCGCCAAGTCGAAGACCTGAGAGCGGTTCACCTTGAGCTTGGGCACCTCGAACTGGAAGTTGTCGAGAGTCCTGTCGCCTCTGAAGTTGGCCTTCCTGAGCCTCGAGCGCAACTTCTTGTTCTCGCGCCGTTCGTGCTCGTCCTGAAGCACCAGACCCAGGAACTCGACGTGAGAGAGCTTCTGGTCGATGGCTTGCTTAATACGCACGTCCAGCGTGTCCAGAATGCCCGACATCCGCAGTGCTTTGAGTTGGGGGAGGAACTTGTCAAAGTTAGCCATTGTCCACCTCCACGCGGAGCAGGGCACCGATGTCCCGCTGGAAACGCGGAGCCTCGGGGAAGTCGAAGTGCATCTGGCCGGAGCGCTCGGGCAGGTCGGGAACCTGATCGAGCCCCTTCTGCAGGATGTTCTGGACAGCCCGCCAGCTGATGTTCTCGAAGCGCAGCGCTCGCGCACAGGCCGCCTCCAGACGGACTCCACCGTACTTGCTGGCCAGCCGTAACACGCCCTGCGCTCCGGCCAGCCGGTCCAGAACCCTGTCGCCCAGCAGCTTCTGCATGAACTCGAGGCACGAAGGGCCGATGTCCTCCGCGCGGCGCAGGCACCAGCGCGGCGTCTTCTGCAGGTATGCCACTTTGCTCGGAGGGTAGTGTTCCTCGAGCGTCAGCCAACTGCCCGGCCGCTCCGCCCGCGGGTGCATGGCCACGAGCTCGTGGTCGCGGTAGAGCTCAACGATTCGCTCCCCGGCGCGGACCTCCAGCTCGACGCCGATGCACCGGTAGGGCGCCGAGTAGTACGATTTCTCGAAGTTCAGGTGGCAGTTCGGGTGTACTTTGGCCTTCGCCCAGGTTCTCAGCTCCGGGCGCGGGTCTGGCAGTGCCTTCAACGCCGCCTTCTCCCGCTCGGCAAAGACCCGCAGCGGGACCTCCTGGGTCGTGCCATGTACCCTGTTGCCGGCCTCGCCCAGAACCCACTCGAGCAGTTGCTGGTTGCCGTGGCCAAGACTGCGGAACTCGCGCAAAGGCATGAACGAGGTCTTGAAGTAGCCCACGCCCCGTTCCACGCGGCCCTTGTGGCGCGGGGTCCGCGGCTTGCAGGGCTTGATTTGGAAGCCGTAGTCACGAGCGAACTGCTCGTAGCTCCGCTGCACTTCCGGCTCGCGCACGCAAGCCCGCGTGATGGCCGACTTGAGGTTGTCAATGATGACCTGGCCCACGACACCGCCAAAGAACTCAAAGGCGTTGCGGTGGCAGCGCAGCCACGTTTCCACTTTCTGGTCCCAGACCAGCTCGGCATACTGGTGGCGGCTGTGGCAGAGGGTCATCACGAAGACGTGGGTCTTCGTGGGCTTGCCGGTCGCTGGGTGCGGTACCAACGGGCCTGAGCCAAAGTCGACCTGGGCCGCTTCCCCGGGTTCGAAGTGAAGCACCACATAGGCCTCAGGCTCGGCCACTGACAGGCGCTTGATGAAGCGCTTCACCGCGCCCAGGCTGCCACGGAAAGGCTTGTCCTCGCGCTGCAGTTGTCTGAAGATCGCCAGCGGCTTATGCCCCTGTTTCAGCCACTCCTCGATCTTCTCGCGATAGGGCTCAACCGTGGACTCCCGCTCGGGAACGGGCGGCTCCTTGACCAGGTGGGCCACGATCTCATCCGGGCTCGGCATAGGGTTGCCCGGGTCGAGCCAGCCGAGCGGTCCGGCCACCTGGGCGATCTTCTTCACCGTATTGCGGCTCGCCAACCCTTTGTCCTGGATGACACGAGCACTGACGTCCTGGCGCATCTGCGCCAGGATCTCCTGATAGTCTAACATTCTGAGTCTCCTTCTTGCCAACGAACTCCTCCAGTTGAGGTCTCGTTGGTTACTGACGACTCAGAGGTTAGAATCGATGCGCGGATGACAAGTCCGGGCGGTGGATCATATCGAACGATCTCTCCGTCGAGGTCTCGCCGGGTGGATCATATCGAACGATCTCTCAGTGGATCATTTCGTCCGATCCCTGACACTTTCGGACGGTCGAATTCTTGTTGCCTGGGAAGGCGTGACGGACTCTCGCTGGCAACAGCGTCTGGATCGGGAAGCAAAGCGGCACGAAGACGAGGCGCTACTTCGGGAATTTCGACGTGAGCGCGAGCTTCAGGAGGCTCGCGCGTGGCGTTCATCCATTGAGCGCACGGGCTAACTACGCCATCTCTTGCGGAGGGAAGAATTGCTGTTCCAGACGTCGGAAGAAGACCATTGCGTTCCTAGCGTCCCCGCTACATGCTAATTCCATGGGGCCCTCCGGTCCGTT
>JAUQWL010000181.1 GCA_030835185.1 Solirubrobacterales bacterium | reverse complement strand
ACCGGGGCCTACACGGGCTGTTCCGGCCAGGCCGGCAAGACCGGCACCACCGACAATCAGGTGGATGCCTGGTTCGTCGGCTATCAGCCGAACCTCGCCGCCGCCACCTGGGTCGGCTACCCCGAGTCGAATGACATCAGCACCGGGCTCGACGGCGGCTCCGTTCCGGCCAGCATCTGGGGCAGCTTCTTCTCGGGCGCCGGTGTGCCCTGCGAGTCCACCCCCGTCCCGGACGAAGCGATCGTCTGGGGCGACTTCGCCGGCGGCTACACGGTCTCTCCGGACAAAAAGAGCGAGTTCGACCCCGAGGCCGACGCCGACGAAGAGGACGCCGACAACGCCGACGCCGACGAGGAGTCAGACCCGTCGGCCAACCCGGACGCTTACGCGCCCGGAGTCGGACAGGATCCGGCAGGGGGCGGCAACCCGGCCCCGGCGCCTCCGGCGGACAGCCCCAGCGGCGGCTTTTCGCCGGGCTGACCTAACGCGACGAGGATTCGGCGGCTTCGGCCGCTTCAGCTTCGGCGGCTTCGGCCTCGGCGACGAGTTCACCCAGGCTCTCGTCCAGCCTGCGCCGCCGTCTGGCCAGGAAGGTGACGCCGCCGACGTAGATCAGCTCTACCACGGTCTGAGCCGCCCGGACGGCGATCGCGATCGCCGCCCCGACACCGAAGCTCCCGCTCGGCAGGGCGGCCTTGACCGCCCAGGCGAAGGCGGCGTCCCGCACGCCCAGTCCGGCCGGCGTGACGGCCGAGATGACCGCGGCCAGAAAGCCGATCACCTGCGAGGCCGCGACGATCGGGAACTCGGCGAGGCCGACGTCGTAGACCGAGCGGGCTGCGAAGAATGCTCCGATGCCCATGATCGCCCAGAGGCCCAGGTAGAGGACGTAGATCGTCAGGACTGCGCGAAAGGCCATCGTATTCGGCAGCGGGTCGCGCCCCAGGGCGGTCAGGATCTTCGCGGTCAGCGGTCCGAAAATCCTCGGGTGGAGGAAGGCAACCATCACCGGGATGATCAGGATCGGCAACCACCTGATCCAGAGGCCCTGGGTGTCCGGATGGGCGATCAGGAACCAGGTTGCGATGCTCAGGGCGGCTGCGATCGACACCGCCTGTTCGTAGACGATGCCGGCGGTCGACACCCGCCGTGGAACCCCGACCTTTTCAGCGAGCAGAATCCGGGCGAGCACGAAGAGCACGCTGCCGGGGATGTAGCGGACCAGCAGCGGCTGGGCCCAGATGCGCTGCGCTTCCGCGGGCGTGACCGGGTGGTCGAGCAGTCTCAGGATCAGGCCCCAGGTCGCAGCGGTGAGCATGTAATAGAGCAGCATCGCGACCGCGCCCGGGATCAGCCAGATCAGGTTGAAGGCGACTCCCTGATCGCGCAGCTCCGACCACTGCGAAACGACCGTCAGAACCAGAAAGCCGAAGATCAGCAGAGCGATGCCGCCCTGGATGATCAGCCTGGTCGACTTCTTCTTCGGAGCCTGACGGCCGACCGTGGCACCGAGGTGGCCCACCCGGTGGAGGAAGCCCGGTCGTCCGTTTTCGCCGGCCCTGGTCGTCTCTTCACTCATCTGACAGGTCATAGTGTCAGAGAGCGATGGACCGGGGCTTCAGCGAATTCGACCTGATCGACCGCCTGCGCAGGCAGGCTTCGGCGGTGGGTCCCGTTCTGACCGGCATCGGCGACGACGCCTCGGTCACGGCTCACCCGGGTCAGACGGCGACTTCGGTCGACGCCGTCGTCGAGGGTGTGCATTTCCGCCGGGAGTGGAGCAGTCCGGCCGAAATAGCGGCGAAGGCGGTCGCCGTCGCCCTTTCGGACATCGCGGCCATGGCGGCCGACCGTGGCGAGGTCTACGTGACCCTCGGCCTGCCGGCCGACACCGAGAGAGACTTCGCCGAGGCCCTTGCCGACGGCTTCCTCGAGGCCTCGCGCCGGTTCTCCACACCGCTGTCCGGTGGCGACACGGTCGCCTCGCCGGTTCTCTTCGCGGCGATCACCGTGGTCGGCAGGGCGCCGGAAGGAGAGCGGTTGATCCTCAGATCGGGGGCCTGCGAAGGCGATCTCGTCGCCGTCACCGGATCGCTGGGCGGGGCGGCCGCCGGCCTGCTGCTGCTCGAAACGGATGTCGGCGACGGTCTCGACCTGCCGGAGCGCGAAGCGCTGATCGCCCGTCAGCTTTCGCCGGAGCCGAAGCTGGAGCCGGCGTCATCCCTGAGGGGATCGGGAGTCACCTCGCTGATCGACGTCAGCGACGGCCTGCTGGCGGACCTCGGCCACGTCGCCGACTCTTCGGGGGTGTCTATCGAGATCGATGCGGACCTGATTCCGATTCAGCCGGGCGTTTCGGTGGTGGCCTCGGCAGCGGCCAGGAGCGGCCTCGACCTGGCCCTGGCCGGCGGGGAGGATTACGAGCTCGCGATGACTTTCCCGCCCTCCCTCCGCGAGTCGATAACCGATCTGTTCACACCGGCCGGCTGCCCGCTCAAGGTCATCGGCAGGGTCGTCCGCAACCGTCCGGTGCCGGCGCCCGGGAGCAGCGGCGGCGAGGACCCGACGGGTCGGGTCACGGTTGCCGGACGCGATCCGTCGCGGCCGTCGTCGACCGGCTTCGACCATTTCCGCTGATCGCTTCGGCTCACTGATCCCACCGCGACGCTGCGGACCCGCGACCGGGTTTCCGTATTCTGGACGTCCATGCCCCTCCCCTTCCGCAACCGCCAGACCGTCCGTTTCCGGCACTCGCTGCTGATCCCGGTGCTCCTGGTTTCGGCGGCGATGCTGCCGCTCGGTACCGGCTGCGGTTCAGATCCGGAACCGGCCGACCGGCCTTCGACCAGTGACTCGACCGGTCCCGACCCGGCTCCGGCGACCGTGTCGACCGTCGACAGCGACGGCAAGGTTTTCAACCCGGCCCAGATTTACAGCGACACCGTCGACGGCGTGATCTCGGTCAGTTCGATCTTCGGCAGCGAGGCCGCCGGACCGTTCGACCCCAGGGCCGCCGGCGGCTCGGGCTTCGTCCTGAACGACGACGGGGAGATCGTCACCAACGCCCACGTGATCACCAACGGCGAAGGCGAGGAGCGCAGCCCTGCCGACCGGGTGTTCGTCGAGTTCAAGGACGGCAACATCGTTGCCGCCGAGATCCTCGGCTTCGATCCTTTCTCGGACGTGGGACTGCTCAAGGTCGATCCGGATGAGGTCGATCTCGAACCGCTCGAGCTGTACGACAGCGACAGGGTGGTGGTCGGGCAGCCGGTGGCGGTGATCGGCAGCCCCTTCGGTGAGGACCACTCGCTCTCGACCGGCGTCGTTTCACAGATCGGCCGTTCGGTCAGATCGCTGACCGACTTCCAGATCGAAGGAGCGATCCAGACGGACGCCTCGATCAACCCCGGCAACTCCGGTGGCCCGATGCTCGACGCCAACGGACGGGTGATCGGAATCAGCCAGCAGATCCAGACCGGATCCGGTGCCAGCGACGGCGTCGGTTTCGGCGTCCCGGTGAATACGATCCGGTCTTCGGTCGAGCAGCTGCGTGAGAACGGCGAGGCGAAGTACGCCTACATCGGGGTGAGCACCCAGCCGCTCTATCCCCAGCTCGCCGAGAAGCTGGGCATCGACGCGGACCGCGGTGCGATCATCGCCGAGGTGGTCAAGGACGGGCCGGCCGCAGCGGCGGGAATCCGTGGTGGAAATGAAGAGATCACCTTCCAGGGCGGTCGGTATACGACCGGCGGTGACGTGGTGGTGGCGGCCGACGGCGAGCCGGTCGAGCGCTCGGAGGATCTCGGCAGGATCATCGGTGGACTCAGCCCCGGTGAAACCGTGACCCTCGAAATCGTCCGCGACGGCAAGTCAATGGAGATCGGGATCAAGCTCCAGGAGCGGCCGACCGCACTGTCAGGCCGCTGATCGGCAGGCCGCTGATCGGCATTTTTCCGGCGCCGCCGGACCGCCCGTCGTAGACTGAAGCCGTGAGTCAAGAGGAACCCACCCGGCCGCTGATCATCGTCTCGAACCGCGGTCCGGCCCAGTTCGAACGGGGTGAGGACGGCCAGCGGGTCCTGAACCGCGGCGGCGGCGGACTCGTCACCGCCCTCTCCGGTCTGGTCGCCAACCGTGACGCACTCTGGATCGCCTCGACCATGACCGACGAAGATGCCGCGGTCACCAGGGAGAACGATTTTCAGCCGCTGGACATCGAGATCAACGATGTCTCCTACAAGGTGCTCATGGTCGAAAGCGAGAAGGAGGCCTTCGACGGCTTCTACAACGTGATCGCCAACCCGATCCTCTGGTTCATCCAGCACTACCTCTGGGACCTCTCCAACGCTCCCGACATCCGGCAGGCGGAACTGGACGCCTGGGATTACGGCTATCAGACGGTCAACCAGGACATAGCCGACGCCGTGATCCGCCAGGTGGAGGACCGCGAACGTCCGCTGGTCATGCTCCACGACTACCACCTCTATACGGCCCCTCACATGATCCGGGCCGCCCGTCCGGATGCCCTGCTCTACCACTTCGTTCACATTCCCTGGTCTCAGCCGGACAGCTGGCGGGTGCTGCCGGGCCGGATCCGGGAAACGATCTTCGACGGTCTGCTGGCCAACGACATCATCGGCTTTCACACCTCTGCCTACTGCACCAACTTCCTCGCCTGCTGCAAGCGCCTGATGGGATACGAGATCGACTACGAGGGACTGAGCGTCGAGCATCCGGGGGGCCGCACGATCGTACGGGCTTACCCGCTGCCGATCGACTCCGAGCGTCTGATCAGGGCAGCGGAGTCGGCGGAGGTGGCGACTGCAGAGAAGGAGGTCCTGGCGCGCCGCAGGGAACACCTGATCCTGCGGGTGGACCGGGCCGATCTGTCAAAGAACGTGCTGCGCGGTTTCACCGCATTCGACACCTTCCTCACCCAGCACCCCGAGTTCCGCGAGCGGGTCACCTTCATCGCCCACCTCCAGCCGTCGCGACAGGACGTGCCCGAATACGCCGAATACCTCGAGCGGATCGAGGCTCTCGTCGCAGTGGTCAACCACAGCCACGGGACCACCGACTGGATGCCGATCGACCTGCGCGTATACGAGAACTTCAACGAGGCGGTCGCCCGTTACAAGCATTTCGACCTGCTGATGGTGAACTCGATCTTCGACGGCATGAACCTGGTCGCCAAGGAGGCACCGGCGATCAATCTCAGGGACGGGGTCCTGATGCTCTCGGAGAACACCGGCTCCCATGAGGAGCTCGAGGATTACGTGCTGACGGTCAACCCCTTCGACATCCAGGAACAGGCTGAAACGATTCACCGGGCGCTGACCATGACACCGCGCGAGCGGCGAGAGCGGGCGGACGGCCTTCGGGAGGTCATCTTCTCCCGCAACCCGCGAGACTGGATCGACGAGCAGGTCGCCGACATCAACCTGGTCAGGGCCCAACTGGCCGACGAGGCAGGTGGCTGACCGGCCTTTCCCGGCTCGTGAAGCCAGGGCCGACGGAAGGTCGAGCGCGTTGTCCAGCGGCTTCGGGAAGCCAGGGCCGACAGCAGACCGGGCGCGTCGTCCACCGTCTGGCCGGCCAGCTCCGAATCAAGGGGTGGGGCGCGGCCGATCGCGAGCCGGCCCGTTCTGCCGACCCGGCCGGCCCCGTCTATCGGGGAGCGAATTCCTGGGAGCCGTCGTTCGGCCTCGCGGCGGGAGGCGGAGCTGCCGGCTCCGGTGGAGGGACCGGCCGCGGTGGAGGAACGGGCCGCGGCGGGGGAGTCGGCTGCGGCGGAGGGGCAGGTGCCGGAGCGTCCGGAGCCGGGGCCGTGCCGACCGGCGGGTCGGGCGGATCGGACGACGCCGACGGGGTCCCGCCCCTCCCTCCGTTGCCGCCCCCGCTACCACCCCCGGGTCGGCCGCGATCGGGGCGCTTTGATCTTTCCTTCGTGCTCCCGGACGCTGCGACATCTGACCCGCCACCGGGACCTGAGGTTGTTGTCAGAGCCGTTTCAGCCGGGTTGAAGCCGACGTCCGGCGGCAACGGGGGAGGCTCCGGGGGGCGCAGAAGACCGGGCAGGATCGAGACCGAAATCACGGCCAGGCCGCAGATGGCGGCCACCTTGATCGCCCGTTCGCGATCGATCCTCAGGCCTGTCATAGGTCTGTAAGGGCGGGGGGAAGGGGTCTCTCCCCCCGATCCCCGGTATAGTCCCGCGTCGATTTTGTCTGAAGCAGCCCGCCAGTACGAACTCATCCTGATGCTCGACCCCGCCGTCGAGGAAGAAGCCCGTGAAAAGCTCGCCTCCGACGCCAAGGCGTCGATCGAGGCGGCCGGCAACCTGCTTCACGAAGACAACTGGGGCATCCGCGAGATGGCCTACGAGATCGACCACAAGTCGGAATCCGACTACCGCTGGTTCCGCTTCGAGGCACCGACCTCGCTGCTCGAGGACCTCGACCACAACCTGAAGATCGCCGACGGCATCATGCGCTTTCGGGTATTCAGGGTCGACCCGGACGATCCGGTCCTGCCGGCTCCGCCCGCCACCGCGGTCATCATGGCGCCGACGGGAGACGATGACGATCGTCCCCGCCGCCGTTCGCGCGACTACTAGACCAGGATCGACAAGGCCTACCGCGCGGTCCCAGGATCGACGTGGCCTACCGAGCGGTCACTGATCCCGCGGGATAGCCGAGTGGACGGGATCGCCCCCGCTCAGTCCGCCCGCTACTTTTCCCGTCGTCCTGTGGCCTTGGACTCGTTCAGTTCCACCGCGGCGAGGATCAGCCCCTTCAGCGCACTTGCGCTGATCTCTTCTCCCTCGTGGATGTCGATCGCCCGCCTGGCATTGCCTTCGAGGCTGGCGTTGAAGAGACCGGACGGGTCTTCCAGCGAGGCGCCTTTGTGGAAGGTCAGCTTGACCTTGTCCTTGTAGCTCTCGCCAGTACAGATGATCCCCGAGTGTTCCCAGACCGGAACCCCCCTCCACTTCCACTCCTCGACCACTTCGGGGTCGGCGTCGTGGATCAGCTTCCGGACCCGGGCGAGCGTTTCGCCGCGCCAGTCACCGAGCTGCTCGATCCTTGCATCGATCAGCTCGGATGGTGAGCCGCTTTCGTCCTTTCTCATGGCACCGTCTCTTTCCTCAAGGTCGTTTTCACCGGCCCGGCATCCTTCATATGCGCCGACCGCCCACGGAACGCAACCCTTTTCCGCAGAATGCGGCAAAGGGGGGCGAATTATCCGTGCCGCACAGTTATTTCGTCAAGTCCTCACGCTAAGTTTCAGAACGCGCCGTCAGGAACCGCTCCGCGGACCCGACGCACAGACTGACACCGTGATGAACGAAACGAACGATAAGGAGCGAATACGCAATGGCTGAGAACATCAACAGGGTCACGATTACGGGCAACCTGACCACCGACCCCGAGCTGCGCAGCACCCCGAGCGGGACCGCCGTCTGCACGCTGCGCGTCGCCGTCAACGGACGCCGCAAGGACCAGAGCGGTCAGTGGGTCGACAAGCCCAACTACTTCAACGTCACCGTCTGGGGCGCGCAGGGTGAGAACTGCAGCAACTATCTCTCCAAGGGCCGCCCGGTCGCGATCGACGGGCGTCTCGACTGGCGTGAGTGGGAGGCAAAGGACGGCTCCGGCAAGCGTCAGACGGTCGAGATCGTCGCCGATACGGTCCAGTTCCTCGGCTCGCGGGACGGCTCGGCTCCCGGAGGCCAGGGCGGAGGCCAGGGCGGCGGTTTCACTCCTGCGGCCGACGTGCCGGCCGACACCGGCGATTTCGCACCGGCCGGCGGCGGTGCCGATGACGACATCCCGTTCTGAGCGAACCGGACAGGCGAGGCCCTCTCGCCGCAGTGGGGCCTGGCCGGAAGACGGCTGCCGGAGCCTCACCGTCCGCAGCGTGACGGACAAATCGCTACCATTGCTGACCCTGAATTGCCCGGCCGTCCGGGCCGGAACTACGTAAGGCAACGAAAAGAAATTGGCTAACACAAGAGACGCAGGATCAGCACGCCGCGGCAAGCGCTTCAGTGAGCGCATCCGGCCGCGCAAGTACACCAAGATCACGGCTGAGAACATCGATTACAAGGATCTGACCCTGCTGCGCAGGTTCATCTCCGACAAGGGCAAGACCCGCTCACGCCGCGTGACCGGACTCTCCCGCAAGCATCAGGCCCAGCTCGGCGTCGCCGTCAAGCGCGCCCGCGAAGTCGCTCTGCTGCCCTACGTAGGAGAGCGGTAATGGCCCAGGCGATCCTGCTGGCCGACGTTGAGGGACTCGGCGAAAACGGCACTGCGATCGAGGTTTCTCCCGGTTACCTCCGCAACTTCCTCCAGCCCCGCGGCCTGGCCCAGCCGGCCACCCCGGGAGCGCTCGAGGAAGCGATCCGCCGCAAGGAGCAGGCCGAGAAGGCCGAACGCGAAGCGCTCGCCAGGGCGGCGGAGTCGGCCTCCCTGCTTTCCAAGACCGTGCTGACGATCCAGCACCGTGCCGGTGAGGACGGCAAGCTCTACGGATCGGTCACCACCAAGGAGATCGCCGAGGCGATCCGCGACGCTCGTGGCATCAAGGTCGACAAGCGCAAGATCCGTCTCGATGTCCCGATTCACCAGGTCGGCACCTACATGATCGACGTCGAGATAGCAGGCGGCGCGACGGCTTCGGTCAAGACGATCGTCGCCGAAGAGAAATAGCCACCCGGGTACCACCCCAGAACATTGAAGCCGAGGAGTCAGTTCTCGGCGCAATGCTGGTCAGCGACCCTGCGGTCAACCGGGTCGTCGATGACGTAAAGCTGAAGGCGGGCGATTTCTACCTCGATCGCCACCGCACGATCTACGGGGTGATGCTCGATCTCTACAGCTCCGACCGCCCCTGCGACGAGCTGACGGTCAGCGAGGCCCTGACCGAGTCGGGGCAGATCGAGGAAGCCGGCGGCCGGAACTACGTCTCCGAGCTGGCGGCGAAGGTGGCGGCTCCCGGCAACGTCCGGCATTACGCCGAGATCGTCAAGGAGAACGCCCTGCTCAGGCGGCTGCTCGACACCAGTCACCAGATCGGTGCGTGGGTCGAGGAGCGCGACGGTTCCGGTCGGGAGCTGTCCGAGCGGGCCGAACAGCTGCTCTTCGACGTTGCCCACAAGGAGCAGGCCGGGGACTTCCGGCGGTTGAACGACGTCCTCGGCGACGAGATAGAACGGCTCGAGAAGCTCTCCAGCGGCGAGCTGAAGATGACCGGCACTGCGACCGGGTTCAACCATCTGGACGAGATGACCGGGGGTTTCCAGCCGTCGAACCTGATCATCGTCGCCGCCCGGCCGTCGGTGGGAAAGAGCGCCTTCGTCGCCAACGTCGCCGAGAACGTGGCGGTAAGGGAGAACCGCGCGGTCGCTTTCTTCTCGCTCGAAATGTCCGAGATCGAACTCGCCCAGCGTTTCATCGCCTCCCAGTCGAGGGTCTACGGCGACAGGCTGCGCAAGGGCAAGGTCAGCCAGCGTGACTGGGGCAAGGTGGTCGATGCCTGCAACAAGCTCGAGGCGGCACCGCTCTGGATCGACACCACATCCGATCTCGGCCTGCTCGACCTGAGGGCCAAGGCCCGGCGGCTCCATGCCCAGGAGGAAGAAGGCCTCGGGCTGATCATCGTCGACTACCTGCAACTGATGCGCATGGACGAGTCGCGGTCGAGCATGGTCGAGAAAGTCGGCCAGATCAGCCGCGGGCTGAAGCTGCTCGCCAACGAGCTCGAGGTGCCGGTCGTGGCGCTGTCGCAGCTGTCGCGCGCCAACGAGAGCCGCACCGACAAACGGCCGATCCTCTCCGACCTGCGCGATTCGGGAAACATCGAGCAGGATGCCGACCTGGTCGCCTTCCTCTACCGCGAGGATGTCTACCGCAAGGCCGAGGATCGCGACGGCACCGCCGAGGTGATCATCTCCAAGCACAGAAACGGCCCGATCGGGACGGTCAACCTGGTATTCAAGCCGGAATACCCGAAGTTCGCCGAACCGGCTCCTGAACATCCGACCGGCGAAGGCAGTCCGGCGGCCGTCAGGGCCGAGCGGGAGTCCGGCCAGGCGGCCGGCACATACTGATGGGAGCCCGTTGATGGCGATCGCGGCTTCCGGAAGCGGCAAGCTCGGCCCCTGCCCGTTCGGGCGCTGTGACGGCTCCGGCTGGATCCTCGGCGATGACGACCTCGCCTACGAATGCGACTGTCTCAAACCGCGACTGATGCGGGCCCGGAGCGCCGGCATCAACTCGGTCATCCCGGCCCGGTACCGCGGAGTCTCTTTCGATCGTCCTCCGGTGACCACGATCGATTCGGTCGTGGTCAACGCGATCCGCGACTACATAGACCGCCTCGACGTGAACCTTCAGGAAGGCCGCGGGATCTGGCTGATGGGGGATACGGGTACGGGCAAGACGAGCCTTGCGATGCTGGTCTCCAGGCACATCCTGGAGAGCGGCAGGGCGGCGGCGATCTACTCGTTGCCGAAGCTGCTGGGCCGGATCCGCTCGACCTACGACAGCGAACCGGGTGACGAGTCCTACGCAGACTTTTTCGAGCGGCTCTGCGAGGTCGACATGCTGCACCTCGAGGACCTCGGCACCGAGAAGCGTACCGAATGGGTTCTCGAGCAGCTCTACGCACTGATCAACGAGCGCTATGAGCGTCAGAAGTCGGTCATGGTGACCACCAACTACGACCAGGCCCAGCTGGAAGAGCAGCTCGGTGACCGCATCGTCTCCCGGCTGGTCGAGATCTGCGGGGATCCGCTGCCGCTGTACGGGACGGACCACCGCATGCAATTTCAGCCGCCGCAGCAGTGACCGGCCGTTACCGCGACGGGACGGTAGCCGACCCTCGCCGCGCCGGTTCCCGGCGATGCCCGTCCGCGGCCCTCACTCCGTAGACTGGGCCTTCGATGCCGGGACTCGTAATAGTCGGGACGCAGTGGGGCGACGAAGGCAAGGGCAAGATCACCGATCTGCTCGCCGGAGACGCCTCCGCGATCGTCAGATTCCAGGGCGGCAACAACGCCGGCCATACGATCGTGCGCCACGGCGAGGAGTACAAGTTCCACCTGATCCCGTCGGGGATCCTGCACGCCGACAAGTACTGCGTTATCGGCAACGGCGTCGTGGTCGACCCGAAGGTCCTGCTCGAGGAGATCGAGGGACTGCGCAAAGCGGACATCAGCACCGCCAACCTGCGGATCTCTTCCAACGCCCACCTGATCATGCCCTACCACATCCTTCTGGACACGGCGGACGAGCTGAAGCTGGGAAAGCTCTCGATCGGCACCACCCGCCGCGGCATCGGGCCGGCCTACGCCGACAAGGCGCTCAGGGTCGGAATCCGGGTCCAGGACCTGCTCGACGAGAAGATCCTCAGGAAGAAGATCATGGCTGCGCTGGAGAGCAAACAGCAGGCGATCAGGATGCTTTCCGTGCGTCGCCGCAAGCTTCAGAAGGAGGGCGAGCCCTCCGACGACGAGCTGCCGGACGACCGCCTCGACCTCCACTCGATAACCGAGGCCTACCTTTCCTACGGCCACCGCCTCGAGCCGTACATCGCCGACACCGCGAAGCTGTGCTGGGCAGAGCTCGACGCCGGCCGCAAGGTGATCTTCGAAGGTGCCCAGGCGGCCCTGCTCGACCTCGATCACGGTACCTATCCGTTCGTGACCTCGTCCAACCCGATCGCCGGGGCGGCCTGCGTCGGCGCCGGAGTCGGTCCGACCGACATCGACGAAGTCTGGGGCATCGTCAAGGCCTATACGACCCGGGTCGGCTCGGGCCCGTTCCCGACCGAACTCCACGACGAGATCAGCGAGTACATGACCGAACGCGGCCACGAGTTCGGGACGACGACCGGCCGCCGTCGCCGCTGCGGCTGGCTCGACCTGGTGGCGCTGAAGTACGCCGTGCGATTGAACCGCACCTCGGCCCTGGCGATGACCAAGCTGGACGTACTGGCCGGGCTCGAGACGCTCAAGGTGGCGGTTCGCTACCGCTCGCGCGAGGGTGCGGTGCTGGAGGACTTCCCCTACCACCAGTCGATTCTTCACAACGTCACTCCCGAATACGTCGACCTGCCCGGCTTCGGCGATGAGATCACCGGGTGTCGCGACCAGAAGGATCTGCCCGCCGAAGCCCTCGACTACATCCGTTTCATCAGCGACTTCGTCGGTGTTCCGATCGCCCTGGTCGGCGTCGGCCCGGGACACGACCAGAACGTCTGGATATCCGCCGGCTGATCCGTCCCTTCCCGGTTTACCGGGCGATCGGTGAAGTCCACGGTACGGAGGCGTTTACGGTGCCGTCAGCCCTGAATACGGGGTTGCAGCTCCCTACCCATAAACTCTGGTGTTTGGTGTACAATGCCGTCCAAGCAAGTTCATCACTGGACGTGACGGACTGCAAAATACGTTGACTGGGGTCCCTCCCTACCCTCAGCAGCGCTTCGCCGGTGACAGGCGGGTCGGCTCGCTCTCCCTTGAGCCGGCTTGCCGGCCGGCATTTTTTTGCTCTGAATCGGAGAGGCCGGGTTCAAGAGCCGGCGTCAGATCGGAATCTCGCCCGCCGCCTCCCGGCGCTTCTCGCCCCGGCCGAGGATCCTCATGGTGATGATGGTCGCGCCCATGACGGCACCGGTGGCGAGGCTGATCTGCACGCTGAGCAGGCCCTCCCGCGTCCAGTAGACGTCACGCATGTCGAGCAGCAGGGCCGCCTCGTCGAAGGTCAGGCCCATGCCGATACCCATGGTCACCGCGGCGTGGGCGTCGCCCTTGCCCTCCGTGATCAGCAGTCCGGCGATTCCCGAGGCGAAAGCGATCAGGATGCCCGGGATGAAGTGATGGATGTGCCGGCCTCCGACCTTGACGTTGCGGAACGGGCCCTTGCCCTCCCGGATCGCCCAGGTGCTCAGCCGGACCAGCGCGAACGAACCGAGGAATCCGGACAGCAGGTTGAACAGGACCACCTCGTGGCGGGGTGCTGCGCTGAAACCCTCGATGGCCACGCCCACCGTGTCGACCGCGGCCGCCGGAGCGGACGCGATCAACGGCTCGTCGGTTTGCGGATCGTGCGTGCGGCGATTGAGGCGCCGGCTGTACTGGGCCACGACAACGGCTCCCGCGATCACGATCGTGCCGGCCGCCAGCGCCGCGGTCGCCTTGTCCGACTTGATCTGTTGCCAGTGGCTGACCGG
>JAUQWL010000180.1 GCA_030835185.1 Solirubrobacterales bacterium | reverse complement strand
GAGCTGAGAGGTCCCGGGGAGCTGTTCAAAAGCAAGGGACGCGGCTCCCAGAGGTCGCGAGTCGGGGGGGGCTGGGCCGCCGACCAGGCCAGACTGGCGCCGGTGTACAGGCTGCCCAGTAAAATGATGGCCCGGAGGGTTCGGCGCAGGCGCCCGGAGATCGGTTCCATAACAGGGAAGTGTTCTCAGGCGACCAGGTGCTTCCTGGCGAATTTGTAACCAGAGGTTGGCAATTGGGGTCTGGACTTCAGGGCATGATGGCGGCGGACAAAAAGATAGAGAATTGCATGAAGAGAGGGTTTCGCCATGGTGATCACCGCCGCTTCCCATCCCAGCTCCTTTGCCCCCGGCCGGGCTCTCAGCGCCCCCACCGCCTCGGTGGGCGGATTCGTGGACGGCTACCAGGCCGGCTCGCTGGTCGAGCCCCCGCCGCCGGGGTATGACCCCACCAGCCCGGAGGCGATGAAGGTCAACATCGTGGCTGCAGCCGGCATGATCGCCGGACTGGCCGGAGTGGTGGCGGGCCTGACCGGAGGGATGGCCGGAGGAGTGGCCGGAGCCGTCGCAGGCGGCGCGGCTGGTTTCGCCCTGGGACGATTTGCCGGACTGGCCTACGATATCAGCAACCTGGGCGGGACCGATGTGACCAACAAAGCCAGCGCAGCCGGAGCCATCGTGGGCGCCGCCGCGGGAGCACTGGCTGGGATCAGCACAGGCTCGCCGCTGGCCGCGGTCGTCCTGGGACTGGCTGGAGGCGTCGGGGGCGCCTGGGGCGCGGCCATGGTGGTCGATCCCTAGGGGCGCGGCCGGAAACCCTCGATGCCCACCTACTTGGTGCTCTTTGGGGAACCACGGAGAGCACAGAGGACGGGGAGAGCCGGGATTTCGGACCCAAAATTCTTCTGCTATCGGCATGATAATTGGGCGTTCGCCTCGAAGGGAAGTCTCCAGCAATCAGTAGGAGCCTTCCACGAATGTTCCGTGCTTCTGAAACCCAGGGAACTCTCTTCGGCGGCTACAATCGGCTAATCGATTGGGTCGGGAAGGAGACTTTCTACGCTTATCTGGGCGAGAATGGACGCCGAATCTTTGATGATGAGCTGTTCAGAGAGTGGTACTGTGCCGATAACGGCCGGCCCTGCGTGTGTCCATCCACTTTGGCGCTCACCACCATTTTGCAGATGTACGACCGGTGCTCCGACCAGGAAGCCGTTGATCGCACCAAGTTCGATGATCGATGGAAGGTCGCTCTGAATCTGGAAGAGGGAGACAAGCCCTTCGCAAAGAGCACATTGCAAGAGTTCCGTGCAAAGCTGCTGCTGCACGATGCCGCAGAAGCGCTGTTTCTCAGACTATCGCTGGGCGAAGCCAAAAGGTTCGACCTGCTGAATGGCTCCAAGCTGAAGACAGTCCTGGACACGAGCCCTCTTCTGGGCAGAGGCGCAGTCCAGGACACCTACAACCTGGTTGCCGAGGGAATCAAGATTCTTTGCAGAGCGCTTTCCGGGGTCACAGGTGACAAGCTTGAAGTTCTGGCCAAGCGACTGGACTTGTCGCGCTACGTGGACCGGAAGGTCAGCCTCAAAGGGGGCGCGGGTATCGACTGGAGTAACGATTCGGAACGACGGGTCTTCCTCAACAGCATCGTGGCCGACGCTGAGCGTTTGCTTTCGCATTCCGCGAAGCTCAAGGCCGTAGCAACCGAGAAGCAGCAGGCTCTCATGACTCAAGCCGAAGAGCTGCTGCAGCGGTTGATCTCTCAGGACACTGAACCAGACCCTTCCCAACCCGGCAAGGTGCGGATCCGGCAGGGGA
Organism: Solirubrobacterales bacterium; assembly: GCA_030835185.1. GTDB lineage: Bacteria > Actinomycetota > Thermoleophilia > Solirubrobacterales > 70-9 > 67-14. Next base: position 1,263 of record JAUQWL010000180.1, on the reverse strand, counting down.
CAGCGAAGGACAGAATGCCTTCCGCCACAGACCCTGAGATTCGGCACGGCCGCAAGAGCGCATCCAAGAGGTTTGATGGGCACAAACTGGCCACAGCTACTGATCCGAGTAGTGGCATGATCACGGCCGTAGACGTGCTTCCTGGGAATGCTCCGGACAGCCAGAATGCTCTTAAGATGACTGAGGCAGTCGAAGCCAACACCGGCCTCATTGTTGAGAAGACTGTGGGAGACTGCGCCTACGGGCCCGGTGAAACCCGTCAGGAATACGTCGAGGCCGGTCGCACGCTGGTAGCCAAAGTCCCGGCTCCGCCCAGCAACCAGCCTTTCCACAAAACCCACTTTCAGGTTAGCGACGAGAGTGTCACTTGTCCGGTTGGCCAGACCACAGAGGACTTCAAGTGGGTCAAGTCCGACCAGGGTCCGCGGGTGAAACAGTTCTACTTTCCTGTCCCCGTTTGCCAGGCGTGCCCACACAGGGACGCCTGCCTGCGCACGAAAGACAAAAGCGGAGGGCGAACTGTCACCCTTCATCCACAGGAAGACCTGCTGCAGGCAGCCCGCGAGTTCCAGCAGACTGAGGAGTTCCGCCAGGACCTGAGAGACCGCCAGCAGGCTGAGCACGGGATCGCTCGGATGATGCAGCTCGGTGCACGCCAAGCCCGCTATGTCGGTCGCGCAAAGACCAAGGTGCAGGCCGTCGTCACTGCGACCGTTCTCAACCTGTTGATTCTCTTCAGCCTGTCCTTGAAGGCGTCTGCGATTTCGCCGGTCTCCTCCTCGGACCACGAGGTTCCACAATTGCCGCAGACCCAGCGGCAGGCGGACGATGACCGCGACCCTTCTCAAGAAACCGCGGCCGCCACCTCCGGCGTCTGGGCCCACCGCCATCCCGATGGCGTGCGCGGCGGCCCCGTCTCCGAAGCCTCTTCTTCCCGTGGGGACCCCAGAATCTGGTAGGTCCCCCGCTCCGCATTGCCTTCAACTACCAAAAACGACCACCTACGACCTCCGTGAGCCCCGATTGGGGTTCACGGGACGGGGAGATCACGCTTTCAAACCTCCCGGTGCGCCTTGACCACCCCAATGATACCTCGAAAATGGGGGGTAATCGGCCGCGCCCCTAGCAACCATGCGGAAATCTCGTTGTGGGACCACGTTTCTATTCCGGGGCTGAATGTCCAGGATTGCGCAAATCATGCACCTCGGAGAAGTTTGGTACCATTCTGGTACCCAAGCGGTCACCGGTCACGCCAGAATGCTT
>JAUQWL010000179.1 GCA_030835185.1 Solirubrobacterales bacterium | reverse complement strand
GCGTCAGTCTCGGGGCACTGGCCGCGGTGCCGCCGTCACCGCTCTTCGTCAGCGAGATCCTTATCCTGCTGGGCGGGGTCGAGGCAGGCGAGATCACGGTCACCGTCGTCGCCGCGACGTTGCTGGCACTGGGGTTCCTGGGTCTCATCCACCCGTTGATCGAGGGGCTCGTGGGCGAGCCGCGGGTGAAGAGATGGCCGTCGGGACGCTCCGGTCCCCGGCTGGTCCGCCTGACCGCGGTCTGCGGCCTGCTGATGCTGGGGCTGAGCGCTGCCGCCTTTGTCCTGCCCGGATCCGATTTTGTCAGCGACCTGATGGCGGGTGTCGGGTGACCGGGCAGATCGCGATCGAAGACGTGGAACCGGGCGACTGGCGATCGGCGGTGGGTGCAGCGATCCAGGCGGGCGGGCAGTTCGACTGCCTGTATGCGGTGCCGGCCGGTCACGACCCCGTCGTCCGGCTGGTGATGCGCGACGGCGTCGGGGTCCGGGTTCTGAGCACGGTCGCGGTGGCCTCGAGGACGGATTCCATCGTCGATCTGCTGCCTGCGGCGGAGTGGGACGAACGTGAAGCCCACGACGTCCACCGGGTTCATTTCGACGGACACGAGCCGATGCGGGCGCTGGTCGGGCACCCGGCCGATCGAGATGCGTGGATCACGCCTGTCGAGGGGCCGGACGTCCATGAGGTGGCGGTGGGGCCGATCCACGCCGGGGTGATCGAGTCCGGCCACTTCCGCTTCCATGTCGTCGGTGAGCGCATCCTGCACCTGGATCTCCGTCTCTTCTACAAGCACCGGGACCTCGAGGGCGTCGCTGCCGGCCTGGACCTCGCCCGGGGGGTCGCCGTGGCCCAGCGTTCCTGTGCCCCCTGTGCCGTGGCCAACTCGCTTGCCTGTGCGACGGCGATCGAGTCGCTCATGGGACTCGAGCCCGACGAGGACCTGCGCCGCGGTCGCACGATCCTGCTGGAACTGGAGCGTCTCTACAACCACCTTCACGACCTCTCGGCACTCTGCTCGGGTGTCGGCTTCGACCCCGGAGCCATGACTTTTGCGGCGCTCAAAGAGCGTGCCCAGCGCCTCAACCTCCGGGTGGCCGGTCACCGTTTCCTGTTCGACACGATTCGCACCGGCGGCGGCACGACCGTTCTTGACCAAGCAACCGCCCACGAGGCCGGCGGAGAGCTTGCATCGATCGTCCGCGAGGCCGGCGAGGCCTGGCGGACTCTCACATTCATGGAATCGGTCCAGGACCGGCTGGGGGGGATCGGGATTCTCGACAGAGACCAGGCTTTGCGCCGGGGTGCGGTGGGGCCGACGGCCAGGGCGAGCGGGATCCGGACCGACGCCCGGGCCGGTTCACCCGCCGGCCTCTGGTACCCGGGGCTGGAGCCGGCGCGCCCGGACCGGCCGGCCGGTGACGTAGCGGCCAGGGCCGGGGTCCGAGCCGTCGAGATCGAGCAGACCGGGGCAATCCTTGGCGAGCTGCTCGCACGGCCCCCTTGCGGCCCGGGCCTGGCGGTGGCGGGGCGTCGGCAGGCGGCGGTCGGAGTCGGTCGCACCGAGAGCCCGCGTGGAGCCACGGTCTGCTGCGTCGAGGCCGCAGGGGGACGGATCGCCCGCCTCCACCTCAGAACCGCCTCCTTCGCCAACTGGCCGGCCGTTGCCGACGTGGTGGCCGGGGCGATCATGCCGGACTTTCCTTTGATCAACAAGAGCTTCGAGCTCTGCTACGCCTGTGTGGACCGCTGAGCCATGTACGTGATGTACAAGAGACTCCAGCAGCTCCGTCGCGGAATCGCGCTGCCGGCCCCTGGGGTGCCCGGGTCCCTGGCACTGCGTCACGTCGACTGCGGATCATGCAACGGCTGCGAGCACGAACTCGCCAATGCCGCAGCGCCGCATTACGACTTCGGCCGCTACGGACTCTCGATGGTTGCCTCACCCCGCCACGCCGATGTCCTGTTGATCACCGGCACGGTGACCAGGCGAATGGCGGGGCCGCTGCTGGCCGCCTACGAGGCGATGCCCGAGCCGCGGCTCGTCGCCGCGCTCGGAAACTGTGCGCTCGGCGTGGACGTGATCGCCAATCCGGACGAACTCGCCGGTCCGGCGGAGGACCTGCTCCCGGTGGACATCCGGATTCCCGGCTGCCCGCCCTCTCCGTCCGAGATCGTAGAGGCCCTTCTCGATGCGATGCCGTTGCTGCGCCGTCCGATACGAAAGGATGAGGCCTGATGCCCGGTCAGACTCCAGCCGGCGGGCAACCGCGTGTCTCACAGGTCAAGGCGGAACTGTTCCGAGTTCTCGGGCACCCCGCAAGGGTCCGTATCCTCGAACTGCTGAGGGACGGCGAGCGCACGGTCGGCGATCTCCAGCAGGCGCTCGGCCTGGATGCCAGCAGCACCTCGCAGCACCTGGCCGCCCTGCGAAACCGCGACGTCGTGGTGGCCCGCCGTGAAGGCAAGAACGTCTTCTATGGGATCAAGGACCCCCGGATCGCCGAGTTGCTCGAAGTCGCCCGACAGCTGATCACGACCAGCATCGAGGACTCCCAGAGCCTGCTGGCACAGCTGGCCGAGCCGGAACCCGGCATCGAATAGACCGGCGGGATCGAACCCTCAATCTCATTGGTACCCCGCTGGCAGGACGGGAATCCCGGTTCGTCAACGGAGGGGGAGGGATTCGAACCCTCGAAGCGCCGTAAGACGCTTGCTGGTTTTCAAGACCAGTGCATTCAACCGCTCTGCCACCCCTCCGGACGGACCTCGATGAGGCCCCTCAAGTCTGACACGGCAACCGCCCGGGCGGTGCGGGGAGGCGGGAGACCTCTCTACTGCGCCCGGCGCTCGGCAGCGGCGAGGGCCGAGGCGATAGCCGGCGGGTACTCGATCTGCGGATAGTGACCGAGGCCGGGCAGCCTTTCGACCGGAACCTCCGGCCGCAAC
>JAUQWL010000178.1 GCA_030835185.1 Solirubrobacterales bacterium | reverse complement strand
GCGAGCATCGGCCGGTCCCGCTCAGACGTGTCTCGACGTTCGATACGAAACCGTCACGGCTCAGTGAAGGGGTCGGGGTGCCGAACGGGGACATGGCTCAATCAGCGAACCCGGGCCCGGGTGCCTCACGGGGGTGTAGCTCAGTTGGAAACGCGGCAGACCACCGGCGCGTGGTCGGAGAGCCTCAGCTTGAGGCCGGTCCCGGAGTCCGGTACGTCCCGCCGGACTGCGGGCCAGGCTCCGGCCGGGTCGAGAACCCGGGCACCCCGAAAGAGCAGGTGGTCGATCGCTTTCGGACCGGTGGCACCGGTCAGCCCGTACAGCAGTTCGAGCCGGTCGAACGCTTCTGAGGATCCGGGCCGCAGGTTGAAGTCGCCGCCGAGCACCAGAGGGGCGTCTCCGGCCCACTGGTCGACCACGCGGGCGGCTTCGAGTACGTCCCCGGCCGCGCCGGTGCCGGTCGAGGCGTGGAGGTTGGCCAGGCAGATGCCGGACCGGGTCCGGACCATCGAGACGACCCGCCGCTCCGGCCAGCGGCAAAGCGTCGCACGCTGCCTGCTTTCGATCGAGGCTCCCGGACGGCCCCTGCGGACCAGAGTCAGGTTGCAGCCGCCCTCCCAGCTTCCGGTCAGGTGGGGCCGGGCGCGCGCGAACGGGGCGGTCAGAGGGCGCATCCAGTTTCGTGCGGTCGGACTCGTCAGGAACTCGGAGCGGGTCGCCGTGGCCAACTCCTCGGCCCAGCGCGGCGGCACCTCCTGAAGCAGGGCCGCATCCCAGTTCGCGGCGGAGAGCAGCGCTGCGAACTCGTTGAAGAGGTTGCGGTTGACAAGCGCGTAATCGTCACCTTCGACCGCCCGACCGAGCAGTCTCCAGCTGAGTCCACCAGCTTCGGGTTCAGGCGGGAAGTCGCGGCCGTGGAAGAGGTTCCAGGACAGCAGCCGCCAGTTCAGAGACTCTTCGCCTCCGACCAGACCAGCCAGATGCCGACCCCGGCAGAACCGAGCAGGAGAATCCAGGCGAGCGTGCCGAGCCCGGTGTCGAACATCGTCGAAGCGCCGGCGATCAGCAGCACGATCAGGCCGACTGCGCTGTAGAGGACGAAACGGCGCGAGTCCGGCAGGCTCGAAAGCGTCATCCGGTTCGCCTGTGCGGCCCGGCAGACAGCGAGCGAGATCACGGCGAGAAAGGCCATTGTGATCGCGGTGAAGACGGCCGAGGCGACGTCCCCGCCACGGGGCAGGAAAGCGACCCCGAGGGCGAGTACGGCGATTATCGCGATGTTGCGGGCGGCGACCACGGTCAATCGCTGATCATCACGTAGAGACCGAACCCGAGCATCGCCAAAGCCGCCAGCACACAGATACCTGCCAACGCGAGCGAGCCGTACGCGAGCGCGACCCTGCCATTCTGACTGTGGTCGACGTAGCGGGCGGTGCCACGGATGGCCAGCGATACGGCGATCGTGACCGCCGTTGCGGCGACGATCGAGGCCAGCACCGTGTAGGCAAGCTCCTGTATGTCGACGATGACTGCCAGGATCGGAGTCATGTTACCCCGTGGCCGTCGCGGTTCCGGCGCGTCTGTTCAGACCGAACAGCACCGTCAGGGCCAGTATCGAGGCGACGCTGATGACCACCGGACCCAGGGTGCCGCCTCCGAACAGAAGCGTCAATCCGTAGACCAGCGCCCCGATCGCCGCCGCGGCCGGAAGCGTGACCAGCCAGGCCGTGACGATGTTGCCGGCAACGCCCCACCTGACGGCGGAAAGGCGCTTGGCGATACCGGAGCCCATGACGCCACCGTTGATCACATGCGTCGTCGAGAGCGGAAAGCCGAAGTGCGATGAGGCCATGATCACGGCCGCACCTGCACCCTGGGCGGAGAATCCCTGGGCCGGATCCATCTTGATGATGCGAAAACCGGTCGTCTTGATGATCCGCCACCCGCCGCTGTAAGTGCCCAGCGCGATCGCGGTCGCGGCCGAGACGATCACCCAGAACGGCGGGTCTGACCCGGGAGCGAGCGCCCCGTCGGCGATCAGAGCCAGCGTGATCACGCCCATCGTCTTCTGGGCGTCGTTGGTGCCGTGAGCCAGGGCAAGCAGGCCACCGGAGACGACCTGGCCGAGGCGGTAGCCGCGGGCCACCGGGCCGGGCCGCTGACGGCCGGCGATGCGGTAGGAGATCGTGATCGCCAGGGCGGCGACCGCGAAGGCGAGTATCGGCGCGATGATCGCCGGCAGCAGAACCTTGCCGACCAGCCCCTCCGCTTCGACAGCGCCCGTTCCGACGGCGGCGATCGTGGCGCCGACTATCCCTCCGATCAGCGCATGGGAACTCGAAGAAGGCAGACCGTAATACCAGGTGACAAGGTTCCAGGCGATCGCCCCCATCAACCCGGCAAAAACTATGTTGAGGGCTTCCGGGCCGGCGATCGCGGACGGATCGACCACATCGGAGGCGATCGTCGCGGCGACCTCGATCGAGATGAACGCACCGACGAAGTTGAGGATCGCGGCGAAGGCAACGGCAGCCTTGGGGGCGATCGCACCGGTCGAGATCGAGGTGGCGACCACGTTGGCGGTGTCGTGAAATCCGTTGGTGAAATCGAACGCCAGAGCAGTGGCGACGACGATCACGAGAATCAGGTGAGTATCCAACTGATCAGCTGTTCTTGATGACGATGCCTTCGAGAATGTGCGCGGCAGTCTCGGTTGCGTCGATCGCCTTCTCCAGCACGGCGAACATGTCCTTCCACCGGATAACGACCATCGGATCGATTCCGTTCGAGAAGAGTGAGGCGACCGCGTCCCGGGAGACCCGGTCGCCGTCGTTCTCAAGTTTGTGGATCTCGATCCAGTACTTGTCGAGATCCCGGAAGGAAGGCAGGTGTTCGAGGCCGGCGGCGAGTTGCTCACAGCAGCCGACCAGGATCGAGGTCAGCTCCTGGGCCTGTGACATCGGCGCTTCGATCTGGTAGAGCCCGAGGAAGTCGGCGGCCTCTTCGACGTAGTCGACGACGTCGTCGAGCTTGGTCGCGAGACCGTAGATGTCCTCGCGGTCGATCGGGGTCACGAAGGTCGCGTTCAGGCGGGAGATGATGTCATGGGTGATCCGGTCGCCTTCCTGTTCGGTGATCAGGATCTCCCGGCCGAGACCGCTGTCTTCGGGCCACTCGGCCATCATCTCGTCGAGCATGCGGGACGCTCTGAGCGTGTTCTGGCCGGCCTCGTTGAAGAGATCGAAGAAGCTGCTGTCGCGGGGTACGAGCGAGAAGCGCACGATCAGCCTGCCAACTGCGGGGCCGTAGTCGCCTCGAGCGCGAGGTGGCGCTCGCGCAGCTCCGTCTGGACGTCGCGCGGCTCGGCACCCTCGGCCTTGAGCCGGGACCAGGTTCCGGTGCTGTCGAGGACCCAGGCGTTCTGGTTGTCGGCAAAGCAACGCTCGAGCACGTCGAGAGTCTGATCGCGGGCGGTTTCGTCGAGCAGCGGCGTGACCAGCTCTACCCGGCTGTCGAGGTTCCGCGGCATCAGGTCGGCGGAGCCGATCAGGACGGTGTTCTCGTCGCCCCTGCGAAAGGCGTAGACCCGCGAGTGCTCGAGGAAGCGGCCGACGATCGAAACCACCCGGATGTTGTCCGAGATGCCCGGCACTCCGGGTCTCAGGCAGCAGATGCCGCGGGCGTTGATTTCGACCTCCACCCCGGCCTGGGAAGCTTCGTAGAGGGCCTGGATACAGGTCCGGTCGACCAGCGAGTTCACCTTCAACGAGATCTTCGCCTGTTGGCCGTCCTGGTGGGCCTGGATCGTTTTCTTGATCTGATCAAGGATGCCGGGGCGCATCGTATCGGGCGATACCAGCACCTGCCGGTAGGCCGCCGGCCGGGCATAGCCGGTGAGTACGTTGAAGAGGTCGGATACGTCGGCGCCGATCTGCTCGTTGGCGGTGAAGATGCCGAGGTCGGTATAGAGCCTGGCGGTGGTCGAGTGGTAGTTGCCGGTTCCGATGTGGACGTAGTTGCGGACCCGGTCGCCCTCGCGGCGCACCACCAGCAGCGCCTTGATGTGGGTCTTCAGACCGGGAATGCCGTAAACCACGTGCACGCCGACTTTCTCGAGGCGTTTGGCCCACTCGATGTTGGCCTGCTCGTCGAACCGGGCCTTCAGTTCGAGCATGCAGACGACCTGCTTGCCGCGCTCCGAAGCGCGGATCAGGGCGCCGACCATGGGCGAGTCGTCGCTGGTGCGATAGACGGTCTGCTTGATCGCCAACACTTCGGGATCGCTGACCGCCTGGGCGATGAAACGTTCGACTGAAGAACTGAACGAGTCGTACGGGTGGTGGACCATTATGTCGCCCTGCCTGATCGCGGCGAACATGTCGATCGATCCGCCGTCTTCGCCCTGCAGTCGCGGCTGGGTGACCGGGTTCCACGGCTCGTCGCGCAGCTTCGAGTAGCCGGGCAGCTTGACCACGTCCCAGAGGTCGGCCATACCGAGCAGTCCGGCACTGATGAAGACCTCGTCGTCCTGAAGGCGCAGCACCTCTATCAGGGATTCCTTGAGCTCGTCGATCATGTTCTCGGAGATCTCGAGTCGCACGACCTCGCCGAACTTACGGCGTCGCAGCTCGTTCTGGACCGCTTCGAGAAGGTCATCGGCTTCGTCGCTGATCGTGAAGTCGGCGTCACGGGTGACCCGGAAGGCACCGTGATCGAGCACTTCGACGCCCGGGAACAGCAGTGCGAGGTTGCCGGCGATCACCTCTTCCAGCGGTACCAGAATGCGGTCGTCGTCCTGGCCGACCTCGATGAAACGGCCGAGCAATTCGGTCGGGACCTTGATCCGGGCCATGACCCGGGTCGAGGTCTCCGGATCCCGGAGCAGGACCGCGAGGCTGAGGGAGAGGTTCGAGATGTACGGAAAAGGTCTGCCCAGGCCGATGACCAGCGGCGTCAGAGCAGGCAGTATCTGGCGTTCGAAAATACGGTCGACCTCGGACCGCTCACCGGCAGAAAGCCACTCGAGCTTGGATGTCCGGATGCCTTCCGATTCCATCAGCGGCTCAAGCACCCCGGCGAAGCAGTCATGCAGCCTGCGATCGAGTTCCAGAGAGCGCGAACGGATCGCCTTGATCTGCTCCTCGGGCGAGAGGCCGTCGGGCCCGCGTGCGTCGATACCGGCGTCGCTCTGATCCCAGAGCCCGGCCACCCGGACCATGAAGAACTCGTCGAGATTCGAGCCGTAGATCGCGCAGAACTTGACCCGCTCCAGCAGCGGGACCGAGTCGTCTTCGGCGAGTTCGAGCACCCGCTCGTTGAAGTCGAGCCAGGAGAGCTCGCGGTTGAAGAAGAGAGAAGGATCGTTCAGGTCGGGCAAGGCGGCAATCCTAACCGTAACGGGCGGGCCATTTCCTGACGGTCAATCGCCGAGCGAACTCTCGAGCGCAACCCACACACCCTGACGGGACTGTTCAAGCCAAAGACGGCGGAACCTTTCGAACAGCATCTGGCGTCGCGCCTGGAGGTGGACCGCCGCCAGGTGCGGACCTCGGTATAGATTGCGATTCGGTGCTGCCTGAACCAGGAGCGGATCGAGATCCCGGCTGCCGCGGGCCCGCTCGACGATCGCCTTCGTGTCCTCCTGTTCGAAGACGGCGAGTTGATCGCGGACCGCGGGCAGGGCGAGATCGCAATCGCGCATCTCACCGAGGATCTCCTGAAGTCCGCGGGCCGCCCGTCGGGCCGTGTGGGCCTGGGTCCCGAGTGCCTCGGCGGTCAGCTCGAGCAGGTAGCGCAACCGCTCCGCCGATACACGCATGCGCTGCTGTTGATGGACCGCGGAGGGCTCGAGTGCTTCCGGCACCGAGCTGCGAAGGCGCTTCAGCCTTTTCGCAACCAGCCTTCGGGCGCTCCCCGGGATCTGTTCCGGGCTGCGGTAGGCCGGGGTCCGAGCGTCACCTTCACCATCGAGGCTTCTTCCGGAAAGATCCTCCACCCTCACCCGCAGGGCCTGAAGCCGGCGACCGTTGGTAAGCGAGGCGAGAGTCCTGTTGCAGTCCGCCTGCTCGCTGCGAAGCGACTCCACCACACGGGACAGTCCGTACTCGCCCTCTTCGTCCATCTCGGTGCCGATCTCTTCGAATGCCGTGATCATCGAGTCGACGTCGCGCCGGCGGCCGACGCTCCTGGTCAGCCGCTTGATCTCGTCCCGGGTACCCGGAAACTGATCCTTCGAAAGCACCGGCTTGAACATGTCGAGGGCGGCTCGCGTCCTCCGCGAGGCCAGCCACATCGCCTCGGCCGGACCGGTGTCGGTGACGTCCAGCAGACCCTTGCTGATATCAACCATCTGGTCGACTCGCTGTCCGAGCACGATCGCCGCATCTTCGCGAAACCGGCGCGTCTCTTCTTCTTCATCGACTACGGACCGTGACGGGTTCACGGCAAGCAGCCTATCCGTCGCTGCCGAGAGGCGAGATAACAGCCACGCTCAGCCGGTCATGGCCGGCGTCCCGGCGTCCAGACGCCCGTTGAGCATGTCGAGCACGATACCTTCGCGGATGCCGCCCTTGCCGATCTGGAGCGGCTGCCCGAGCAACTCCGAGATCCGCTCCAGAACAAGGACGCCCGTCGGAAGGATTCTCACCCGAACCGGGTCGAGCTCGAACTGGCGGGCGACTACGGTGCTGTCGTCGCCACAGAGCACCCGGATTGCGCGCTCCAGCGTTTCGTATTCTAGGACGACGCCGGTCAGGCTGCGGAGCGAGGTCGCGCTGCCGCCGACCGCGACTACCTGTTCCGGTGGTTCGATCTCGACGTCGCTGAATACGTCATCGACCCTGTCGCGGACCTTGCGGATCTCCGAAGCCGACGGCGGATCGCTGCCGATCAGCTCGTCGGCCAGAAGGCCCGAGCCGATCGGCCAGGACATGACGTCTTCCACCCCGTCGGCGATCGTCCCGATCGAGATCTCGGTCGATCCGCCGCCGACGTCGACGACCGCGATCCGGCCGCCGGTCGGATGTCCGAGTGCCTTCGTGGCGCCGATGAAGGCCAGCCTGCCCTCCTCGCGCTCGCTGACGATCTCGATCGGGACCCCGGCCCGGTCCGAGATCGCCGAGGCGACCTTCTTGCCGTTCTTCGAGTCGCGGATCGCAGCGGTCGCGACGGCGCGGAAGGAATCGGCACCGACCTCGCGAGCGAGCCTGACCTGGGTCTCCACCACTTCGGCGACCTCGCCGATCTTCTCCGGGGAAATGCGCCCTTTGCCGTCCTTGGACTTGCCGATGCGGGTATAGGCCCGCTGCTCCATGACCTTGGTCAGCTGACCGTCCTGAGGTTCAGCAACCAGGATCCGGGTGGTATTCGAGCCGATGTCGATTGCAGCGCAGATCAAGGGAGCCTCGGTCTGCGATCTTCGCAGAAACCCCGGATGGGGCTAGAGCATCTCCGGATGCGAAGCATCCTCGAATTCACGGAAGAGTCCCGTTACCACGAAAGCGACCTGTTCGCCGACATCGACCGAGTTGTCGCCGATCCGCTCCAGGGCCCTTGCTGCAAGCAGCATGGTCATCGCCCATTCGCGCCGGTCCGGTTGGTCGCCGATTTCGATCGCCAGGGCGAAGCAGTCGCGGTTTTGCCGATCGACCTCGTCATCGAGGATGACCAGGTTGCGGGCCATCGCCACATCACGATGGACAAAGGCCCGCCTGGCCTGGACCACCTCTGTCCGAACCTGATTGCCCATCGCGACGATGCGCTGAATCATGCGGTCGTCCACCGGCGGCTCATGACCGGCCAGCGGGATCAGCTTGGAGATGTTCACGCACTGATCGCCCATGCGTTCGATGTTCTTGATCACGTGGAGCAGGGCCGCGATCAGCCGCAGGTCGGTAGCCACCGGCGACTGGGTCGCGAGCAGGGTGATCAGGCCCTGGTGGACCTCGAGGTAGCGGCCGTCGAGCTGGTCGTCGCCGTCGATGACGATCCGGGCCAGCCCGATGTCCTGGTTGGCAACCGCTTCGAGC
>JAUQWL010000177.1 GCA_030835185.1 Solirubrobacterales bacterium | reverse complement strand
GACCGCAGACGTTCTCGACCTGATCATCGAGTTCGCGACCCTCGGCGAATACGGCCTCGAGTACCCCGATCGGCCCGCCGGCCAAAGCCCTCGTCCTTGCGAAAAGCGAACCAGCCGCAGCCGGACGGTCGCCGGAGCCAGTTCACTGCGTGCCGGCGCATTGCGGCAAGACAGCCGCGACACCTGCTCCTCGGAGACGTCCGACTTCGCATCGGCCCTGCGCCCCCCGAGGATCAAGCTCAGCTTCACCGAATAGCCGGCCGCAACTCAAGATCCGCCGGCGCGAGCCCGGGCGCCCGGAGCTCAGCCCGGATCGCCGCTCCTGCCCGCGTCGGACCCCGGATCGAGACGCTCGACAAATCGTGCGGCGAACCTGACCGCCTTGCTGAAGGCAGCGCCAGAGAACTCGGCGAATACATCGCTCGGCCAGTGGTAGTTGGGGATCGCACCGTCCTGGTTGACGATGCTGATCGCCTGCCCGCCCGACGCGAGCACCGGCGTCGAATCGTACGGGAGGCCCGATCCGCCGGCCAGAGGTTCGGCGGCCAGTTCCGGATACTCCTGCCCGACCTTCAGCGCAGATTCGAGCAGATCCCTGTCGGCAGGCACTCCGCTGATCGGCCCGCCTTCGGACGACAGTACCCTGAGGCGGGCCTCCGCTCCGACGCCGTCGAAGTTGATGAACCCCCAGCCCTGCGTATCGTGGCGTTCGAGGAAGTCCCGAATCCCGAACACACCGGATTCTTCGCTGCCGGTGACCAGAACCACACACCTGGTATTTGCAAGCGGAACTTCGGCGAAGTGGGCGGCCAGCGCGAGGCACGCTCCGACCCCCGAGGCATTGTCGTTGGCCCCGGCGACATCGACACCCCGGACCTCGCGCTCGAGCAGCAGGACGACCGCAGCGAGGAGCAGCAGGCGAACGCCGGCAAGCAGGGCCCGTCCCTCCTTGCGAACCCCGAGAAGCGGAGCGAGGGCGTTCACAGCGACAGCGATGCCCACCGCTTCGACGATCGAACCGAGATACGGAGTCGCTCTCGGGTGGAACATCAGCCCCGAACGGGATGAGTCCATGTGGGAGAGCAGGCATACGGTCCCGGACGCTCCGTCGCTCGGCTCGATGCATGCGAATACGTTGGACGAACGCGACCGGCGCAGCAGCCGCATGGGAGATCGCGGACTGAAGCGAGCCTCCAATGCGCCCAATGCCGCAGCCGACAGGCCGAGGAGGGAAGCGAGCTTCCTGGATCGGCGTTCGAGGCATCCGGATGCGAGCGCCATGCCCAGGATCAGTGAATAGGTCGTTCCGAAGCTGCGCGTGCTGCTGAACCATTCGCGGCGCGGAGTCAGTCCTGATACCGAAAGCTCGACTTCGATCAGGTCTCCGGCGGCTCGCTCGTTGAGACTGCAGGGCGGCCGCGGCCCGATCTCGTCGCTGAGGATGCGCACCACCTCAACTGCCCGGTCGATGTGGACATCGCTGATTTCGTTCATGGGACGACAGCCTCCGCAAAGGCCAAACGTTCGTGCCGGCGCCTGTCCGGGGCGAAGTGCCCTATGCAGCCGGACCGTAGTTCGTATTGGCACGCGCCCATCGACGCCGACCCTAGCGCACGATTTCAACAGCACTGCCGGTGCAAGAAAAACGAGCGCCCCCGAAGGGACGCTCGAAATGAAAAACCGGCGGCGACCTACTCTCCCAGGAGGTTGCCCCCCAAGTACCATCGGCGCTGCGGTGCTTAACTGCTCTGTTCGGAATGGGAAGAGGTGTTTCCACCGCGCTATTGCACCACCGGAAATATGTCGAGACGACACCCCGATGGAGCCTCAAAACTGCACAATGGCCTATGAAGATTGAAATAAGTATCCGTCAAGCCCTCGACCCATTAGTACCGGTCAGCTACAGGTGTTGCCACCCTTCCACCGCCGGCCTATCAACCTGGTGGTCTACCAGGGGTCTTACTCCTTCTAGAGGATGGGAGAATTCATCTCGAGGACGGCTTCCCGCTTAGATGCTTTCAGCGGTTATCCGTTCCGTACGTAGCTAAGCTGCGGTGCCCTTGGCAGGACAACAGCTACACCAGAGGTACGTTCATCCCGGTCCTCTCGTACTAGGGACAAATCCTCTCAATTCTCCAACGCCCACATCAGATAGGGACCGAACTGTCTCACGACGTTCTGAACCCAGCTCGCGTGCCGCTTTAATGGGCGAACAGCCCAACCCTTGGGACGTACTCCCGCCCCAGGATGCGACGAGCCGACATCGAGGTGCCAAACCGCTTCGTCGATATGGACTCTTGGAAGCGATAAGCCTGTTATCCCCGGAGTACCTTTTATCCGTTGAGCGACGGCGCTTCCACTTGCTACCGCCGGATCACTAAGCCCAACTTTCGTTCCTGCTCCACCCGTCGGTGTCGCAGTCAAGCTCCCTTATTGCCTTTACACTCTACGTACGATTTCCAACCGTACTGAGGGAACCTTTGGGCGCCTCCGTTACATTTTAGGAGGCGACCGCCCCAGTCAAACTGCCCGCCTGACACTGTTCACTGCCCGGATTACGGCACAGTGTTAGAAGCCCGGTATGTCAAGGGTGGTATCTCAAGGTTGACTCCCCGACAGCCGCAGCCGTCGGTTCACTGTCTCCCACCTATCCTGAACAGAACACACCAAACTCCAATATCAAGTTGCAGTAAAGGTTCACGGGGTCTTTCCGTCTTGATGCGGGTACTCGGTATCTTCACCGAGACTCCAATTTCACCGAGTCCCTCGTTGAGACAGCGTCCAAGTCGTTACGCCATTCGTGCAGGTCGGAACTTACCCGACAAGGAATTTCGCTACCTTAGGACCGTTATAGTTACGGCCGCCGTTTACTGGGGCTTAGCTTCACTGCTTCGCTCCGAAGAGCTAACAAGTCCGCGTAACCTTCCAGCACCGGGCAGGCGTCAGCCCCTATACGTCGTCTTGCGACTTAGCAGAGGCCTGTGTTTTTGGTAAACAGTCGCTTGGACCAATTCACTGCGGCCCCCTCGAGCTCCATCCGTATGGACTTCACTCTACCGGGGCGCCCCTTCTCCCGAAGTTACGGGGCGATTTTGCCGAGTTCCTTAACGAGGGTTATCTCGCTCACCTTAGTATCTTCTACGTGTCCACCTGTGTCGGTTATCGGTACGGGCACATGGATCCTGCCTAGAGGATTTTCTTGGAGGCATGGGCTCGGAGACTGGCCGGAACTTAATCCAGCTGGCATCGCACCTCGCGTTATAACGCCACTGCGGATTTGCCTACAGTGACTGGCTACGTGCTTGCCCCAGGACGACCATCGCCTGGGTTCTCTTACCCTTCCCCGTCCCCCCATCGGTCATAACGGATCCAACGTGGTACAGGAATATCAACCTGTTCTCCATCGACTACGCCTTTCGGCCTCGCCTTAGGTCCCGACTAACCCTGAGCAGACGAACTTTACTCAGGAAACCTCGGACAATCAGTGGAGGGGATTCTCACCCCTCTTTCGTTACTCATGCCGGCATTCTCACTTCTCAGCACCGCACGAAGGCTCACGCCAACGCTTACACACTGAGAACGCTCTCCTACCGCGTACAGAGCCCGCAGGCCTGCACACCCATAGTTTCGGTGACTAGCTTTAGCCCCGTTACATTATCCGCGCCCGAACACTTGACCAGTGAGCTGTTACGCACTCTTTCAAGGGTGGCTGCTTCTAAGCCAACCTCTTGGTTGTCTGTGCATTCGGACATCGTTTACCACTTAGCTAGTACTTAGGGACCTTAACTGATGGTCTGGGTTGTTCCCCTCTCGCACATGAAGTTTATCCCCCATGCGCTGACTGCCGAGCTAAATGTAGTGGTCTTCGGAGTTTGCCTGAAGTCGGTAACCTGGTAGGGCCCCTAGTCCAAGCAGTGCTCTACGGCCACAACACATATCGCTCGACGCTATACCTAAATATATTTCGGAGAGAACCAGATATCTCTGAGCTTGATTAGCCTTTCACTCCGATCCACAGGTCATCCGCCCAGTTTTCACCCTAGGTCGGTTCGGCCCTCCACGAGGTCTTACCCCCGCTTCAGCCTGCCCATGGATAGCTCGCTCAGTTTCGGGTCTACCTCCAGTGACTCTGTTCGCCCTATTCAGACTCGCTTTCGCTGCGGCTCCGCTCATCGCTTAACCTTGCCACTGAAGAGTAACTCGCCGGCTCGTTATGCAAAAAGCACGCCGTCACATCCGAAGATGCTCCGACCGCTTGTAGGCGTATGGTTTCAGGTACTATTTCACTCCCCTTCCGGGGTACTTTTCACCTTTCCCTCACGGTACTAGTTCACTATCGGTCACCAGGGAGTACTTAGCCTTGGAGGGTGGTCCCCCCAGATTCAGACCACGTTTCACGGGTGTGGTCCTACTCAGGAACATCATCAGCAGTTCAGTGCGTTTTCGTCTACGGGACGTTTGCCCTCTATGGTGCGAGGTTCCACTCGCTTCGACTAACACCTGATTTTGTAACTGCTGCCAGATCAGACACGATCTGGACAGACGTCCTACAACCCCGACCAGACAACGCGTGTCTGCTTACAGCTGGTCGGTTTGGGCTGATCCCTTTTCGCTCGCCACTACTCAGGGAGTCTCGTTTGATTTTCTTTCCTCGAGCTACTTAGATGTTTCAGTTCGCTCGCTTGCATTCTGCCGGCTATGTATTCACCGACAGATGACGCCGCATTACCAGCGCCGGGTTTCCCCATTCGGAAATCCGCGGGTCAAAGGCTGTTCAGCGCCTCACCGCGGCTTATCGCAGCCGTCCACGTCCTTCGTCTACTCCTGGTGCCAAGGCATCCACCGTACGCCCTTACTATCTTGACGGTGAGCTGGTCTGAATAAGGAATATTCAGACCACCTTGTTACTCATTTCAATCATTCAATATTGGCCATTGTGCAGTTTTCAAGCTCCATCGAGGCGCGCAGCACGCGTGATTCGCGTATGCGGTCTCTCAAAACTGAGCAGTGTCCGGTGCCGTTACCGGCACT
>JAUQWL010000176.1 GCA_030835185.1 Solirubrobacterales bacterium | reverse complement strand
CCCCAGGTCCCGCAACCGAGCGAGAAGGTGGGGGTCAGCGAGTTGTAGATGCCGCCCAGGGCCCCTACCGCGGTCGGGGCGTTGACCAGGATCCGCCCGGTGCGGACCCGGGTGGCAAACCTCGAGATCACCTCTTCGTCGGAGGCGTAGACGGCCGAGGTGTGTCCCAGGCCCCCGTGCTCGGTCGCCAGCTCGCAGGCGGCGACGCCGTGCTCCACCGAAGGCGAGCGGACCAGACCGAGTACCGGCATCAGCTTCTCCTGGATCAGCGGGTGAGCGCCGAGATCGGCCAGGTCGGAAGGCAGCGGCGCCATCAACACCTTGACGCCTTCTTCGACCTCGAAGCCACCCATGACACCGAGGTTCACACAGGACTGGCCGAGCGCGCCGATCTCGACGCTGCCGTCGGGGGCGAAAGCGAGCTTCGACAGCGTGTCGACCTCTTCCTCGCTCAGCATCTTCGCGCCCATGCGCTCGAACTCGGCGACCACGTCGTCGTAGACGTGATCGTCGATCACGCAGGTCTGCTCGGCCGGGCAGATCACCGAGGCGTCGAACGTCTTCGAGATCAGGATGTCCACTACCGCCATCTCGATCTCGGCGCTCCTGTGGAGGTAGACGGGGGCGTTTCCGGCGCCGACGCTGAGAGTCGGTTTGCCGGCGGCGTTGGCCGCCGCGACAGCCTTGGGGCCGCCCGTCGTCCAGATCAGATCGATCCCGTCGTGGTGGAAGAGGTGCTGAGACACGTCGAGCGTCGGGTCCGGGATGACCTGGAGGGCGTCCGGTGGGAGTCCGGCCGCCTCACCCGCCTCCTGGAGAATCTCCACCGCCTTCACCGCGCACTGCGAGGCCCGGGCCGAAGGCCGGAAGATGATCGCGTTCCGGGTCTTCGCGGCGACGATCGACTTGAACAGCGCCGTCGAGGTCGGATTGGTGATCGGGACGAGGGCCAGCACGACGCCGATCGGTTCGGCGACGTACTCGATCCCGCCCTTGGGGTCCTCTTCGATGACACCGACCGACTTCTTGTCCTTGAGGTAGTCGTAGAGGAATTCGGTGGCGATGAAGTTCTTGACGACCTTGTCTTCGAGAACCCCGAAGTGGGTCTCCTCCATAGCCAGCGCCGCCAGTTCGAAGGCGTTTTCGAGGCCGGCCACGACCATCGCCCAGACGATCCGGTCGACCGCCTCCTGGTCGAGTTCCCGAAAAGCGGCTGCGGCCACCTCGGCCCGCTCTACGAATCCGTCTATGCGCTCAGCCTGCTCGGGTGCGAGCGCGCCGTGCCCGGATCCCTCCGTCGTGTCGGCGCTGTGGGCGGGGGTCTCGGTACTGGCCATGCTCTCCTCCTCGGGGAACGGTTGAGGCAAGGTTACCGCCACCCCTCGAGAATGTCAGCGAGAGGCCGCGCCGGCCGAGCGGCCCGCGGACGCCCGGACCGGCACGAACGCGCTCAGTCGCGGTCCATCGCCAGGAGCTCCCGCAGCTCCCGATCGAAGTCAGCCACCAGCTCGTCCGGATCGGGGATCAGCCCGGCGTCGGCCATCAGCCCGACAGTGAGTTCGCCGTTGTAGCTGAAGATCGAGATCGTCATCGACACGCCCCCCGAACACGGTGCCCAGACGAGAACCCCGCCGATCGGCGTACCGGCCAGAAAGACCGGCCGGCGCGGGCCGGGGACGTTGGTCACCACCGCGGTACCTTTCGCCGTGAAGAGGTCGATCACGCGCTGTTCGAGGCCCTCCGGCGCCCGCCCCATCGCATCCAGGACCCCGTAGGCGACCACCCCTTCGTGAGAGTCCTTGATCCGCTTCATGCTCTCGTGAACTTTGCGCAGACGCACGCTGCGGTTGAGGGTGCCGACCGGCAAGCTGAGAAAAACCAGGCCAAACCGGTTGCCGAGCGTCGCCGGAAGAGGCTCGGTCGGAGCCCTGAGGTTGAACGGGACCATCGCGGTCACCCGCTCGACCAGGCTGTCGTGGCGGTCGAGGTATCGACGAAACGCACCGGTCACCGCAGACATGGCGATGTCGTTGACGGTATTGCCGGTCTCGTGACCCATTTCGAGCACGTCTTCCAGTGGAATCGGGTCGGACCAGGAGACCCCCTTGGCCACGCCCATCTCGCCTTTCAGGGCCGTCTTCGGGTCGTTGCCCCGGAGCAGCACCTTGGCGAGGGCGTCGGCGTCCTCACGCGTGGCGGCAGCCAGATCGAGCATGTGCGACGGGTGCTTCGCCACCTCCAGCGATTCGTGCGCCAGCAAGCCGGCGGCTCCGGCCGCGGCCGAAAGAGCGCCCCTCGCGGTCCCGGTGATCGCCCCCAGCGGCCCGCGGCTTCGGCCCTCGTCGCTCCGGCGCGGCTCCGGCGGCGGCTCGATCGGACGGGCGTCTTCGCCGGGCGACTCGTCGGCAAGCGAGAGCAGCACCCGCGAGAGGGCGATCCCGTCGGCGATGCAGTGGTGGATCCGCTGGATCAGAGCCGCCCCGTCCCCGTAGCCGTCAACCATGTGAAACGACCAG
>JAUQWL010000175.1 GCA_030835185.1 Solirubrobacterales bacterium | reverse complement strand
CCAGTGCCGGCACCGAACCGTCGACGACGGTTCCGGTCGCATCCGACGAGGTCGAAGAGGTCGAAGTCGCGGGCCCGGCTGAAGAGCCCGCCGAAGAGCCGGAGGTGATCGAGCCCGAACCGATCAGCAACCAGGCCCCCGACGACGGACTCGGCGGCAAGGTCGTCGACATTCCGACCGAGGTTCCGCCCGCGGCGGCCGATCCCCAGGCTCCGACCCAGACCAGACCTTCGACGGTCGGTCAGGACGTCGACCAGCCGGTCCCGCCTTCAACGCCGGTCACCCAGCCAGAGACGCCGCTTCCGAGCACCCCGGGCCCGGCCCCCGGAACAGACAGTTCCGCACAGCAGCCGGGGTCGGCCCCACCGGCCGCACCCCAGCCCTGATCGCCACGCCGCCCGGCCCTGGATCGCATCCCGATCCTGATCGCCACGCCGCCCGGCCCTGGATCGCGGCCAAGTCCTGACCGCCGGACCCCATAGACCGGGGCCGGCCGCCCGGAGCTACATCCGGGCCGAGCCGCCCGGCTCGATGATGATCGCCTCGATGCTTTTCGAGTTCAGATCGTCGCCGAAGGCCTCAACGTCGGTTTCGATCGGCGGGAAGGTGTTGAAATGGATCGGCATAACCTGTGTGGCACCGATCAATCCGGCCGCGTAGACAGCGTCGTCCCGGTCCATCGTGTAGTGGCCGCCGATCGGAAGCAGGGCGAGATCCACCCCGTGGCGCTTGCCGATCATCTCCATATCGCCGAAAAGGCAGGTGTCGCCCGCGTCGTAGATCGTCACCTCGCCGATCTCGATGACCAGCCCGGCGGCAGATCCCATAGCGGTACCGGCACCCGCACTGAAGGGCCGCTCCGCCGACCCGGGGGTCGTATTCGTATGCCAGGCGGGAACCAGCTTGATCGAGAGCCCTTCGAAGCTGACCGTGCCACCGAGGTTCGGGTCGGAGACGTTCTCCACTCCCTGCTCCTCGAGCCAGTTGGCAAGCTCGACCATGGCCACGCACTGCGCACCGGTCCGTTTGGCGACCTCGACCACATCGGCGACGTGGTCGGCGTGACCGTGGGTCAGGGCGATGTGGGTCGGATCGACGTCGGAAGCAGTCGCTGTGGCAAGCGGGTTGTTGGGTGCCAGGAACGGATCGACCAGCAGTCTTACGTCGCCTTCGTGAAACTCGACGCAGGAATGCCCGTGGTAATGGATTTCCATGTTCAGACCTCTCCTTCTTGATTGTCCGGGTACTTTTCAAGATCGGCCCTGAGGGCCCAGCCGACCGCCACCCCGACCATCATCCCGATGTGGGTCTCTTCGGTCAGCAGGGCGCGGATCGCGGTCAGGCGCGCGTCTTCGTCGGGGATGGTCGCGGCCTTCAGCGTCTCCGACTGATGGGACTCGCCGAACCACCCGCCGGCGCCGAGAGCGCTGACCAGCACGCCCTGGAGGTCCGGGGCGACGGCAGCCACGACGCGCTCGGCTTCGGCGAAGGTCTCGCGGTCGGAAAGCCTTTCTACCGCCGCTCTCAGCTGCTCCTCGCTCCAGGCCTCACTCATGGGCGTGCCAATGCTCTCGCCGCAACGGCACCGGCAACGGCACCGACCGCCCCGCCGGTCACTCCGGACCAGAAATCAGCCGACTCGACCACCACCGGCAGCAGCAGGATGACCACGGCACAGACCAGCACGCCGATGCTGTCGACCGTATCGCCGGATCGCGCCGCCTCCGGTCTGCGGATCATGAACCAGGCCGCGATCGCGCCCAGCGCCATGCCGTTGCCGCCGGCGACGACGCCGAAGGAGCCGGTCTGCTCCTCGATCGCCCATGCGCCGGTAGTGCCGAGCGCACCGCAAGCGACCAGCAGGATCGCGGTCGCCGGAGAACCGATGCGCCGCTCGAGCCCGGGGGCGAAGATCGCGAGAGTGAGAGCGACTGCGAACAGGTAGCCGACGCTCAGGTACGCGAACTGGGCGGTGAGGAAGCGCCACGGTCCGGAGTCGAACGGCACGACAACGGCACCGAAGCCGGTCAGGTCGCCCGCGCTGGCGATCCTCACCAGCAATGCGACCGCGGGGATCAGGATGAGTGCGATCGTCGCCAGAGGCCGACCGCTGAACCGGTTCTGCCGCTTCCGTTTCCGCTCCCGCCGCCGTTCCTGGCGAAGCTCGCGCTTCGACTTCGTCACCTCCAGGCCGCCGTCTCGCCGCTCGAGTTTCGGCGCCCGCTTTCGCACGCGCGCTCCGCAGTACGGGCACTCGGTCACGTAGGGGCTTACCTCGGTCCCGCAGGACTTGCAGATGACTCTGAGTTCGGTCTCGCTCATGGCATGCCCTGCGAGGATAACCACACCGACCGTGCGAACTGCGCGGTGCCATACTGGGGACACAGACAAATACTTTCCCCGAGGAGGTTCGAGGAGTACATGGAAGCTCAAAGCCTGACCGAACAGAAGTCCCTGCTGGCCGACCTGGCCCCGGGAAAGCGTGCCCGCCTCCGCCGCCTGCTGTATGAGTTCGGCCCGGGCAACGGAACCCTGATGCTGCTGCCGATCGACCAGGGCATCGAGCACGGACCGCGGGACTTCTTCCCCAACCCCGCTTCGAAGGACCCCGACTACCAGTTCCGGCTCGCCGCCGAGGCCGGTTACTCGGCGCTCGCCTGCCAGATCGGCATGGCCGAGAAGTACTACCCCGACTACGCCGGGTCGGTCCCGCTGATCCTCAAGGTCAACGGCAAGACCGACATTCCCTCCTCGGCTCACGCCTTCTCGGCGTGCAACGCCTCGGTCGAAGACGGGGTGCGGCTCGGTGCCGATGCGATCGGCTACACGCTCTACGTCGGCTCTCCCCGCCAGGATGAGGATCTCGCCCAGCTCAAGCAGGTCCGCCAGGACTGCGACCGCTTCGGGATGCCGCTGGTCGTCTGGTCCTACCCGCGCGGCGAGGCGATCGACGCCAAGGGTGGCGCAGTCTCCTTCTACGCGGTCGACTACGCCGCGCGGATGGCGATGGAGATGGGTGCCGACGTGGTCAAGGTGAACATGCCGGTGATCAACCCGGAGAAGGACAAGGACGCCCAGCCTCCCTACAACGAGATGAAGGTCACCCAGGATGAAGCGATCACCCAGGTGGTCGAGTCGGCCGGACGCTCGCTGATCGTGCTCTCGGGCGGCTCCAAGGTCGACGACGAGACCGTGCTCAGCCACGTCAAGTCGGTGATGGACGGCGGCGGCTCAGGCGTGATCTTCGGCCGCAACGTCTGGCAGCGCGAGTGGAGCGAGGCCCTGGAGATCATCGCCCAGATCAAGGAGACCCTGCTCGCCAACGTGAAGCGCACGCCGTAGCTTGGCTTGGCCTCCGGCCTGAATCCGAGGCGCTCTAACTTTCCACGGGCCCCACGCGGGTGGATCGGCGTCATCGCGTTCGTCCTGATCGTGGTCGCCGTCCCGTTCATCCTCAAGGCGGATCCGGGCGACGAATCGGCGAGGAACGGTGGGTCGTCTCCGCACGTCGCCGCCGCCGGGCCGGTCACGGTCGAAGTCGACCGTGTGGTCGACGGGGACACCGCCAAGGTCTTCTACGGCGGCGAGAGCGAGTACGTGCGCTACATCGGCATCGACACGCCCGAATCGGTGGATCCGGACAGCCCGGTCGAGTGCTACGGCGAAGAGGCCAGGCGGTTCAACGCTGACCTGCTGAAGGCGGGTGAGGTCAGGCTGCGCTTCGGTCCCGAAGAGCGGGACCGCTTCGGCCGACTGTTGGCATACGTTTATGTGAGGGATGTCATGTTGAACGCCGAGCTGCTCCGCAAGGGCTACGCGGAAACCCTGACCATTCCGCCCAACGACGGCGAATCCGCACGTTTCGAGAGGATCGAACGGCAGGCCCGGGACGCCGGGCGCGGCCTCTGGAGTGCCTGCGGGTGACTTGCGGAATTGTCAGGGTTTGCTAACTTCTGGACGGACTGTTTCCCGATCTGACTCGGCGGCGGGCCAACCACCATGAGAATGCGACAGAGCCTCAACCAGTTTGAAAACGCCTTCGAGCAGCAGAAGGTGCTCGAGCAGCGACGCCGCGAACAGCTTCGCCACCGCGCCGCCAACCGCTCCAGGCAGAGGCGGGTCGAGCGCAGCCAGCAGGAAGGCAAGGTCCGCTTCAGCGTGCTTGCCGTCTGCCTCACCGCGACGGTCGGAGTAGTGACCGTCGCCATGTTCGAGGCTCTCACCCTCCTGGTCACCTGATCCCGGGCCCTGCCGGCCCGGGGCGGCTCACCCCTCGTCTGAAGGGGCGGAGATCACTCTTCGTCTGAGTTGGTGGAGATTACTTCCGGTCCGCGCTCGTCGATGACTTCCTTGCGGAAGACGTCGATTTCCCGCGGGGCGGTGATGCCCAGACGAACCTTGTCGCCAGAGACGCCGAGCACCATGATCTCGACGTTCTCACCAATGATGATGCTCTGCTCTCTCTTGCGGGTCAGAACCAGCATGCGGACTCCGTTCGGGGATTCTCTTCGAAATTACTTCTACCTAATTATAGGTAGTCGAGGTTGCGGCAACTATACCCACAGCCGCGTCAGACCACAATAACCCTGACGCATGGGTCGAGTGGGGCGATCGACGGAGCAACGCTGTCCCGCTGGGTTGAATAAACTCGCTCGATATATGTCTAGACGCTCACTACGCCCCCAGCTCAACCAGATCCGCGCCTGGGTCCGGGAAGGCCGTACCGATGCCTGGATCGCCCACCAACTCGAGGTAAGCGCCTCGGAGCTCAAGGAGTTCCGCCGGCAGCACGACCTCTCGGCCGACAGCGAAGCCGACAACGGCGCCGACGTCGATCTCCGCGACGAGATCGAGGCCGAGATCGAGGCTGCCGCTGCCGAAGAGGAAGCTCTCGCCCGGGAGCAGGCCGAAAAGGACGCCGCCGAAGCGGCTGCGGCCGAAGCGGACGGCAGCGATTCAGACGGAGATGATTCCGGCGAAGACGACGAGGAGTCCGACGGCAGCGAGGCCGAAGGCCGCCCGCGCAGCCGCCGACGCCGCGGACGTCGCGGCGGAGACCGTGGCAAGCAGACCGGCAACGAGCTCGAAGGCAGTTTTGACCACGGCGACGAGGGCTACGGTCTGTGGCTTGACCCCGCCGTCCAGGACATCCCGGCCTACAGGGACAACTGGGCCGGCAAGCGCGACATCACGGTCACGGTCGAAGCCGACCAGATCATCATCCGCCGCAGGGACTGAATCGCGCCCCCAGGCCCCGGGGCGGCCCGCTGCAGGCCATCATCGGTGCGGACCTTTGTGGGCCATCATCCGCGCCGGACCCGTACTGGTTCGGAGGACTCAGGAGTCGAGCTCGATCCGGCGACCCCCGGCAAAGTCACCGGCGGCCTGGAGATGGAGCCAGAAGGCGGCATCGATCAGGTCCTGGAGGTCCGGGAGCGAAGGGTCGACCCCGGGAAGCTGAAGCGCCCAGTCGGTGCCGGCACCGTAGATTTCGGCCAGCTCGGCTGCGACGAAGGTGGCGCCGAGGCGGCGGCGCAGTTCCTCGCGCACCGGCACGGTCACCTGATCTCCCCTGAGCGAGCCTTCGCGTTCGAGTGAGCGCAGCCGCTCGATGCCGGCCTCCCAGTTGAAGAGTGCGTTTTCGAGTGGATAGGTCACCTGCGTCGATTCGCCCCTGCGATTTCAGCCGTCGACCAGACCGGGAGTCGCCTCCGGGCCGGGCGCCGAAGGATCGCATGCCCCCGGGTCGAGCGGCCCTGCGACCCGCCAGACCTCGACCGGACCCGGTCCGACGATGCGGGTGAGCGATGGACTGCCCTTGACCCACTCCCGCTCGGGGGAAGGAATCGGTTCGCGGTCACCGTTGAAATTCAGGAAGGGCGACGTGACCAGGAAATCGAGATCGGCTTCGTCCACCGCCTGCCGGAACCCGGAACAGGTCCCGATCACGTCGAAGCCGGCGGCGGACGTCTCTCTGCCGATGTAGGTGAGACGGTTGGACAGGTCCTTGCCGAAGAAGCCGTACTGCCTGAAACCGGCGGTAGTTCCCGCCAGACCGATCTCGGCATCCTCGATCCCGTTGGCCCAGCGGTACGGCTGGGCGAGACCGGCCTCGGGCTCGAAGTCCGCGTAACGGGAGTCGAAGTAGCCGTCAGCCAGGGGCCAGGCGAGCAGGAGCACGGCGACAACCGCCGCACCGGCAGCGGAGGCGAGTATGCGGTCGCGGCCGTTCGAAAGCGGGAGGGGCCCTCCCGGTCCGGATCCGGGGCGTCTCCTGAAGTGCCAGACGACGGACGGCACGACTACGAAGGCAAGCGCGAAGGCAATCCCGAAGTAGCGGCCCGACTGCGACCAGATCGCGTCCCCACGGCCGCCGACGAAGAAGAGGGCCAGCAGGACCAGGGCGAAAGCAAGCTGAGGGCGTGGTCTGGCGAACCACGGGACGAGCGGGATGAGCACCAGAGCCATCGCCAGGGCCGGGACGAGAAATCGCAGATTGATAGCGAACGCATCCGGCGAGCCTTCGGGGCCGGCCGCACCGAGAGGGGTGAACAGATAGGCGGCGATCGCCAGAAGGGCAGCCAATCCGTGGGTCCGGGTCAGTCTTCCGGGCCCGCGCCAGATCAGTGCGACGAGCCCGACGAACGCAACCGCGAGAAGAACCGGCCAGAGCTCGCCGAAGCCCTGCTCGAGCCCGGGGAAGAAGAAGTCGCGCCAGATCGCCGAGTCGGTGATGTAGTGAAAGACGCTGAAGTCCTCCCGACCCTGCTGCAGGCGCTCCGGACCCGGGAGGTTGATCGGTCCGATGCTCTCGATCTGGGGGATCGGGTTGCCGGTGGCGACCAGGTTTCGCAGGTACCAGAAGCCGCCGCCGACTAGGCCGGAGCCGAACCAGACGGCCGCCGACCTGAGGCGGGATCCGTGATGGGCCGAGAACAGCACGGCGAAGGTGATCATCGCCGCCGGAGCGAGTGCGGTCACCTTGGTTCCGACGGCCAGGCCGACCGCCAGCCCCGCGGCGGCCATCGCCCAACCGGGACCGAGGCGACCCCGGGTGTCCGAGGGGTCGGCACCGCGGTTGATCAGAATCGCCACGGCCGAGAGGATCAGCGCGATCCCGACGATGTCGTTCTTCGCCGTCCCCGGTTCCCGCACGACCAGTGTGTGGGTGGCGAGCAGGATCGAGGCAGCGATCAGGGTCAGGTGCGGCCGGGCGTACGGGCGACCGATGCACCACGCGGCAAGGAGCGCCAGGGCCAGCCACCCCATGTTGACCAGGACCGAGAAGAAATCCCGACCGGTGAGCGCCATGCCGACGGCGTGGAGCAGTTCCGAGTTCTGCGGATAGAACCAGTTGGTGAAGACGGTCTCGGGCTTGTAGAAGCCGAGGGTCGAACCGCTCTGGAAAAGGTCGGCTGAAAACGGGAGGTGGTACCAGACCGAATCGAAGTTGGAGATGCCCGCGTCCAGGCTGTAGGAGGTGAAGGCCGCCCACTGGGCGACCAGCACCGTCGTCGTCAGCAGAGCGAGCCAGAAGCCGCTGGCGGCGACCGGCGGGCGCGGTGGGGTCGAAATCTCGACGTCCCCTTCCATCTCGGCATCGCTTCCGGGGCCGGAGCCGCCGGCCCGGGAACCGGATCCGGCCGATCCACCGGCCCTGCCGCGGGGACCCTCCGGATCCGGTCGCGGCCCCGGCCAACTCCGTGCGGCAACGGCGATCAGCACGCTTGCCGACACCAGTGTCCACCCGCGAAACAGGCCGACCATGCCGAGAATCTCGCTGAGCACCACGAGCATGCCGACGCCGGTGACTGCCGTGACCAGGTATCCGGCCGCCTCGTCCCAGCCGGGAAGGAGGTTGCGACGCAGCCGCAGCGCCGCGTATCCGAGCGCACCGAGGACCAGCGCGAGCTGGGCGATTCCGAAGTAGAAGGAGACGGCGCTCATCCGGAGCGGCCCTGTCCGGGGGTCCTCAGCGGTTGAGGCCGTTGACCACGTAGGCCTGCTCGCCGGAGACGATCATGCCCTGTCGCCTGGCCTCCCGCCTCAGGACGGAATCGGTGCCGGCACGCTCGGAGAGGTTCTTGAGCCGCTTGTTCTCGTCGAGCACACGGTGAAACTCCTCCTTGACGTCGCTCGCCCGCATGTAGGTGGTGGCGAAGTTGTAGGCAGGACCGATGTAGAGGGTGAGGATGACGAATACGGACGCCACCAGGACGATGCGCCCGAGCCGGTCCCACCTGATCCGGCCGGAACCCTCCTGGCCGGCGTTCTTTCTCGGGGCCGGACGACGGCGCGGCGGTCGGGACTGTCTGGCGATTGACCGCGAACGTGCTGACACGTCCGACCCTTCTTGGGCGGACGGTCATTTCCTTCAAGGCCGGCGCTTCAGCACCGCCGTACCGTCGAAACGGGCGGAATCTCCCAGCTCTTCCTCGATTCTCAGCAGGCGGTTGTACTTGGCGACACGGTCCGAGCGCGAAGGCGCGCCCGTCTTGATCTGGCCGGCCCCGGTGGCGACGGCCAGGTCGGCGATCGTGGTGTCCTCCGTCTCCCCGGAGCGGTGCGAGATGACCGCGGTGTAACCGGCCTCTCCGGCCATGCGGATCGCTTCGAGCGTCTCGGTCAGAGTGCCGATCTGGTTGACCTTGACCAGGATCGAGTTGGCGATGTCGCCGTCGATTCCCCGCTTCAGCCGCACCGGGTTGGTCACGAAGAGGTCGTCGCCGACCAGCTGGACGGAGTCGCCGAGGCGTTCGGTCAGCAGCTTCCACCCGTCCCAGTCCTCCTCGTCCATGCCGTCCTCGAGCGAGACGATCGGGAATCGCTCACAGGCACCGGCCCAGTAGTCGGCCATCTGGGATGGACTCAGAGAGCGGTCCTCGTGTTCGAGCCGGTACACACCGTCCTCGTAGATCTCGCTGGTGGCAGGGTCGAGGGCGATGAAGACGTCCTCCCCGGCCTTGTAGCCGGCGGCTTCGATGCCCTCTGTCAGGATCTCGAGCGCCGCCTCGTTCGAGGGCAGGTTCGGTGCGAAGCCGCCTTCGTCGCCGACCGCGGTGGCGAAGCCGTGGCCGGCCAGGATCTTCTTCAGCGAGTGGAAGACTTCAGTGCCGATGCGCAGGCATTCGGAGAAGGAGGACGCTCCGGCGGGCATGACCATGAACTCCTGGAAGTCGACCGAGTTGTCGGCGTGCGCACCACCGTTGAGCACGTTCATCATCGGCACCGGAAGCAGGTCGGCGTTCGCGCTGCCGTACATGTCGCCGAGGTAGGAGTAGAGCGGCCTGTCTTCCAGCAGCGCGCCGGCGCGGGCGGCAGCGAGCGAGACACCGAGGATTGCATTGGCCCCGAGCCGGCCCTTGTTGTCGGTGCCGTCGAGTTCGATCATCAGCTCGTCCAGGCCGGCCTGATCGGTCGCATCGAAGCCGGTCAGGGCCTTCTGGAGCTCCCCGTTGACGTTGGCGACAGCTTTGCCGACGCCCTTGCCCAGGTACCCGGAACCGCCATCGCGAAGCTCGACCGCCTCGAATTCACCGGTCGAGGCACCGGAGGGCACCGCAGCACGGCCGACCTGACCCTCCACCAGCCGGACATCGACCTCGATCGTGGGGTTTCCTCGGGAATCGAGGATCTGGCGCGCGTGAACGGCTTCTATCGTGCTCATCGAGCGCCAGTCTATTACCACCTCAGCGAGATGCCGTACCGGGCGAATTCACGGTCGCTGCTGACAAACGTCACGCCCTCGAGCACCGCCTGGGCGACGAGCAGCCTGTCAAAAGGATCCCGGTGGTGGAATTCGAGATCGCCTACCGCCCAGACGTGACTGCTCGAGATCTCCAACCGGCCGAAGCCGAGCTTATCCAGGTGCTCCGGGAAGTCACCGGGAACCTCGATCCTCCCGTGGGACCGCTTGATCGCGACCTCCCAGATCGAAACATCGCTGACCAGCAGCTCATCGCTGCCGTTCCTGCTTTCCCGCAACCAGTCCGGCACACGCTCGTCACCGTCGAGCAGCCAAAGGACTGCATGGGTATCCAGCAGAAGCTTCACCGCGACAGGGCGACGTGCTCAATCAGGATCGGATACCTCCCCGGTATACGGCTCGAAGCCCGGGATCGGATCGTCGAAGTTCTCACCGATCCGGATCGACCCGGCCAGCGCCCCGAACAGAGGCTGCTCCGGAGGCGGCTCGAAGGCAACGATCTTCGCCACCGGCCGGGGCCCGCGCCGGATGACCACTTCTTCCCCATGCTCCGCCCGCTCGATCAGCTTCGAGAGGTTCGTCTTGGCTTCACCTATGGCAATCGCCTTCTTCATGGCACAAGTTTAGCCAACTTGGCCAAGTACGTTTGTGGCAGTCGACGGCTCGACGGTCCTGGTGGGTCAGCCGCGCGGGGCGTGGCGCTCGGCTTCCGCCCGGAGAGCCAGTTCAGGATCGACGCCGCGGCGGCGGGCCTCGGCCACGGCCTCCCAGAGCATCCGCCCGATTTCGGCTTCGTCCTCGTCGAGGTCGGGGTTCTCCGCGCCGGCATTGGCCGGGCGCTCGACCGGGTCGATCTTCCACTGGACCTTGTTCGCGTACACGAGCGCCGGCAGGCCGGGCTTTCGCCAGTCCTTCTCGCTCGTTCGACCCTCGACGTCCTGCTTGATCCGGTCCCACTGCTTGCGCACGTCGTCGGCTGTCTCGATCTTCGCATCGCCCCCCGCGCCCGGCTCGGAGGATGCGACCTCCTGACCGCTCGCCGCGCCGGCTTTCTCTTCCGAAGCCGGGGCGCTCTCTTCAACTCCCGCGGCAGGTGAATCCGGCGGGTACACGTGGGGATGTCGGCGGATCAGTTTGTCGGTGAGCTGGGTCGCGATCCCCGCCAGATCGCCTTCTCCCTGTTCCTCCAGCAGCAGCGAGAGGAAAACGACCTGAAAGAGTACGTCGCCGAGTTCGTCGCACATCGCGGCCGTATCCTCGTTGCGGACGGCATCAGCCAGTTCGTATGCCTCCTCGACCGTGTGCGGGACGATCGACCGGGCATCCTGCTCACGGTCCCACGGACACTCGGTGCGCAGGGTGCGCGTGACTTCGTCCAGCCGCGCCAGCGCGTCGGCCAGTTCCCGGCCGCTCACGCGCCCGCCTCCTGATTGCGAACGGTTCGTACCCTCGACACGAACGGGCCGGGCCGCCGGCTCGGACTACTGGGCCGGAACCTGCTGGACCGCCCCGGCTCCTGCATCCGGGACTGCGCCGGCTGCGGCGGCAGCGTCAGCCGCGTCGCCCGCGGGAACGGGACCCTGGGGACGATTCGCCCCACCGGACTGATTGAACGGGTCGAGCGAGCTTCCGCCCGGGTCCTGAGGTGCCCTCAGACCGACTGCTGCCGGGCAGGTGAGCGCCGGATCGGCATCGGCCGCGCCTTCTTCGTAACAGGCCGGATCGGCACTTTCGAGGCGACCGTCGCCCTTGAAGTTGCTGCAGCGGGCGACCGTGTAGTCGTCAGCGCAGAAGGTGCGTGAGGTCCACTTGGAGTTGTATTCGGCGACGAAGTCGCTCATCGCCTGCTGCTGCAGCGTCGGCAGCAACTGCTGGCGGATCTGCTGGCGCACGTCGTCGAGCGTCTGGGTTTCTTCCGGATTGATCTTGTTGACCTTGAAGAAGTAAAAATCGCCGCCGGCCTCGATCGGTCCGAGCACGGCGCCTTCCTCGGCACTCATCACCTCTGAGCCGGCCGGGTCGGGGAAGGACCCTTCGGTGGCGACCGTCTTGCCCCCCTGGGAGCTGCTGCCGTTGGTCGAGTACTGCTTCGCCAGCCTGGCGTAGTCGCTGTCTTCGCTGCTCTCGTCGAGCGCGGCCTCGACCTTGTCGGCATCAGCCTGATTGCCGGCGACGATCAGGCGGACATCGCGGGTCTCCGGTGTGGTGAAGTTCTCCCGCGAGTTCTCGTAGAACTGCTCGATCTGATCCTCGGGCACCTCGCTCACGTCGCTGGTGATCTGATCCTCGATCTTGCGGCTGAGTACCTGGAGCCGGACCCGGTCGAGAACTTCCTCGTTGGTGAAGTTGCTGTCCTTGAGGAACTTCTCGTATGAAGCGTCGTCGGGAAACTGGTCCTGGCGGATCGTCTCGAACTCGTTGTCGATTTCGCGCTCGGTTGCGGTTACGCCGAGCTCGGCGGCCTCACCGGTCAGCCACGCCTGGTCGAGCAGGTCGTTGATCGCGGCTTCCTTGATCTGTTCGTACTGGTTGTCACCGGGCTCGGGTGCCTCCTTGAGGCCTCCCCGATTCCAGGTCTGGAGGAAGGTGCGGTCGTACTCGTCCTTGGTGATGTCACCAAACCCGTCGGGAACCTCTTCGACGAGGGCGATGTCACCTGAAGGCACGCTCGGGTTGCCGATGCCCTGCGCAACGGCGATACCGGCAAAAAGCAGGACGAGAATCGCCCCGAAGATGATCAGACCAGACCTGCTCTTACCGCTCATGCAGTTGTCCCTCCTGAAGTGACTGAAATTGGTGACCTCACAACGAATTGGGGAGCATATCCATCCGGACCTCGCCGAGTGAGTCGGCGAGCCGGGTGATCGCCTCAAGCCGAAGCTGCGGATCGTTGTCCACGCGCAGCGAAATCTCGTTGACCTTCCAGTCGTAGAGCACGCCGTCGACTTTCCTCCGGACCAGGTCGGCTGCCTCGGAGTCGAGCTCGATTCCGACCACGGTGAGCCGTCCTCCCCGGAACTGGACCGCGGAGGCTCCGGCCGAGCCGAGCCCGATCCTGGCCTGCTGCAGCGAAAGCAGGTTCTCGACTTCCTCCGGCAGACGGCCGAAGCGGTCGATCAGCTCGTCCCGGATCAGCCTCAGGTCACCGACCCGGCGGGCGGCAGCAATCCTGCGGTGGATATCGATCTTGGCGGCTTCGAAGGGGACGTAAGAGGCCGGCAGGTATGCGTTCACACCGACGTCGAGACGGACCGGCTCGGGCGCTTCGTCAGCCGTTTCGCGGTCCGACATCTCGGCCACCGCCTCGTCGATCAGCTGGCAGTAGAGTTCGAAGCCGACTGCCGCCACATGGCCCGACTGTTCGTCACCGAGCAGGTTGCCGGCACCACGGATGTCGAGGTCGCGCATCGCGATCCTGAAGCCGGAGCCGAGTTCGGTGTGGTCGGCCAGCGTTGCCAGCCGGGTGGACGCCTCTCCGGTCAGAGCCTCCTCGGAGGGGTAAAGCAGGTAGGCGAAAGCCCGCTCGCGCGACCGGCCGACCCGGCCCCGGATCTGGTAGGCCTGAGCCAGCCCGAGGTGATCGGCTCGCTCGACGATCAGGGTGTTCGCCGCCGGGATGTCGATGCCCGACTCGATGATCGTGGTCGCGACCAGACAGTCGGCCTCGCCCCGCATGAAGGTCAGCATCGCCTCTTCGAGCACGCCCTCGTCCATCTGGCCGTGGGCGATCACGACCCTGAGGCCCGGAACCAGCGCCCGGAGTCGCTCGGCGGCGTCATCGAGCGACTCGACCCGGTTGTGGAGGAAGAACACCTGGCCCTTGCGCTCGACCTCCCGTCTGACCGCCCGTTCGACCAGGGCTTCGTCCCAGGGGCCGACGTAGGTCCGGACCGGCCGGCGGCCCTCGGGTGGGGTTTCGATGACCGAGATGTCCCGCAGGCCGGCCATCGACATCTGGAGCGTCCTCGGGATCGGGGTCGCCGACATCGAAAGCACGTCCACCTTCAGCTTGAGCTGGCGGAGCAGTTCCTTCTGCTTGACGCCGAAGCGCTGTTCCTCGTCGACCACGACCAGGCCGAGGTCCCTGGCCCGGACGTCCCGGGAGAGCAGCCGATGGGTACCGATCAGGATGTCCACACCGCCCTCGGACCACTGCTTGATCACCCGCTTGACCTCGGCCGGACGGCGCAGGCGGCTGACCCCCTCCACCCCGAAGGGCAGGTCGGCGAGGCGCTCCCGGAAGGTTCCGAGATGCTGCTGGGCGAGGATCGTCGTCGGGGTGAGGATCATCACCTGCTTGCCGTCGGAGGCGGCCTTGACCGCTGCCCGGATCGCGACTTCCGTCTTGCCGTAGCCGACGTCGCCGCAGACCAGGCGGTCCATCGGCCGGTCAGACTCCATGTCGGCCTTGACCGCCTCGATCGCCTCGATCTGGTCGGTCGTCTCACGGTAGGGGAATGCCGCCTCGAGGCTCATCTGCCACTCCGAGTCTGCCGCGAAACTGTGACCCTTTCGCGTTCGGCGCTCGGCGTAGAGGTTGACCAGCTCGCCGGCGATTTCGGCCGCGGCCCGGCGTGCCCGGGCCTTCATGTTCAGCCACTTCCTGCCGCCCAGTGCCGAGAGCGTCGGCGAACCGGCACCACCGGAATACCGGGAGAGCCTGGCCAGTTGGTCGGTGGGTACGTAGACCCGATCCTCGCCCTTGTACTCGAGGTAGAGGTAGTCCCGGGTGACTCCACCGACCTCGCGGGTTTCGAAACCGGCGAAACGGGCTACGCCGTGGTTCTCATGCACGACGTGGTCGCCCACCCGCAGCTCGGAGAAGACGAGACGCCCGCGCACTCCCTCCGGAGCGCGTTCGTCGGCCCGGCGACGGCGGTGGAGCAGGCTGCGGAACGGGATGACGGCGATCTTCGAACCGGGCGAGACGAAGCCTTCGCTGATCCTCGCCTCGACCAGCGTCACTCCGGGATCCGCGGACAGAAGGCCGGCGTCGAGGATCTTCGCTTCGATCCGCTCGAAGCGGTAGCGGGTCCTCTCCGCTTCGCCGCGGGAATCGAAAGCAACGACCGTGCGGTAGCCGGAGGAGACCAGCTTGTTCAGCTCGGCCTCGGCTTCGTTCGGGTTGCGGGCCGGGGTCTCGGCCCGGAATGCCCTGAACGCCGGTGAAGCTCCTTCCCCACCGTCGGCCACGGTCGACGGATCGGTCCGGTCATCGTCGACCGGACGGTGGATGGCGAGAGAGGCACGCTGATCGAGGGGAGCGGCGACGTCTTCGTAGAGGTGCCTGGCGTCTTCGGCGTGCATCGCCGTGGTGACGTCTTCCCAATGGTCGCGGAGGGCCGGTTCGATCTCCTCGACCGCCGCGAGAATCACCACTGCCTCCTCGGGGATCAGGTCGAGCGGCGCACGGAAGCTGTCAACTGGCAGAACTCCGGCCAGATCGGGCGATACCCCTTCTTCCAGCGCTTCGTCCACGGCCAGCTCGGCCAGCTCCCGGTGCTCGACATCCAGCTCCGCGGCCGGAGCCAGCTCGATCTCCTCGGCATCCCCCAGTGACCGCTGGGTGAAAGTCGAAAACCAGCGCATCGACTCGATCTCATCGCCGAAGAACTCGACCCGGGCCGCCCGGTCCTCGGTTGCGGCGAAGACGTCGAGGATGCCGCCACGGATCGCGAACTGACCGCGCTCGGTGACCTGATCGACCCTCTCATAGCCGGCCGCGACCAGGTCGGAGGCGATCTCCGCCGGATCATGTTCCTCACCGGTCGCGATCCGGAAGCCTGCCGGCCGGAGTTCCGGACCGGGCACCGCCTCGGCCAGGGCGATCGCGCTGGCGACCACGACCGGCGGGGTCGCCTCGTCGCGTCCGAAGGAGTCGAGCGCATCGATCCGTAGGCCGATCAGGTGCGGCGGCGGGTTGACCTGCGAGGCGTAACCGGTGCCGCGGGAGGGGTAAGAGCGGACCTGGCGACCACCGAGAAAGGCCCGCAACGAGTTGGCGAGATCCCTGGCCGACCGGTCGTCGGCGGTGACGATCAATGCCGGTCTGTCCTCAAGCCCCTGATCGTCCTCGAGGATCGAAGCCAGCAGCGCCGGCCTGAGCGGTCC
>JAUQWL010000174.1 GCA_030835185.1 Solirubrobacterales bacterium | reverse complement strand
GTGGGCGAGCAGGAACGCCACGGCTGCGTCGCCGACGTTGCGGTAGAGGTCTCCCCAAAGCCAGTTCCCGTCCCAGGAGATGGTGTCGCTCGCCGGACAGTACATCGCGTTCTCCCAGCCCCCACGCTCCCCGGCACATCGTGGATCCTGCCGACGGTTCCAGTAGGAGACCAGAGCCTCCGGAGGCGCGTATCCGACGTCCCGATCGGCCAGATCCTTCCGCCAGTACTCGTTCATCAACCGGAGTGACCGGTTGACCAACGACTTGTAGCCCCTCGGACCCCAGTTGTTCTGAACCTCGGGCAGATCGGCGGCATCCTCACGCAGCCCGGCAGCCATTCCGCAGCCCGAGAAGATGGCTACCAGCGTCAGAGCCATCGCAAGGGCAGGTAGCCTCCCCGGAATCACCGCCGCGAGCATATCGGGGGTGGGGAACGAAGAACCCCGGATGGCCGGGGTTCTTTCAGTTCCAGGGGCCGAGCCGCGCCGACCCGACGCGAGGACTCAGCGGACCCGGACCAGCTTCTTCTGGCCCGAGGAAAGCTTCAGCAGGGCCTTCCGGGTCTTCCTGAGGACCTTGCGGCCGTTGGCGGTCACCTTCAGCTTCAGCGTGTGCTCGCCGGCCTGGTTGAACTTGAACGAGCGCCCCGCAAGCGTCTTGCCCTTGCGGACCTTCTTCTTGCCGGCCTTGATCGTCTTGACCGCGACCAGCTTCGCCTTGCCGGAACAGGCGCCAGAACACTTGATCTTGACCCGGATCTTTCCACCGCGGTAGATCACCTTTCCCCCGCCGGCAGCGATCGTGGTGGCAATCGGACTGTTCGGGGTCGGCTTGACCGGATCCGGATTCGGCACCGGCGTGTAGTTGTCGGTGTCCTCGGCGATGACGGTCGCCGACGACATGTTGTTGCCGGTCACCGTCTCGTAAGTGGTAGTCGAGATCCAGGCCGAATTGACCAGTTCCTTCGGCGGCGCGTGTTCGCCACCGGTGGTCGTGCCGAGGCATAGCAGGCTGATCCTCGCCCTGAGCGGCTTGTTGGTCGGGTTGTAGAGCTTGAAGGCCCTGGTCACCGGACGCGGATCGTTGCCGAGCGGGACCAGACCGTGATCGAGGTCCTGATCGGCGACGATGCCCTTGTAGCCGTCGGCGCAGGTGAGCTGGGCTTCATTGACGGTGTGGGGCTGGACGGTCACTTCATTGACTATGTGCTCGAGCTTCAGGTCGTGGGTGTGGTCGTTGACCACCGACAGCTGCCTGCTCATGCAGCGGATCGAGTAGACGACGTCGGCGTCCTGCTTCAGGTCGAGCACGAACTTCCAGCCGTTGCCTTCGGGCTCGCTGTAGATGAGGTCGCCGGGGGCGGTCGAGCTGAATCCGGGCTGGATCGCGATCTGGCCGGGGCCACACTGCAGGATGGCCTCGTCCTTTCCGGCGACGGCGGCGTGGTTCACGAAAATCTGGTCGGTGACGATCAGATCGTGGCTGTGACCGCCGGCGTCGTTGGTCTTCTTCGAGATACAGACGGCGAAGATCTTGGCCTGAGCCCGACCGGTGGCCGTGTTCTTCACGGTGCCCTGCCAGGTCTCGAGACTCGCGGCGCGGGACTCGAGCACCCTGGGCGCAGTCCAGTCGCCCGTACCCTGATCGACGTGGTCGATCCGGACCGAGCCGTCGGAGGCGAAGTAGCCGGACGGGCAGGTGACCGAGACGGTCTTCAGCTCGCCGGCCTCGAGGTCGATCTGGGCCTCGACCTTCTGGACGTCGATCAGGTGGTCGGCACTGGCGTCGGCGTTGCCCCACGGGTCGACCTTGACCTTGACCTCCTTGACGATCACGTCGCCCGGAGCCATCGAGCCGAGTTCGCAGCTGATGTTGCCGGCGCTCTCGACGCACGGCGCGTCCGCCGATACGAAGCTGACGCCGATCGGCAGGGTGTCGGTCACGACCACGTTCTCGGCGATCGCGGTGCCGACGTTCTCGGCCTTGAGCCTGTAGGTGACGATGTCACCAGGGCGCGCATTCGTCGGCATCGCTGTCTTGGTGATCTTGACGTCGGGCTCACCGAGCACCTTGGTCTTGACCGTGTCCTTGTTGTTGTCGAGGTTGGTCTCGAACTCATTGCCGGTGACCACGGCCGTATTGACCACAACCGTGCCGGCAACCGCATAAGTCGCCTTGACCTCGGCGGTGACGGTCCTGCTGGCACCGACCGCGAGCGATCCGATGCTGCAGACCATCGCCGAAGTGCAGTCGCTCGACGAGACGAAGGTCAGTCCGGCCGGCAGGGGGTCGTTGATCACGACGCCGGTGGCCGGATCGGGCCCGTTGTTGGTCACCTTCATCGTGTAGGTGAACTGGGCCTGTGACTGGACGACCGCCGGAGCGCTCTTGTCGATCTCGAGGTCGTTCTTCGGGAACTTGAGCGTCGCCCTGGCCTCATCTTCGTCGGTGTAGGGACCGTCGAGGTTGCGGTCGCTGCCGCTGGCGTCCTTGGAGTCGGCGCGGGCATCGTTGACCTGAATCGGCGGGTTCAGCCTGGCACCGGGCTGCGGCGTCGCGGTAAACCTGATCTCGACGTTGCCGCCGGGCTGAATCGTCTGGCCGGCGAAGTCCCAGGCCAGCACGTCGCCGGACGGGTTCGTGGTCACCGTCGGCTCGGCGGTAACGGCACCGATGATCGTGGTTGAACCGGCGTCATAGGTCCATGCCGGCGGCAGGGTGTCCTCGACGATGGTGTCGATCGCCTTCGCGGTGGTCGCGTTGTTCCTGACGACGATCCTCCAGCCGAAGGGCTGGAGCACCGGGGCATCGGCGATGTCCGGGAAACCGGCGGCGGTGGTGGTCTTGTCGACCGAGATCTCGGGGAACTCGAAGTCGACGCGCACCGTGTCGTCGTTGCTGTCGTAGTTGCGGTAGGTCCACGCGTTGGTCCGCTCGCCTGACGGCAGGCCCCAGTAGTCCGAGCCGGCCGTATTGATCGCCTTGTCACCGTTATGCAGCTGGGCCGCGGGCAGCGGCTCGGCGGTATAGGTCAGCGTGACGCTGCCACCCGGCGCGATCGGCCCCGGGATGGTCCACTTCATGTCGGGGTCTCCGGCAGTCCACGGGTCGGTGTTGAAACCGGCTCCCTGGGCCAGCACGACGTTGGTGATCGTCGCATCCGGCTGATCCGAGACGACCATGTCGTATGCCGCGCTGGTGCCCGAGTTGGTCACCACGACGCTGTAGGTCAGGGTGTCGCCGGGCTGGCTCTGGACCGGACCGTTGACGAACGACCCGGAGTTGACCTTGACCCTCTTGTCGAGCGTGATTTTCGGCTCTTTGACCGGGGTGGTCACGGTCGCGTTCGGCGAGACCCAGGCGAAGGTGTTCACTCCCGGCAGGCTGGCCGGGTTGAAGGTGAACTTGTCGCTCAGGTTGGACTGGGCGCGGACCACGTTGACGATGTTGTCGCCGGCCTTGACCTTCACGCCGCTGGAGCGGTAGGTATCGCGCACGTGGGCCTTGAATGTGAAGCGGATCACCCTGTCACCTGTGCCAGGCGAGATGTTGCCGAGGTCCCAGGCGATCGTGGTCGAGGAAGGCGTCACGACTGCGTCGTAGTTCTGGACCGTCGGCGCCGGGTCGGCGGGGCAGCCGGAGACGCAGGACGATGAAACGTAGCCGTCGAAGTCGAGCGAGTCCGGCAGCGTGTCGACCGCGGTCAGGTTGTACATGTACAGATCCTTCGGGATGGTCAGGTCGACCGTGTAGGTAAGCGGCGTACCGATCGTCGCCCAGGCCGGATCGACCGACTTGGCGACTGTT
This sequence comes from Solirubrobacterales bacterium, assembly GCA_030835185.1. Classification (GTDB taxonomy): domain Bacteria; phylum Actinomycetota; class Thermoleophilia; order Solirubrobacterales; family 70-9; genus 67-14. Next base: position 545 of record JAUQWL010000174.1, on the reverse strand, counting down.
GCGCCCTTGATCGTCACCGTACTGTTGGCCGAAGCGACGTAGCCGGTGTTGGTCGAACTCGAAGCTGTGCGCTCGTTCGCGTCGGTACCCTCGATCGAAGTCGTCTTCGCGTCGGCCTTGTTGACCAGCTTGGTACCGGCGATCGCCGGCTTGTCGATGGTCGCCTTGTAGGACCAGACGACGCTGGCACCCGGGTTGATGTTCACCGGGGGACCGGTGATCGTGCGCGTGGTCGCGTTCCAGGTTGCGCCTCCGGTACCGGGGACGCCAGCACCGTCGGCCAGCGGGTTGTTGCCGGCGTCGACCAGGGTCATGCCGGCAGGCACGACGTCACGGATCACGGTGTCGTGGGCGATCGAGACGTTCGACGAGCCCGAGTTGCTTGTGGTCAGCTTGTAGGTGACCGGGGTGCCGGGCAGCGCGGCGTTCGGCTGTACGGAGTTGGTCTTGCTCTGGGAGATCTTCGGCTCGACGATCGTCGTCGAGACCGGGTCCGAGGGCCGGCTGCGGTTGGTGGTATCGGTCCACAGCACGGTCGCGCGGTT
>JAUQWL010000173.1 GCA_030835185.1 Solirubrobacterales bacterium | reverse complement strand
CGAACCCGCGCGTGGTCAAACGCAAGATGTCCGGGTTCGCTCTCAAGCGATCCGCCCACAACCGATGGCCGCAGCCCACACGCGAGCCGAGGGAGACGATCGAGATTCGGGCACCAGCAGCAGCTTAAGTTATGGGTATTGAGGCTAGACGCGGGATTCGTCCAGACGGAGAGCTCCGCGCAACCGTGACGCCACGAACTCCGGTTCGAAGAGGATCTTGCGGTCAGTAAAGCGCAACACCCTGAAGCCGGCAAGCGCGAGGTCTGCGTCGCGAGCACGGTCTTTCTCGAAGGCCTGCCTGTCCCCGTGGAAACGGTAGCTGTCAACCTCGACCGCCACCCGCCGAGACCTCCAGACCATGTCGACCTCGTAGCCGGCCAGACGTGAGTTCACCTCCGGCTTGGGAATCGAAGCACGCTCGCACAGCTGGACGAATTTCAACTCGAGCCTTGACCTTGAGCTTGCGATCGTTGGATCCCAGCTTTCGATCAGCTCCCGAAGCTTGCCTACTCCGGCCCACCCGGGCTTGGCCGACGAAACGGCGCGCAGGCGTCGGAGATCAATCAACCCCAATCGCGCGGCTTCGTCAAACCATCGCTCGAGCTGGCCCGGCCCGCTCACCCGGGCGAGATCGAGCAGGGTCCTTTCGACCGTCGTGACGGGGATGTCGTCGACGAAGGTGCAATCCGAGGCCGGAAGGTGTCTCGTCCGATGAACTGCCAGACGATCGGCCCCGGACCTGGCCGACGGTTGTGGCACTTCCGAGAGCTTCACGCGGTTGAAGCCGCGGAGCACATGCACCTGCCCCTTGCTCGTTCCGAAACCCCATAGATCAGCGGCGCTGTGGCGGCAGAGCACCGATCCCTCACCACACGCCAGAACCGCGGCCATCCAGCGTGAGTGTTTGAGCTCAATACCCCTCCCGAGCGAATACACGCCTGGGTAGGCAGGGATCAGACGTCCTCGCTTGACGCGGGAGTCGATCAGCGACGGTGCGACCCCGGCTTCGATCAGTTGCTCCCGGGACGCCACCGAGTACTGGCCGGTCGCCAGTTGGCCGATAAGGGCGTCGGTGCTGTCGATCAACCGTGGTTCCCCTGTCTGCGGTCGCGTGTGCGGAGCACGGGTCATCGCGAGATAGCGTTCTCGGTTTGCGGTTACCGATGTGTGAACGAGGCAAACGGAGCGCAACTTCATTCAGCCGGAATCCGTATGAATAGGGCTGCGGGCATCGGAGGGCCATCAATCCCCCGGCGCGCATCCGTTCGAAGATGCCTCAAGCGAGGTGGCAGCGATCGACGGCGCTCAGGACCGTCGATCGCTTCCGGCCCTCTGAGGCGCCGCGGACGGGCAAGGATCCACAGTCGCCAGGACCGTCGATCCTTGCCACCTCATGGGACGTGGGTGATTGATCCGGTTTCTGTTGACCGCCGCGGGACTGGTCAGGCGACGGGCTTGACTTCAGCCGTACAGTGGGCGCAGCGAGCGGCGGCCAGGGGAATCTCCGAGAGGCATTCGGGGCAGTCACGGGTGGTCGCCTCTTCGTCGGCCTCGCGGTGCTCCTTGAAGGCGTTCATCGGCGCGACGATGAAGAAGTAGACCGCGACCGCGACCGAAAGGAAGGCGATCAGCGCATTCAGGAAGCTGCCGTACCTGAACTCTGAATCCCTGATCTCGAACGCGAGCGCCGAGAAGTCCGTTTCACCGAAAACCACGGCGATGAGCGGCGTGAACAGGTCTTCGACCAGGGAAGTGACCAGTGCGGTGAAGGCAGCGCCGATAACGACCGCCACGGCGAGATCGACCACGTTCCCGCGGGCGATGAACTCCTTGAAACCGATCAGGATCTTCACACGGCCTGACCATACCCCAGCGATCTGACGCTGCCGATCGAACTGCATATAGTCCGCCCAACGAATACTGGCAGCGGACCCGGCACGTACCTCTCACACAAGGAGCTTTCAATGGGACTTCTCGATGGAAAAAGCGCGATCGTCACCGGCTCGGCCCGCGGAATCGGCCTGGCCACCGCTGAACTTTTCGCAGCCAACGGCGCCAGGGTACTGATCAACGACCTCGACGGTGACGCAGCCGAGCAGGCGGCCGCGGGCATAGACGGTGAGACAGCGGTCTACGCGGGCGACATGACCAAGCCGGGAGCAGCCGAGGAGTTGGTCAACACCGCCAACGAAGCCTTCGGCTCGGTCGACGTTGTGGTCAACAACGCCGGCTACACCTGGGATGGCGTTGCCCACAAGATGAGCGACGAGCAGTTCCAGGCGATGCTCGACATCCATACGATCGTGCCGTTCCGGGTCGCCCGCGCCCTCGCCCCCCACTGGCGCGAGGCGGCGAAAGCCGAGGCCGCGGAGGGTCGCGAAGTCTTCCGCAAGTTGATCAACGTCTCCTCGATCTCGGGCACGATGGGTAACGCCGGCCAGGTCAACTACAGTGCCGGCAAGGCAGCGGTGGTCGGCATGACAAAGACCCTGGCCAAAGAGTGGGGCCAGTTCAAGATCAACGTCAACGCAGTTGCGTTCGGCTTCGTCGAGACCCGGCTGACAGCGGCCAAGGACGACGGCGCCGAGACGGTCACCGGGCCGGGCGGCGAGGAGATCCAGCTCGGTATCCCGGAGCAGATGCGGGCGATGGCCTCGATGATCATCCCGCTCGGGCGCCCGGCCACCCCCGAGGAGGCGTCCGGTCCGGTTCTGTTCCTGGCGTCAGGTCTGGCCGACTATGTGCACGGCCAGGTGCTGAACGTAACCGGCGGTCAGTTCGGCGGCATGTACACCTGAGCTGACCGGGTCAGCGGCGGGCTTCGGCGGAGGGCTTCGGCGGGGGGCTCACCGGATTCGTGCCTGACCGGGTCAGCGGCGGGCTCCGGCGGGGGGCTCACCGGATTCGTGGCTGACCGGGTCAGCGGCGGGCTCCGGCGGGGGGCTCACCGGATTCGTGGCTGACCGGGTCAGCGGCGGGCTTCGGCGGGGGGCTCAC
>JAUQWL010000172.1 GCA_030835185.1 Solirubrobacterales bacterium | reverse complement strand
CCAGTACGAACCCAGCCAGACGGCAGCAACCACCGCGGCGATCGCGGCGGTCCCGACAACGTAGGAGGCTAGGCTCGGGGTCAACCCCGGCCCTTCGGTAGGGCAGACACCGGCGCCATCCTAATTGAGAGGCGCCGGATCACGGCCCGTGCCGGGGTTCCGGCGGTTTTCAGCCGACCGCGGATCCGTCGACGCCGGCCCCTGCCTGGCAGGCCACGCCGGTGCCGGCGAGGCCGCAATAGCCGTTCGGAACCTTGTCGAGGTACTGCTGGTGATGGTCCTCGGCGAAGTAGAACTGTCCGGCGGGCTCGACGGTCGTCGTGATCTGACCGAGCCCCCGTCCCTTCAAGGCATCCTGATAGCCCGAGAGCACCCTTTCAGCCGTCTGCTTCTGCCTTTCGTCGGCGTAGTAGATGCCGGAGCGGTACTGGGTACCGACGTCGTTTCCCTGACGCATGCCCTGGGTGGGATCGTGCTCGGTGAAGAAAACCTGGAGCAGGCGTTCGTAGCTGACGACTTCAGGGTCGAATGCGACGAGCACGGCCTCGGCGTGTCCGGTCCGGCCGGAGCAGACCTCTTCGTAGGTCGGATACGGCGTGAATCCGTTCTGGTAACCGACCGCAGTCGAGTAGACGCCGTCCAGCCTCCAGAACAGCCGCTCCGCTCCCCAGAAGCAGCCGAGTGCGAAGTAGGCGGTTTCGATGCCGTCCGGGTAAGGAGGCTGGATCCGGTTGCCGAGCACCGTGTGACGCTCGGGCACATGGAAGGGGTATGTCTCCCGCCCCGGGAGGGCGTCGTCACGATCCGGCATCGAGGAGTTCTTTCTTGCGAAGAGCATGCACCGATGCTACCCGGCTGCCGGCTTTGGTCCGCCCGTTTTCCTCCTCCGGCGAAGTCCAGTGCCGGGCCGCCTGCCGCTCTAGACTCAACAGCATGAGCATCGTCAGGACCATCGACGAGACCGACTTCGGTGTCACCTGGGTGATGGACGAGCCGATGGCCCGCGCATCCCACGCCCTGGCGAAAGACGGCCGGGTCTGGATCATCGATCCGGTGGATGACCGCGATGCCATGGCGAAGGTCGCCGAGCTCGGGGAGCCGGTTGCGGTCCTCCAGTTGCTTGACCGCCACAACCGTGACTGTCAGACGATTGCCGACCGCCTCGGGGTACCGCTGGTGGTCCTGCCCGATGAAGTCAAGTCGACCCCCTTCGAGACGATCGACGTCGTCAGCAACCCGTTCTGGAAAGAGAAGGCGCTCTGGTGGAAAGAAAAGCGCGTACTGGTCGTGGCCGAAAGCCTGGGCAATAACCGCGGCATGCACTATCCGGTCGAATCCGGCGCCGGCGTCCATATAGGAAGGCGGTTGACCCCGCCGAAGAATTCGCTCGGCACCTACCTTCCCCGGCATCTGCTGTTCGGTCACGGCGAGTCGGTCCATGGGCCGGAAGCGACGACCGCCCTCCAGGAAGCGATCGACCGGTCCCGCCGCGACCTGCCTGCCGCTCTGATCGCCGCGCCGAAAGCACTGATCTCCGGATAGCGGGTTCCGGCTGTTCTTCCTGGCCCGAGGTCTCTTTCGAGCCTCTCAATGGCAGAGCGTGATCGCGATGGCAAAGCGGACTCCAGTTTCCACCGCTGTACGCTGTCGCCGTGTCTGATGAACGGGAAGATCTCGAATTCACCAGTGGCGGTGACACCTGCGCCGCCTGGCTCTTCAGGCCTGAGGATGCCTCCGGGCCGGTCCCGATCGTGGTCATGGCACACGGCTTCACCGCCACCCGCGAGGAGTCGCTGACCCCGTTTGCGGAGAAGTTCGCCGCAGCCGGAATCGCCACCCTCATGTTCGACTACCGCGGATTCGGCGACAGTGGCGGCTCCGAGCGGCAGGTCCTGAGCATCAAGCGGCAGCTGGAGGATGTTTCAGCGGCGATCGGATTCGCCCGCGGCCTGGTGGGCATCGATCCGGCCCGGGTCGCCCTCTGGGGCAGCTCGTTCGGAGGCGGCCTGACCCTCCAGACCGCAGCCTCCGACCATTCACTCACCTGCGCGATCGCCCAGGTCCCTTTCTCGGACGGCCCCTCGATGCTCGGCGCCGTGCCGCCCGTCAACGCTATGCGCCTGACCGCAAGGGCGCTGGCCGACATACGAGCCCGCAGGAGCGGCGGCAGCCGCGTGATGATCCCCGCAGCCGGACCTCCCGGCACGCTGGCGGCGATGACCAGCCCCGACGCACTGCCCGGCTTCGAGGCGATCTCCCCGCCGGGGTCGCGTCATCGAAACAGCGTCAACGCCTCGATTGCCGTCGAGACCCTGCTCTGGCGACCCGGGCGCCGGGCCCGGCAGATCTCCTGCCCCCTCCTCGTCCAGATCGCCACCAACGATCTCGACACCCCGCCCTGCCCGGCCGCCAAAGTCGCCGCACGAGCCCCACGAGGTGAGCTGCGCCGCTACGAATGCGGCCACTTCGACGTCTACCTCGAACCGTGGTTCGACCGGGTCGCCGGTGACCAGGTCGAGTTCCTCAGGCGCCACCTGCTGTAGATCCGATCGCCGGCCTGCGACGGGGTCCCGCCCCTTGCCGCGAGAACGCGGTTCCTTCCATCAGGTGAAAGCGGTACTCCTCATCGTTCAGCCCCCTTGCCGCGCCGGTCGAGCATCTACTCGGACTCCGGGGGCTTCGTCTCTGTCGCTCTGGGCTCGAGCCCACCTGACGGCCCTTCCGAGACTCAAGGCAGGTCCGACCTCCCGCGGAAATCAACAAGTCGAGTCCGGTCTGGCGGCGGCCCGTCGGAGCGGGGAGAATTCTTGAACCTGCGATCGGGGTGTCCGGTACGTCGGGGTGACGGAATGAATGCCTCCTGGTCGGCTCCAGTGGCGAAATCGGGGCGACTGGATTCGAACCAGTGATCTCCTGCTCCCAGGGCAGGCGCGGTACCAGGCTCCGCCACGCCCCGCAACGATGCAGTCTACCCCCAATCGGCCTTGACGAGATCGATCCACGCACTCAATTTGGCCTTGAAGTAGGTGTCACAGCAGCGTACGTCCAGAACCCCGTACTTTGATCTCCAGATACGCCCCGTCAGCTGGTTGCTGTTCGACTTCCGCTGAAACCTGATCTCGCCGGGCGGCACGCTCAGCCTGTCTGACCAGAACGCCCGCAGCTCCTGCAGTGATTGATCGGCGTGGTACTGGATGGAGTAGCTGACGGGATTTCGGCTGAACCTCGTGATCCAGGTCTGCGCCAGCTTGACCACCGTCGGATCCGAGTTGCAGAGCGACACCGTGTGCCTGCCCCTCTTGGTGCCCTCACCGATGTACATGCAGATGAAGTCACGGAAAGTCGGCTCCTTGATGAGATCGGGGTACATCGCCAGACCTTCCGCGTAGGCCCGATCCCTCTTCTCGCGAGCTCTGTCGCGGTTGGCGTCAGACGCGCGTTGTCTGGCCGCCGA
>JAUQWL010000171.1 GCA_030835185.1 Solirubrobacterales bacterium | reverse complement strand
GACAACGCCGAGCGGCACCCGGACCTTGCTCAGCTCGATACCGCTTTCGAGCATGCGGGTTTCCAGCACCTCGCCGACCGGGTCATCGATCGCTGCGACCGCCCTCACGCCGTCTGCCATCGCCTCGACGCGGTCACGGTCGAGGCTGAGACGGTCGGTCAATGCATCGCTGAGACCCTGCGCGCGCTGATCGGCGAGATCCGCGGAGTTGGCGTCGAGGATCGCGTCCGTCCGGGCGAGCAGCCCGTCTGCGATCAACTCGAGGGCCCGGTTCTTGACTCCGGTCGGAGCGAAGGCGAGCGTCCGGGACGCAGCCTTGGCGGCGGCGCAATCCGCGGCGATGTCGGAGACCGTGATGTCGGAGACGGTGGTTTCCATCGGTCAATCGTAACGATGAGTCAACTGAGGACGAAGTAGTCGCGGTGGACAATCTCCTCGGAGGCCTGCGGCATCAACTCGAGAACCTCGCCGCTACGCATGCCTTTGATCCGTTCGACTTCTTCCGCCGAATAGCTCGCAATCCCTTTGCCGACGATACCGTGGGGACCGACCACCTCGACCGCGTCGCCGGCTTCGAACCGGCCTTCGACCGCGGTCACCCCTACCGGCAGCAGGCTCGAGCCGCTCTGGCTGAGCACCCTGGCCGCTCCACCGTCAACCAGGATCCGCCCACTGGCGGGCTTGGCGTGCCTGAGCCAGAGCTTGAAGCCGGACGGGGCGGATCCGTGGGCGATGAAGGCAGTCCCGGCGGGCTCTCCGGCGGCGGCGGCAAGCAGTGTGCCTTCCACGGTCCCGTTGCAGATCCGCACCTCGGTGCCCGAGGTGGAAGCCATCTCCGCGGCAGCCACCTTGCTCCTCATGCCACCACTGCCGAAGACCGAGGTCCGGTCACCGATCTCCAGATCCGCGATGTCGGCGAAATCGTCAACCATGTCGATCATCCGCGCGTCCGGATTCGCGCCGGGATCGGCGGTGTAGACGCCGTCGGTGTTGGTCAGAAGAACGAGCAGCCTCGCCTCGAGCATGATCGCCACCTGCGCGGCGAGGAAGTCGTTGTCACCGAACGTGATCTCGTCGGTGGCAGTGGTGTCGTTTTCGTTGATAACGGGTACCACGCCCCACTCGAGCAGGCGCCTGAGCGTCTGACGGGCGTACAGGTAGCTGGTGCGGCTCGATACGTCGGCCGCGGTCAGCAGGACCTGGGCTGCGGCGGCCTCGCCCTGCTCGAGCCGGGTTTCGTATTCGCGATAGAGCGCTCCCTGCCCGACCGCCGATGCGGCCTGGAGTTCGTCTATCGCCCGCGGTCTGGCCTCGAGGCCGAGCAAGCGGATGCCACGCGCAATCGAGCCTGAAGTGACCATGACCAGCGGCTCGCCGGCGCGTCGCAGCGCCGAGGCCTGAGCGCAGACGGAATCGAGCACGCCGACCCGGAGGCTGCCGTCGTCGGCAGCCACGATCGAGGATCCGAGTTTCACCACGAGTGTCATCGGCCCACCAGCCTAGATGAGTCCCGGACGTCAGTAGAGCTCGAACTCGTACTCGCCGACGCGGATCTCGTTCCCGGACTCGAATCCGGCCCGGCGGAGCTCTGCCATGACGCCCATCTCGGTGAGCCGGGTCTCGAGGTAACCGAGGGCCTCCTCGTTGCTCAGGTCGAACCGGTCGAAGAGGACCTCGACTCCCTTGCCGTGAATCCGGAAAACAGACTCTTCCTCCCGCTCGACCGAGTAACCGCCCTCCCCTTTGGGACGGTAGGTCAAGTGCTCAGCCTCGAAGTCCACATCGAGCGGTCCGGCGGACGGCTCTGGCGCTTCGACCGTTTCCGGAACCGCGCGCACGATCGCTTCGGTCAGCGCCTCGAGTCCGGCGCCCGTTGCCGAGGACACCGCGAGTACGTCGAGCACGCTGTCGCCGAGGGTCTCTCTCCACTCTGCGACTTGATCGGCCGTATCGGCTTCGGTCCACAGATCAGACTTGGAAAGCGCGACCAGTTCCGGCAGCTCGTCCAGGCCGGCTCCACGGGCGGTGAGCTCCGCCCGGACCGCTCGGTAGTTCTCCATCGGATCGCCCGACGAGGGAGCGAGCTCAACCACGTGGACGAGCATTGCGCAGCGTTCGATGTGAGCGAGGAACTCGTGGCCCAGGCCGGCACCTTCCGCAGCGCCTTCGATCAGGCCGGGAATGTCGGCGAGGACAACCTGGCGGTCGTCGCTCTCGATCGTGCCCAGGACCGGCTCCAGCGTCGTGAACGGATAATCGGCGACCTTGGGGTCGGCCCGGGTCAGCCGGCCGAGCAATGAGGACTTGCCCGCGTTCGGCAGGCCGACCAGCCCGGCGTCGGCGAGCAGTTTGAGGCGGAGCTCGACCCAGCCTGACTCGCCGGAGGTGCCGTTCTCGGCGAAGCGCGGCGATTGCCGGACCGAGGTCGAAAACCGCTTGTTGCCGTGACCGCCGCGACCTCCGCGAGCAAGCACAGACCTTTGGCCGTCTTCGGTCAGGTCGATCACCGCTCCGCCGACCGAGGTCGTCTGGGTTCCCGGCGGGACCCGGATGATCAGGTCCTCGCCGCGGGCACCCTGCTTGCGCGCCCCCTCGCCGTGGTGCCCGCGTTCGGCCCGGAAGTGCTTGGAACGCAGGGCACCGAGATCCCGGCGCGAAGAGTCGCAGATGAGGATGACCGAACCCCCGTGGCCTCCGTCGCCTCCGTCGGGTCCGCCGCGTGGCACGTGGGCCTCGCGCCGGAACGAGACGCTGCCGTTGCCACCGGCACCGCCTTCGACGTAGATTCTGGCCTTGTCGTAGAGCATCGGCTAAGAGTATGGGGACGGGAGCTCAGCGGGGCAGGCCACGCAGCACGCGGACGGCCACCCCACGGAGGGTCTGGTTACCGTATTCGACCGACGGATTTCCCTCGGTGAGAATCGCGAGCCCGATCCGCCAGCGACCGCGTCGAAGAAGAGCTATCTGGTGATCGACCACACCGCCGTGGCTGCCGTCGGCGATTCCCCAGCCGCCCTTGAAGTAGAGGTGCCATCCGGGATGTCGAACCTGTCCGATTCCCCAACTCTGCGAGCCGGTGATGTTTCCGAGCTGGCCGAGCGCGAAGCCGCGGTGACGCTCAGGTACGAGCCTGTCGATCCGGCGCATGAAAACGGCATGGTCACGGGCGTTGACCCTCATGATGCCCCAGATCGGGCTGTACTCGAAGCGCTTCATACCGGCCCGCGTGGCAAGTCTCCGGATGGCGGATTCACCGACGATGTCGCGCACAGTCGACGCGGCTGTGTTGTCCGAGTGGCGGATCATGGTGCCGAGGAGACTTCGTTCGCCGGAGTCGAGAGGACGATTCCTGACACCACTGCGCCGCAGATAGGCAACCATGAGCATCGCTTTGATGGTGCTGGCGGTCCGGGCCCGGCGGCCCTTCCTCACTCCGGCTACGCGCCAGCCGAGATCGACAGCGAGAGAGACCGTCCCGGCCCGGCCCGCCGCGTAGCGACGGGCTCCCCTGATGCCCGGCTTCCACCGCTTGACCCGCCACCTGCGCACGATCGGGGTCGGGTCCGCGTTGCCGGCGGCGTCTACCGCACGGAACCTGATCACGTGCCTGCCGGGACCCACCCAGCGGGTCACCCAGCGCCTGCAACGGTGCCAGCGCCGACCGCCCAGCCGGCACTGGAGTCCTTTCGAGCCACGCAGGCCCCGCACCCGGAAGACCGCCTTTGCCCGACGCCGGATCGTCCTCACGGTCCCCCTTGTGCCCCGCAACATCCGGGTCCCGGGCGGCCATGTGTCCACTTTGAACCGGTGGCTGACCCGGACCGGGAGTCCATCGGGGTCGATCGGACGGGCAGTCACCGAGAACCAGTGCCGGCCCTGGCCCAGCCTCGGCAGCCGAAAGGGAGAGGCGCAGGGCAACTCCGGACCGTCATCGACCCGGCACACGATCTCCGCTGCCGCACCGGAGACCCTGAACCGAAAAACCGGTCGGGTCGTATTGATCCGGCCGCTCCCGGCCTGGCCACCTGCGATCACAACCCGGATCGGCCCTTCGGCCTCGGTGACCTCTGCTCCGCCAGCCGACTGCGGATTGAAGGCGGCGGCCATCAGGCCCGGAAACAGACACGAGAGGGTGACGCCGACTGCCGCCGGTCGAACGACTCGCCCTCGTTTACTCATCGGAGATCCTCTCCCCACGAATCTGTCAGTCACCGGCTTTCCGCCGCGGCCCACTCTGCCCCACTCTAACGACGAAGACCCGCTCTGGAGCGGGCCTTCGAAAAGATGTTCAGGCCGATCCCGGCCGGTCGCGGGTTACTCGGCGTCGAGGACCGAGATGACGCGGCCGCGACGGCCGGGCCTGAACTCGACCGTTCCCGGGCGGGTGGCGAAGATCGTGTGATCCTTGCCGAGGCCGGTCCCGTCTCCGGGCCAGAACCGGGTGCCGCGCTGGCGGACGAGGATCTCGCCGCCGTTCACGGTCTGTCCGGCAAAAATCTTGACCCCGAGCATCTTGGGGTTCGAGTCACGACCGTTCCTTGAAGAACCGAGACCTTTCTTATGCGCCATCAGTGTCCTCCTTCTTGGCAGCAGGCTTGCTGGCAGGTGCCTTCTTTTCAGTCTTGTCGGCGGCCTTCGCCTTCGGCTTGGCCGGGGTCCTGGGCTTGGCAGCCGGCTTCTTCGCGGCAGGCTTCTTTGGCGCCGGCTTCTTCGCGGCAGGCTTCTTTGCGGGAGCCTTCTTCTCGGCTGCGGGCTTCTCCGCCGCCGGCTTCTTGGCTGCCGGCTTCCTGGCCGCGGGCTTCTTCGCGGCCGCTTCGGTCTTGGCTTCGGTTTCCACCTTGGCCTCGGCCTTCGGCTTGTCGTCGGCCTTGGCCGCCGACTTCTTCGGGGCCGCCTTCTTCCTGGCTGCGCCTCCCAGCGACGTCACCTCGAGCTCGGTCAGCTCGGCCCGGTGTCCGGCCCTGCGGCTGTAGCCCTTCTTGGCCTTGTACTTGAAGACCTTGATCTTGTCGCCACGCCTGTGGCCGTTGACCTTGGCCTCGATCTTGATCTTGTCGAGTTCG
>JAUQWL010000170.1 GCA_030835185.1 Solirubrobacterales bacterium | reverse complement strand
CACGACGCGGGTAGGGTTGCGCAAATGACCGATCAACCGGCCCCGCCTACAGGGGCGTCGGACCGATCGTCCGGCGTCGACCAGTTCCCCAACCTGTTCTCGCCGCTTCGGATCGGGGGAACCACGCTGCGCAACCGGATCGTGGTGGCCGCCCACGACACGACTCTGGCCGAAGACGGCCGGGTCAGCGATGCCCTTGTCGCATACCACGAGGCATCTGCGGTGGGCGGTGTCGGGATGATAATCGTCGAGGTCGCGGGCGTCGATGAGACCGCCCGGTACACCTCACACATTCTCATGGCCAACGACGACGGATGCGTCCCCGGCTATCGGCGCCTGGCCAATGCCTGCCATGCGAACGACACCGTTGTACTCGGCCAGATCTTCCACCCCGGACGCGAGGTCATGGACTCACAGGATGGCAGCGCTCCGGTTGCATACTCGGCCAGTGCGGCGCCGACCGAGCGCTTTTTCGTGATACCCCGCCCACTCGACCTCGGGGAAATCGAAGCGGTCGTCGCGGCGTACGCAGGCGCTGCCGGACGGCTCGTGCGTGCGGGACTCGATGGAGTCGAGGTGGTTGCCAGCCACGGCTACCTGCCTGCGCAGTTCCTCAACCCGCGCGTCAACGATCGTGACGATGCTTACGGTCGAGAGCCGATCCGGTTCCTGCGGGAGGTCGTCGAAGCCGTGCGCGACAGCGTGAAGGAGGCCGTTGTCGGTATGCGCATCAGCCTCGACGAGCGCTCTCACGACGGCCTGCGTCCCGACGAGGCGATCGCCGCGATCCAGGCGCTCACAGACGCCGGGTTGCTCGATTACGTCAATGTCACAGCCGGCTCATCTGCAACGCTCGCCGCCTCGAACCACATCGTGCCTCCGATGAAGGTCGAGAATGCCTACGTCGCCCCGTCGGCCGAACGCGTCAAGTCGATCGTCGACATTCCCGTGATCGTCGCCGGCCGCATCAACGAGCCCCAGCAGGCCGAGCGTGTACTCGCCGCCGGTCAAGCCGATGCCTGCGCAATGGCCAGGGCCCTGATTTCCGACCCCGAGCTGCCGCGCAAAGCGATGGAAGGCCGGCTGGATGCCATTCGCGCCTGCGTTGCCTGCAACCAGGCCTGTATCGGACACTTCCACGCGGGCTATTCGACGTCCTGCATCCAGTATCCGGAGAGAGGACGCGAGCTGCAGTTCGGTTTCCGCAAACCCGCGACACAGCGGCGGCGCGTGCTCGTTGCCGGTGCCGGACCGGCCGGCATGAAGGCTGCCGCCGTCGCAGCGGCCCGGGGTCATGACGTCACCGTTCATGAGGCGGACACGCAGGTCGGTGGTCAGGTACTGCTTGCCGAGCGCCTTCCCGGTCGCGCCGAGTTCGGAGGTGTAGCCACCAACCTCCAGTATGAGGTGGAAGACGCGGGCGCGCGGATCGTGCTCGATTCGCGGGTTGACCGGGAGCTGGTCGAGCGGGAGCGGCCAGACGTCGTGATCGTCGCCACCGGCGGCCTTCCCCGGCGTCCCGGGCTCGAGATAATCGGCAACCCCACAATTCTCGATGCCTGGGAGCTGCTGCGCGGCGCGAAACTTCCGGACGGTCATGTCGTCGTCGCCGACTGGACGTGCGACTGGGTGGGTCCGGGGGTCGCGCTCCACAGTTCGATGACCCGCAGCCCCGTCACGCTCGCGGTGAGCGGCTACATGCCCGGACAGAAGATCCAGCAATACGTCCGCAACGACCTCATCGCCGACCTTCACCGCCGCCACATCGAGATCATCCCGATGGCCCGCCTCTACGGTGCCGACGATGATTCGGTCTATTTCGAGCACGCGACAAGCGGGGAGCCGATCATCGTGGAAGGGGTCGCGTCTCTCGTCCTGGCTCAAGGGCAGACTTCCAACGATACCCTCGCCCGAGAGCTCGCCGACAGCGGCGTCGAGACGGTACTCGTCGGTGACAGCCTGGCTCCACGGACGGTGGAAGAAGCGGTGCTCGAGGGGCTCAAGGCGGCGACAGCGCTCTAGTTGGCGTTCGAGACCCGGAAGGCGGCGAAATAGGCCGTTTCGCTCCCGCACCGGACTCCCGCCTTGCCCGACCACTTCGCCTCCCCCACGCGGGCGCTGAATTCGATGCCGGCCAGCCGGCCGGACAGGGGGCTGCGGATATCGGCCGCCATGGGCGGGTTACCGACCTTTGTGACCGTCAGCGATCGCCGAGCGGCCGTCGCCCCGACCAGTTCCGGGACCACCTTCACCGCTGACGCACGGCTGGGGATCCCGACCGTGCGGAATCGCCCACCGTCATCGATCGTGATCACGTACCTGGGGACTGGCTTGCCCCTCGAAGTCACCACCCGGACGCGATCCGGTTCGCCACTGCTCATTCCCCTGAACCAGACCCGGGCCACCCGCTTCGCTTCGCTCTCGCCACACCGCTTCACCGAACCGGACGTGGGCCGCCCGTCGAACGGCGCGGACCGGGTATCGGTATCCGAATCGTCGCGGGCGCCGGTAACTACCGCCAGACCGACGACGACCGCGGTCGCAAGTGCGACCCGCAGCCAGACCCGCAGCCAGCCCTGATCTGGCGCCGGTCCGCCAGTCATCGGCTGCCACCACCAGCCATGCGATCGAGCCGGTTCACAGAAAGCACCATGACGCAACCCCCGGACGAATGAGACCCCGAGCTTCCCGCGGCACGAAAAGAACGCGGCGAGAACTACTCGGCGGAGACGTCCTGCTTGGCCGATTCCTCTGCTTCGGCCAGATCCTCGGGCGTCGTGGCGATCGCCTGGGGATGGTCCGGCACAACCGCCTGGGGATGGTCCGGAACCGCATCAGCGGCCGGTTCGCCCTCCTTCGAAGCGGAGGCTTTCATGCTTTCCTGCTTGGCGATCTCCTTGGCGACCTCCTTGGAGGGGCCGAGCAGCATGCTCATGTTGCGGCCTTCCTGAAGCGGCTTCGACTCGATGTCGGCGAGGCCGTCGAGGTCCTCGTGAAGTCTCTTGAGCAGATCGCGACCGCGCTCGGGGTGGGCCTGCTCGCGACCGCGGAACATGATCGTCACCTTGACCTTGTCGCCCTGCCTGAGAAAACGCTCGACATGGCCCTTCTTGGTGTTGTAGTCGTTGTCCGCGATCTTCGGCCGCAGCTTGATCTCGCGGATGTTGACCTGCGTCTGGTGCTTCTTGGCCGCCTTGAGCTTCTGCTCCTGCTCGTACTTGTACTTCGAGTAGTCGAGCAGTCGGGCGACCGGCGGCTTGGCGCCGGCGGCGACCTCGACCAGGTCGAGGTCGGCATCCCGAGCCATCTGCCGGGCGTCGTCGGTGGTGACGATGCCGACCTGCTCACCGTCGGCGCCGATCAGGCGCACCTTGGGTACGCGGATACGCTCGTTGATACGAGTGTTGTCCCGTTCGGGGGGACGGCGGTCGAACCTGCGAGGAACCGGCACTAGAAACTGGCCAACGGAAGGTTCAAGCGAACGGACTGACTTTGAGGAGGCGCGGGCGGGCGACTCTGGGCTGGGTCTGTGTAGCGCGGAGAATCAAGTGCCAAGCAGCATACAGAACTCGGCTGTGTCCATAGATCCGAGCTCGCCCTGCTCATGCGAGCGGACCGAGACCTCCCCCGCTTCTTCATCGCGGTCGCCGACCACCAGCATGTACGGGTAGCGGCCGAGTTCGGCGTCGCGGATCTTCCTTCCGACCGATTCGGAGCGCTCGTCGACTTCGACCCTCACCCCTTCGGCACCAAGCTTTTCGGCGACCCCGAGGGCGTACGGGATGTGGCGGTCGGCGACCGGCAGGACCATCGCCTGGACCGGAGCCAGCCAGGCCGGGAAGCGCCCGGCGTAATGCTCGATCAGGATGCCGGCAAAGCGCTCCATCGAGCCGAGCAGGGCCCGGTGGATCATCACCGGCCGGCTGCGTTCATCGTCGGCGTCAGTGAAGCTGAGCTCGAAGCGCTCCGGCATCTGGAAGTCGAGCTGGCAGGTGCCGAGCTGCCAGGAGCGGCCGAGCGCGTCGGTGACGTGGAAGTCGATCTTCGGACCGTAGAAAGCGCCGTCGCCAGGGTTGATCCGGTAATTGCGGTTCTGCCTGTCGAGAGCGCTCTTCAGCATGCTTTCGGCCCGTTCCCACTGCTCAGCCGAGCCCATCGCCTTGGCAGGCCTGGTCGAGAGCTCGACCTCGACGTCCTCGAAGCCGAAGCGGGCGTAGAGCTCATCGATCGCCTCGCAGATGTCGGCGACCTCGTCCTCGATCTGGTCCTCGGTGCAGTAGACGTGAGCGTCGTCCTGGGTGAAGGCCCGGACCCGGAGCAGGCCGTGGAGCACACCTTCGCGCTCGTTTCGGGTCACCCGTCCGAACTCCGCCAGTCGCAGCGGCAGGTCGCGGTACGAGTGACGCTCGGCGCCGTAGACGAGGCAGGCACCGGGACAGTTCATCGGCCGCAATGCGTAGCGCTGGTCGTCGACCTCCATGAAGTACATGTCGTCGACGTAGTTGTCCCAGTGACCCGAGCGGTGCCAGAGCGACTCGTCCATCACCTGCGGGGTGGCGATCTCCCTGTAGCCGCGGCGGGCGAGCTGCCCACGGACCTCTTTTTCGATCAGGCCGAGCAGCACGGTGCCGTTGGGCAACCAGAACGGCATGCCGGGGGCCTCTTCGCGCAGCATGAAAATGCCGAGTTGGGGACCGAGGCGGCGATGGTCGCGGGCCTTGGCCTGTTCGATCCTTTCGAGGTGCTCCTTGAGGTCGTCTTTGGACAAGAACGCGGTGCCGTAGATCCGGGTCAGCATCTGCCGGTTCTCATCGCCTCGCCAGTACGCGCCGGCCACCGAGTTGAGCTTGATCGCCTTGATCCGTTTGGTGCTGGGTCCGTGAGGGCCCCGGCAGAGGTCCTCGAACGGTCCGTTGCGGTAGAGCGAGACGGTTTCGGCACCCTCGTTTTCGATCAGGTCCTCGATCAGCTCGACCTTGTAGTCCTCACCCTGCGCCCTGAAGTGATCGATTGCCTCCGCCACCGGCAGGTCGCGGCGCTCGAAACGCTCGTCGGCCTTTATGTGTTTCTTCATGGCCGCCTCGATCGCCGGCAGTTCTGCCTCGGTGATCTTGACGTCCTCGGGGAAGTCGAAGTCGTAGTAGAAGCCGTTGTCGATTGCCGGACCGATCGAGACCTTCGTTCCCGGATAAAGCTCCTGGACCGCGGTCGCCATCACGTGGGCGGCGTCATGTCGCACGAGTTCGAGGCCTTCGGGGTCGCGCGAGGTGACGATCGAAATCTCGTCGCCGTCGCTCAACGGCGCCGAGAGGTCGCGGACCTCCTCGCCTACCTTGATCGCCAGCGCGGCACGGGCCAGCCCTTCGCCGATCGACAGAGCGGCGTCGGCCCCGGTGGCCCCGGCTTCGAGTTCGAGCGGGGTCCCGTCGGGAAGTTTCACGGTCAGTTTTTCCGAGTCCACGCTCACCGGGCCATCGTATTCAGTCGTCGCAAGTGAGCGGCTTCGCCTCACACATGAAGCGGGCCAGACCGGCGGCAAGGATGCGATGAGCCTCCATCGCAGAGCGGGAACGGGTCATGTTGAACCAGCCGTGGATCAGCGGAAGGCGGTCGCTGCGAACCGCCACCCCGGCCTCGCCGAGACGGCGGGCATACTCCTCGCCCTCATCGCGAAGAGGGTCGGCCAGGCTGTTCATCACCCACGCCGGCGCAAGTCCGGAGAGATCCGGCTCACGGATCGGGGACGCACGTACGTCGCTGCATTCGTCAGGAGTGACGTAGAGCCCCGAGAAACGACCCATGCGCTCACCGGTCAGGTAGTAGCCGGTGCTGAAATCCCGCATCGAAGGCCTGGACGATCCGATGTCGGTGACCGGGTAGATCAGCAGCTGAAGAGTCGGTTGATCGAGCCCCTCCCGCTTGAGGTCCTGGCAGAGGACGGCGGCAAGATTGCCTCCGGCGCTGTCGCCGCCTACCGCTATCTGTCCGATCTCCGCGCCGAATCGGGCCGGGTCCGCAACCACGGCCTTCCAGGTCCGCAGGACGTCGTCAGGAGCGGCGGGAAAGCGGTGCTCGGGAGCGAGCCGGTACTCGACGGACAGGATCTTGACCCCGGACTCACAGGCGAGCAGGGCACAGGCGCGATCGTGACTCTCAATCGAGCCGACCGCCCAGCCACCGCCGTGGAAGAAGACCATCAGCGGGCCTTTGGAGGGCGCCGAGAGCGGCCGGTAATGCCTCGCCGGCAGCGGGCCGCCCTCTCCGGCCGGGTCGAGCTCGAGGTCGCGGATCTCGAGTCCGCACGGTCGCGGTGCGGCCACGGCAGCGGAGAGCAGGTCCGTTTCGAACCTCATCTGGCCGACCTTCGCGGCCCGTGGCCCGCGGTCGAGAATCCCGACTATCCGGCCGACCGCCCAGGCGTCGGCACTCAGACCGCCGGCCGGCCCGGGTGCATGTCCGAAGAGCAGCCGCAGCAGGCCGTCCGGCAGCGTGAACAGCAGCCTCGCACCGATGCCCAGGGCCACGGACATGAACCAGGTCAGAGTGCGGAGGGGCATCCGGGCATCGTAGCCCCGAAGCCGTTGTATGGTCCCGCTGTGGAGATCGTCGACCTTTCGGCACCGATCGTGAACAGCCCGGAAGGCACACCGGAAGCGCTGAAGACCGCGGTCGAATTCAGCGATCATGCCGAAGGCGCCGCCCTGATCGAGCAGATGTTCGGGGTCGGACCGGAACTGTTGCGTGACGGCGAGGGCTGGGCAGTCGACTTCTTCACCCGCTTCGGCACCCACAACTCGACCCATGTCGACGCGCCGTGGCACTACAACTCGAAGATCGACGGCAGGCCGGCAGAGACGATCGACCAGCTGCCGCTCGAGTGGTTCTTCCAGCCCGGGGTCAAGCTCGACTTCGCCGGACGCGAGGATGGGGACGCAGTCACCGCCGGGGACATCGAAGGTGCCCTCGACGCGATCGGACACGAACTGGAGCCGCTCGAGATCGTGCTGATCCAGACCGGTTGTGACATATGGATCGACACGGCCGAATACATGGCCCACGGGCCCGGTGTCACCGGGCCCGCTACCGAATGGCTCTACGGGCACGGAATCCGGGTGATGGGAATCGATGCCTGGGGCTGGGACCGTCCGCTCTGGATGCAGGCCGAGGAAGCGAAGGCATCCGGAGAGCCCGGGACCTTCTGGCAGGCCCATCAGGTCGGGCTCTCGTACAGCCAGATCGAGCGCATGGTCAACCTGGACCGGCTTCCCGCCGACGGCTTCACCGTCTCCTGCCTGCCTCTGCCGCTCCTCGGCGGCAGCGCAGCTCCCGCCCGGGTCGTGGCGATCCTCGACGACTGAACCTCGAACGGACGAATACGGACTGGGATACTTGCAGAATGTTCTGGAATCGGAGGAGGCTTCCCGGCGCGGTGCTTGTCAGCCTCCTGCTGATCCTCCCCGCCACCGCCGGTGCGAAATCGAGCCCCGGGCAGATTGACTGCAACGGGTCCAGCAGGCTGTGTGAGCGCAAGCTGAACGAAGTCGTCCTGCCCGGTTCCCACAACGCGATGTCCGCCAGAGAACTCGACTGGTTCAACCCCAACCAGACCTACTCGATCCCGAACCAGTTGGACCGCGGCGCCCGGGCGATGCTGTTCGACACCTACTACGGGAACCAGGAACCGAACGGTCAGGTTTCGAACGTCCCGAAAGCAGAGGGCAAGGCGACAAACGCCAAGCTCTATCTGTGCCATGTCTCCTGCCGTTTTGGCGCTACGGACCTGGTCTCCGAGCTGCGCAAGATCGCCCTTTTCCTCGAGACCCACCCCGACGAGGTGCTGGTTTTCATCAACGAGGACTACGTCGACCCCGTTGATTTCGCCACTGCGGTCGAAACCGCCACCCTCGATGACTACCTCTATACCGGCCCCGCAGGACCGTGGCCGAGCCTCGGCGAGATGGTCGAGAGCAACCAGCGCGTTGTGATGCTGGCCGAGAAGGACGCGGCAGGAGTGCCCTGGTACCACGAGATGGGGACGGGCCCGCTTCGCGAGACGCCCTATTCCTTCGAGAACGACCCGGCGCTGCTCACCTCATCCGACCTGCTCGACGAAAGCTGCAGAAGCGGTCGGGGCGAAGCGGCGGCGACTGCGGACTCGCTGTTCCTGATGAACCACTGGATCTCGACCACGGGCAGTTCTTTCGAACCGGACATCGAGTACGCGAAAGACGTGAACCGGAAAGAGGTGCTGGTGGATCGCGCCAGGGCCTGCGAGCAGCGCCGGGGCTTCCTCCCCAACATCCTCGCCGTCGACTTCTTCGGGACCGGAGACGTGGTCGGTGCGGCCAACCGGCTGAACGGCGTTGCCGCCAGGGCGAAGCTGTCGTCAGGCCGCGTCAGGCCGACGAAGGTCCGGGCAGGCCGTCACGCCACGATCGAGGTCCCGGTTACGAACAGTGGCGATGCCGCAGCGACTTCGGTGCGGGTCTGCGCGAAGGTCCCCCGAAAAGTGTCGACGAAGCCGAAGTGCCTCCGCCGTGGCGAACTTCTCGCCGGGGCGCAGACGGTTTTCAGGTTCAAGCTGAAGACAAGGAAGAAATCGCGTGGCATCGCGATCGTTCCGGTAAAGGTCACCTCGAGCGCAGGCTCTTACGGGGTCAGGGCGAAAGTCGGGATCAGGCCCACCGCCCGGAAGCGGAGTTAGGTTCGACCGTCCCGGTGGCCCCAGCCGACGGTCCCGACTTGACTGTCGTCTGTGCGGGGTCCGATCAGCCTGGATAAGAACCGCGGAGCGGATGGGCACAACTGGGCTCGAACCAGTGACCTCCACCGTGTCGAGGTGGCGCTCTACCAACTGAGCTATGCGCCCGCGAGACGGCAGCCTACCAGCGCCGTTGGCGCGTCTGCGTTGAGGGACCCACGGCCGGACCGGAGGCAGGCGGCCCCACGTTCGGCTTACTGAAGTCGGAGCATCAGAAACCGTGCCATGCCCGGCCAGAAAACGCAACGATGATGACTTCCGCGGGGGCTCCAAGGTGAAGCCGGCCCACCAAGCTGAGGGCCTTCGGCCCTGGTCCTGATCGGTATCAGGGCCCGGTGGTGCACAATTCAATTCCTGAAAGTGATGCATATTTCGGTTCCTGTTGACAGCTGGGTGGCACACTTTTCGACCGGGCTTGACACAACCAAACGTCCCGAAGGTGTTGGGGCCGTATGCCGATGGGATACAAGGAGAAGTCCAAGAGAGGCGCCTGCCGGAGTCGAACCGGCGTACACGGCTTTGCAGGCCGCTGCGTAACCACTCCGCCAAGGCGCCGAGTGAGACACCGGCCCTTTTCGGGCGGTGTCTCGAAAGCGGCTGAAGGGATTCG
>JAUQWL010000169.1 GCA_030835185.1 Solirubrobacterales bacterium | reverse complement strand
GCGGACGAGCGGAACCTTGCTGCGATCGAGGGGCAGGTGGCGATGAGGCTGGAACGGATCCACGCTGTGATCCCGTTTCCGTCGAGCCGGACCCGTCACCTGTACGTGCTGGAGAAGACCGGACAGACCCCCTCCGGACTGCCGCGGCGACCGGGCATGGCCCGTAAGCGGCCGTTCACGGGTTAAGCTGGCTCGTCGATGCGCGGAAACGGAAACAGACAGTGGGCCTGATCTACGCGATCGCCAACCAGAAGGGGGGCGTAGGCAAGACGACGACCACCGTCAACCTGGCTGCTGCACTTGCCGCTCAGGGCCAGAAGACACTGGTGGTCGATCTCGACCAGCAGTGCAACGCTTCGGTCGGCCTCGGCCTCGATCGCAACTCCCACCCTTCCAGTTACGAAGTGCTCTCCGGGGAGGTCACGCTCTCGGAGGCCGCGCGCCAGACGACCCAGGATCACCTCTGGATCGTTCCGGCAAGCCGGGATCTCGCCGGTGCCGTGGTCGAACTGCCACAGCTCGAGCGCCCCAACTTCCGTCTGCGGGAACAGCTCGGGATGGTGAAGGAACAGTTCGACGCGATCCTGATGGATTGCCCACCCGCTCTCGGTCCGGTGACCGTGAACGCTCTGGTCGCCGCCGACCGTGTGATAGTTCCGGTTCAGGCAGAGTATCTGGCGCTTGAAGGCCTGGCGGAGTTCCGGGATACCATGGCGACCGTCCGGCGTGAGCTCAATCCGGACCTCCAGCTGGCCGGCATCGTGGTGACCATGCATGATGAGAGGACACGCCTCGCCCAGGATGTGGAGCGGGACCTGCGCGACCACTTCCGCGACGACGTCTACCGCAACGTGATTCCGCGGACGGTGCGCCTGGCCGAGGCGCCGAGCTACGGGATCCCGGTGATCGATTATGCCCCCGCGTCACGGGGTGCCGGCGCCTACATCGCGCTGGCTAACGAGGTTCAGGCCCGTGGCTGAGCGACGCGGCATGGGCCGCGGTCTGGGAGCGATCCTTCCGGAAGGTTCCTCCGGACCCGGCGTCCACGAGCTGCCGGTCGCGGACATTGAGCCGAACCCCAACCAGCCGAGGCGACGCTTCAGTGACGAGGCCCTCGAGGCGCTGGCGGAGTCGATATCAGCCAGCGGAGTGGTTCAGCCGCTCATCGTCCGGAAACTTAGTGCCAATCGATACGAGCTCGTCGCGGGCGAGCGACGGTGGAGGGCATCCCGGATGGCGGGAATCGAGCGGGTCCCTGTCGTCGTGCGGGATTCCGACGAGGCAGATCGACTCGAGGTGGCACTGATCGAGAACATGGTCCGTGAAGATCTGAATCCGGTCGAAGAAGCGCGGGCCTGCGCCGCTCTGGTCGAGGATCTGGGCCTCAGCAAGGAGGATCTGGGCAAGCGGGTAGGTCGCAGCCGCCCGCAGATATCCAACTTGATCCGCCTCCTGGATCTCCCTGATGACGTACTGCAGATGCTCGAGGCCGGCGAGCTGAGCGAAGGTCACGGCCGCGCCGTCCTCCAGGTGAGCGACAACGGTGGGCGACGGCACCTGGCCCGGCTGGCCCGTGATCGCGGCTGGTCGGTCAGGAAGACGGAAGAGGAGGCGAGGGCTGCCTCCTCGAAGGGGCAGGCGGCGAAAAGCGCCACGCCGGCACTCTCAGCAGAAGAACGGGAAGCCATCGCCGGGCTTACCGAGAGATTCGAGGTCAGCCTCGACCTGCCGGTGAAGATCCGGCCGAAGGCCGGCGGACTGGCGGTCGAGATCCAGGTCGAGGACTTCGACCAGGCGGCGGGGCTGGCCGACAAGCTCGGCTGACAACGTTAGAATCGAAGGTCTCGCTCGGGCGATTAGCTCAGTTGGTTAGAGCGCATCTCTGATAAGGATGAGGTCCCTGGTTCGAATCCAGGATCGCCCACTGCCGCGAGCCGTTCCGGAGAGCGGCAACCGGCTCAGGTCGGGGAAGGCCGCGGAGGAGCTCGAGGTTTGTCTCCATATAATCGCTGCCATGCGCGAGATGCAGATCTACGGCGTCAGCTTCGACATGGTCGGCAAGCAGCCGATCGTCCTCCTCAAGACCGTCGACGACAATCGCTTCCTGCCGATCTGGATCGGTCATCCGGAAGCTGCGGCGATCCTGATGAAGCTCCAGGGCGCCGATACGCCGCGACCCATGACCCACGACCTGATCATCGACATGCTCGATCAGGTCGAGAGCAAGTGCGAGCGGATCTCGATCACCGAACTGCGCGACAACACGTTCTACGCCAGCATCACGCTCTCCGTCACAGGTACCGAAATCGAGATCGACTCCCGTCCTTCGGACGCACTGGCGATCGCCGTGAGGCTGGGCACACCGATCTTCGTCGCCGAGGAAGTGATTGACGAATCGTCGATCGAGTTTGACCAGGGCGAAGAAGACAACGAACAGGTCGTCGAGAAGTTCAAGGATTTCCTCGACGACATCTCGCCCGAGGATTTCCTGCAGGGTTCGTAGCGATCGTCCGGAACAGGGCGGCGTTCAGCGGGCCAGGTCGAGCATCTTCCCGACCATCTCCTCGAAACCGATCCCCGCAGCCTCTCCGGCCTGGGGCAGCAGAGATGTACCGGTCATCCCGGGGACGGCGTTGACCTCGAGTACCTGCGGACCGTCCTCACCGAGAATCAGGTCGACCCGGGCGAATCCGGAGCAGCCCAGTGCCCTGTGGGCCTCGAGCGAGATCCGGCTCACCTCGTGCGCCAACTCTTCGGTGAGATCGGCGGGGCAGACGAATTCCGCGCCGCCGATCTCGTATCGGGCCTCGAAATCGAAGGTATTGCTTTCGGTCGGGATCGCCTCCAGTATCGGGAGCACTTCGTCGTCGAGGACCGAGACGGCCAGTTCGCGGCCGCTGACCCAGGTTTCGAGCAGGGCGCGGCTGTCATAGCTGAGCGCGGTCATCAGGGCGGCAGGGATGTCCGCCTCCGAGGTGACCACCTTTATCCCGAGCGAGGACCCCCCGGAGGCGGGCTTGGCGACAAGTGGGAGTCCCACCGACTGAACCGCCCGCGAGAAGGTCGACGCGGCGCCGAATTCACGGATCATCGCCTCGCTGTAGGTAACCCAGTCGGGTGTGGCGATGCCGTGCTCCCGGAAGATGAACTTGGCCAGGCTCTTGTCCATGCAACGCTGGCAGGCTGCCACGCCCGAACCGGTGTGCGGGATGCCGAGAAGCTCCAGGAGTGCCTGGATGGTTCCGTCCTCGCCTTCGCTTCCGTGAAGAGCGATAAAGGCGACGTCGGGAGAAAACGTCTCAAGCCTCGAGACGAGGTCGGTTCCCAGGTCCATCGCTTCGACACGATGGCCGAGTGCCGTCAGCGCGTCGTTGACCCGGCTTCCGGACCGCAACGACACTCCGCGTTCGAGCGAGCGGCCGCCCTGCAGAAGCGCGACCTTCACGGCGCGCCGTCTTTCGTTTCGCCGGCGTCGTCCAGCGGGGGGAGCTTGATCTCGCTGGTCATGGTCTCGTACAGGAACATCTGCTCCCCGGCGACTTCGCCGATCCTGCGGATGCCTTCGATGATCTGTTCCTCGGTGACTCCGCTGAAGTTCAGCCGCATCGAGTTGATGCCCCTCCCGTCGACGTAGGCACTGGTACCGGGAACGAAGGCGACACCGTGGCCGAGCGCTTTGGCGAGCAGGTCTTCCGTGTCGATCACTTCCGGCATCTTCGCCCAGACGAAAAGGCCGCCTTCGGGTCTCGTCCAGGTCGAACCGTGGGGGAAGTACTCGGCCATCGCCCCGAGCATCGTGTCGCGGCGCAGCCGGTAGATGCCGATCAGTTCGTCGACGTAATCTCGCCAGGGCCCCCGCTCGAAGTAGTTGCCGGCGAAGTTCTGGGTCAGAGTCGACGTGCAGAGGTCCGCGGCCTGCTTGCCGAGTACGACCTTCTCCCTGATCGGAGTCGGGGAAACGATCCAGCCGATCCGCAATCCGGGCGAGAGGATCTTCGAAAAGGTGCCGAGGTAGACGACATAGGCACCCCCGTCGAGGCTGTAGAGCGTCGGCAGGGACTCGCCTTCGTAGCGGAGCAGTCCGTAGGGGTTGTCCTCGATCACCAGGATCTCGTTCTCTCTGGCGATTTCGACCAGCCGCTTCCGGCGTTCGAGCGAAAGCGTGACCCCCCCGGGGTTCTGGAAGGTCGGTACCGAGTAGATGAATTTCGGGCGACGGCCTTGCGAGGCGAGTTCGGCGAGGGTCGCTTCGAGCAATTCGATCCTCATGCCGTCCGAGTCGCACTCGATCTGGATCACATCGGCCTCGTAGGAACAGAAGGTCGGGATCGCACCGGGATAGGTCGGGGCATCGCAGATCAGGACGTCGCCGGGGTCGATCAGCACTTTGGTCACCAGATCGATTGCCTGTTGCCCGCCCGTTGTGACCGTGACATCGCCCGCATCCACACTCATTCCCTCGGTCGCCATGACCGAAGTAATCTGTTCGCGGACCAGGTCGAGACCCTCCGTCGGGCCGTACTGGAGCACCTCTGCCACGGAATTGCGGGCGATCCGGTCCATCTCACCGGCGAAGAGCTCTGGCGGGAAGGTCGACGTGTCGGGCAGGCCGCCGGCCAGCGAAATGATCTCGGGTCGCTGGGTTATCGCCATCATGTCCCGCATCGCCGAGGAGCGCATTCCGCGGGTCCGTTTTGCGAAGAGTCCGGCGTAACGCTCGAGGTCCCGGGCACGAATCTGAGGACGTCGGGGGGGTGGAGGCGCGGCCATCCTTCTATTCTGCCGGTATCAGTCTTTTCGAAACAATCTGCCTGGCTGCCGGAATCGGCATTTCAATAGGCATGTTCGCCGGTACGACGGGCCTCGAAGGAGCGGCTCGTGGCCGCATGACCCTGCTCTCGGTGGTGATCGGCCTGGCCTTCGGCTACCTCGTCAGCTCGGTGTCGGACGGTCCGGTCCTTGCTGCGATTTTCTCCACCGCGGTATTCGCCGGGCTCTCCTGTGCCGTGATAAGCGGCGTGATCGCCGGTGCGTCCAGGCGCGGAGGAACCGCCGCCCTGGCTTTCATCACGATCTTTGTGGCGCTCCTGATCGCAGTCGTGAGCATCGTGGTTCCACCGGTGGCGATTCTTCCGTCTGCCGCTCTGATCTGGCTTGCGATTTCTCGCAACCGCCGGGCCGACCGCAAGCACGCCGGCCTGCGCGTACTGCGGTAGATGAGAAAGAAGCTGGTCCTCGCCTATGTCGATTCACTGAGAACCGACATGCTCAGGCAGGCCATCGCCGAGGGCCGGGCCCCCACCTTCAGCCGGCTCGTGAAACGCGGACTGTTGATTGAGGACTGTGTTTCCTCCTTCCCTTCGGTCACGCCGGTCGCCTCGGCGGAGATGGTCACCGGAGTCGCCGCCGACCGGCACTGGATCAGTGGCATGAACTGGTACCACCGGGTCGAGCGGCGCTACGTCGAGTACGGCTCTTCGCTCGAGGCTTCGAGGGCCTTCGGCATCTTCAGGTCTCTTCACGACCTCGTCTACAACATGAACCTGAACCACCTGAACCCGGGGGTCGAGACCGTCTTCGAAAGCCTCGACGACCTCGAGGTGCGCACGGCGTCCACGCCGTTTCTGATCTACCGCGGGCGCCACCGGCACCAGGTGACCCTTCAGGGACTCACTGGAAAAGTGGTCGAATCCGGACTGGTCAACCTCGAGTACGGGACCTGGGGTCCAAAGGAACTCTTCTACGGCGACCTCTACGCCTCGATGCCGGTGCCATGCAAGTCAAACTCCGTGCCCGGCAGGCGCGATCAGTACTCGGCCTGCTGCGCGTCCGAGCTTGTCGCACGAAACCGCTTCGACTTCATGATGCTCTCGTTTCCGGACAACGACAACTACTCACACCGGCACGGACCGTCGGCCTCGGTCACCTCGATCGAGCGGGCAGACCTCTGCATGGCCGACGTGATCCGCGCCGCCGGGGGTCTCGATGGCTTCCTCACCGACCACGCTCTGATCCTGCTGGCCGATCACGCTCACACCGACGTCGAGAAGCCACTCGGGATCATCGAGGGGATGGCCCGCAAGTTCGAGGTCCTGAGGGCCTCTGAAGATCGGCCTGAACTCGCCCAACTGGCGGTGAGCCCGACCTCGCGGGCCGCGCACATCTACATCCTCGAAGAGCAGGACAACCCGGTGCGTCACCGGAGGGTCCGGGATCTGGCCGCTTCGATCGAAGGAGTGGAGCTGGTCTCCTGGCTCGAACGGGCCGACGGCAGCCCGATCGTGCGCCACAGCCCGGGACACAGGGTCGGGAATCCGGTGGTTGTCGTTCAGCGGGACGGAAAGCGACTCTCTTTTTCACCGGTCGGGAAGCACGCCGGGAACGAGGGTGTCGCCGGACGTGCCGGCTCGCGGGTCGTAGAGGACCGCCGGAGACGCCGGTGGCGTGTCCGGGGCGATCTCGATGTGCTCGAGGCCTCGGTCGACGGCGGACGGATCGAGACCCCGGCTTACCCGGACGGGCTGGGCCGGCTCTACTCGGCGATGCTCGCCCCGCATTCCGGCGACCTGATGATCTCGGCCGCGCTCGGCTATGAATGCCTCGACTGGGGTGGCACTGCTCATGTCGGCGGGGGTAGCCACGGGTCGCTTCGCCGGGAGGATTCCGAAGGACCGCTGCTCTTTGTCGGCTGCGGCCCGCAGTCGGCCGATGAGCGTGACCAGTGGGCTCTCCAGGATGTCGCCCCGGTGATTCGCGAGTACTTCGGCGCCTGACTCAAGGAGCCGGCAGCATGAAGGGCTCGATTGAGTCGGCGAGGCCGGACCGGTTGATCGTGACGGTCGCGCCCATCACCCAGACGTCCTCGGTCGCGGTCTCGAAGCGCACAGGCATGTCGGTCCGCATGCGCTCGATCGCCTGTTCGGTCCGGACCCCGAGCACGCTGCGCCTGGAGCCGGTCATGCCGACGTCGCTGATGAAGGCGGTGCCTCCGGGCAGCACCCGGCCGTCGGCGGTGGGAACGTGCGTGTGGGTCCCGAGGACCGCCGCCACCCGACCGTCGAGGTACCAGCCGAGAGCCACTTTCTCGCTGGTCACTTCGGCGTGAAAGTCGACCACTGTCGCGTCGCTCTTCTTCGCGAGACCGTCGAGCCGGAGGTCCGCTTCGTCGAACGGGGATCTCGCCGCGGTCAGGCCGACCGTACCACTGAGGTTGAGTACGGCGACCCGCATCCCCTCGGCCTCCACCACGACCGAGCCGTGGCCGGGGTTGGCGTGCCGGTAGTTGGCCGGACGGACGATCCGCTCGGTCTCGTCGAGATACCCGTAGACCTCGCGATGCCGGTATGTGTGATTGCCGAGCGTGATCACGTCGGCACCCATGGCGAAGATCTCTTCGGCTGTCTTCGCAGTGACACCCATGCCGCCGGCGGAGTTTTCGCCGTTGACTACGACCAGGCCGGGTTCGAACCGTTCGCGCAGTCCGGGCATCAGGGAGGCCAGACCACGCCTGCCGGGGCTGCCAACTACGTCGCCGATGAACAGTAGCTTCACGCCGACGAGACTACCGGCGGCCGGGCCCGCTGCGGCCCGATCGGGCAACTCCGGCATCCGTAGACTTGCGACCGATGACCTCTCCGTCGACAGGATTCCGTAGTCCGCACCGGACCGAAGACCCGCGCGGACCGGTGTGCAGGGCGGGGATCAGGCCGGCACGGCCGATCCGGCCGGGGTTCGACCGGCCGAACGGCGATCCGGTCGGATGAACGCGACCGGACAACCGGGCGATGCGACCGGGTCGAATCCTGGCGACGCGCTCCGCTTTCTGGCTGCGCGGGTCGCCGCAGAGGGTCCGCCGCTCGCGGTTGTGAGTCAGAAACCGGATGCCGGCCCGGTTCTCGGCATGCTTGCGGCTGCCGGGTCCCGAACCTCTGCGAATCCGGGGCGCTACGCCTTCGTGCTCGAAGCAGTCCGCGAGGGCTATCTGTGCCACTACGAAACCTCGAGAGTGCTCGAGGATCCGGACCCCGACCTTGCGCTGCTGGCCGGCGACCTTTTTTATGCGATCGGAATCCGGGCCCTCGCGGAACTTGAGGATGTCGAATCCGTACGTCTGCTGTCGAAATTGATCCGGGTCTCGGCCGAACTCAGGTCGCAAGGCCGCTGTGAGGATTCCGGGGCTGTCTGGCTGGCCACCGTAATGGCTTTGGCATGCGGACCCGACGACGAATACGATCAGTTGATCGCGGCGCTCGCACGAGGCGAAGACGGCTCGCGCGAGGCTCTCGCATCGTGGTCGCAGAGTTGCGGAAATGAAAACGGCCTGGCTCGAAATCTCCGAGAAGCGCGCGAGGCAATACACTCCGCTTTCGATACTTAGAAGTTCTT
>JAUQWL010000168.1 GCA_030835185.1 Solirubrobacterales bacterium | reverse complement strand
GGCGATCGCCTTCGGCTGCGGCCCGAACCGCTCCAGGGCTATCGCGATCAGGGCCGAACCGGCGGTCACGACCCGGTCGTCCCCGACTTCGATCCCGTTCCCCCTCAGCACCTCCGCGTGTTCCGAGGGGGAGAGCCGAGGACTGTTGGTCACGAATGCGACCGGCTTGCCCGATTTTTTCAGTTCGCCGAGGGTTTCTACCGCTCCCGGCAGCATGTCGTGACCCAGCCAGACGACACCGTCCAGGTCAACCAGGAATCCGTCGTATTGATCGGCGAGGCGCATCCGGCAAGGCTATTGAAGGTCCGGGTAGTGTGCGCAGGATGCTCCCCGCCTCACGCGCCCAGCCGCGTCCCCGGCCGGTATCCGTGCTCGTCGCCGGTGGCACGATCTCGATGACCGGTGAATCCGGCGCTTCGCCGGACCTCGACGCTGAAGCCCTGCTCGACTCGGTTCGCAGCAAAGTCGATATCGACGGTCTCGAGGCCGAAACTGTGATCAACGTGCCGAGCGCTCACCTCAGCCTCGGTGACCAGCTCGACATCTGCCGCAGGGCGAGGGACCTCGCCCGCCGCGGAACCGGGGTTGTGGTCACCCACGGCACCGACACCCTCGAAGAGACGGCCGTGCTCTGTGACGTGCTCCATGACGCCGAGCCGCCGATCGTCTTCACTGGCGCGATCCGACCGGCTTCCAGCGCCGGGGCCGACGGCCCGGCAAACCTTCTGGATGCAATCTCGGTCGCCGCCGCCGGGCCGGCGGCGGGAATGGGAGTGCTCGTCTGCTTCGGCGGCGAGATCCACCATGCGCGTGGCGCCCGCAAGACCGATGCGACCTCCACGGTTGCCTTTTCCTCTCCGCAGACCGGACCCCTCGGCCGGGTCACCGAAGGCCACCCGACGATCTGGTCGAAGATACCGCGCAATCCCTCTCTCGATCCGCCGGCTCTGGAAGCCCGGGTTCTGTTCGTTCCGGCCGGCGCCGGTGACGACGGCACCCTCGCCAGGGCGGCCCTCGACACCTCACCGGACGGGGTGGTCATCGGGACGCTGGGTGCCGGCCACCTGTCCCCGACCATCCTCGAGCTGTGGGCCGAGGCCGCCGTGCACATTCCGGTGGTCGCCTGTTCACGCCCCGAGCGCGGGGTCATCCTCAACGCGACCTATGACTACCGCGCCTCCGAGCGCGACCTCCGGGAGTCCAATGTCATCCCGGCCGGCTTCATCTCGCCGCAGGCAGCGCGGATGAAGCTGCTCGCCTGCCTCGGCTCCGGCCTGGGGATCGAAGAGATCCGCCGGGTTTTCGCTCAGGAC
Source organism: Solirubrobacterales bacterium (assembly GCA_030835185.1). Classification (GTDB taxonomy): domain Bacteria; phylum Actinomycetota; class Thermoleophilia; order Solirubrobacterales; family 70-9; genus 67-14. The sequence continues at coordinate 682 of JAUQWL010000168.1, read as the reverse complement.
GACGGCTGAGCCGATCCGCAGTGGTGGAAGGCCTCCGCCCGGCAAAGGAATTCGATCGGCTTCAGCGAACTTGTCCGCAAGATAGATCCGGATCCAGAGACTGACCCGGCGGTCGCCCTGGTCATTTCCAAGTGTGCGATGGAGGGTTCATGCGTTCGAAGCATCTGATTTTTCCAGTGGTTTTCGTTCTGACCATCCTGGTTTGGCCTTCGGCTGCCCAGGCTGCTCCGCCGAATGTGACCCCGCATCCGCTGACGGTCAACTTTGGCAAGGTGGGCGTAAACATGGGAACCAGCCCAGCGGAGATCCGGTTCGTCAACGAGAGCGGCTCGAACATAGAGGTATTCGGCTTCTCGCTCGCAGGGGCAGATTCGCCCAACTTCACGACCAGCATCGACGTCTGTACCCCCCGGACCCTGTACCCCGGCACCTTCTGCGTCGTCCACGTCTATTTCCGACCGCTTTCAGTCGGCGTATTCTCCGTCTCCGCCGAACTGAATACCGACAAGGGACGCGAGTCGGCCACGTTGACCGGTGAGGGTGCGGCCGGATCACTCGCCGGTACTGCGCCCGTCTTCGATCCCCAGCCCTTCTACCACGGGGGTCAGCACGGCAGAGCCCTGTACCAGAATACGGACCCTTTCCTTACCGTGCTGCCGTTCAATTCGACGATTACCGGCCC
>JAUQWL010000167.1 GCA_030835185.1 Solirubrobacterales bacterium | reverse complement strand
GCACCTTCCCGTTGAGTCCATCGGCGTCTATCACAACTCAACCGGCTGCTGCCGATGCTCAAGCCCAGGAGCAGGCTGCTCCAGCCGCGCCTGATATTGTTACCTTAATTGTGACACCGCAGGATTCGATTACGCTTTCCTACTTAATGTACACCAATGCACAAATTTCGTTGACTCTTCGAAACCCCAGCGATCAGGCTCGCCAGGCAACCGAGGCATCCACATTGCAATTCCTGCTAAGTCAATATAACATCCCCGTTCCCGCAAAGCTACCGTATGCCATGCAGCCTTCATTAACCACCCTGATCTCACCATTCCTTCCCAATGACACGGTTACCGTACCTCCTCAATAAATAATACTGGCTAACGATTGGATATTGTTGTATGGCTGCAGATAAAATCCGGGTACTTATTGTAGATGACATCGCAGAGACGCGTGAAAACGTCCGCAAACTATTACAGTTTGAGTCGGATGTGGATGTTGCCGGTGCGGCAAGGACTGGCAAGGAAGGCATCCAGCTCGCCCAGGAATTGGATCCGGATGTAATCTTAATGGACATTAATATGCCGGATATCGACGGCATAACTGCCACGGAGGAGATCCGGCAAAAATCGCCTCATATTCAGGTTGTGATTTTGTCCGTTCAGGGCGACCAAAACTATATGCGCAGGGCGATGCTTGCCGGCGCCCGGGATTTTCTGACAAAACCTCCCATGGGGGATGAGTTGATCTCTGCGATACGACGGGCCGGTGAAATGGCCCACGCAGAACGATTGAAGGGTGCCAAGCAATTGCATGGAGGTTCGTCTGTGGCCGGTGGTCCGGCGTCCATGGCCAGTTTTGCGCCGCCATCAAGGGGAAAGATTATTACAATTTATAGCCCAAAAGGCGGCACTGGAGTCACAACAATCGCCGTTAACCTGGCAATTACATTAAATAATGAGGATACTCGGGCTGTCCTGGTGGACGCGAATTTACAGTTTGGCGATGTAGCGGTATTTTTGAATGAACAGGGAAAGAACACCATTCTTGAGCTGGCTCCCCGCGTGGATGAGCTGGAACCTGATGTCGTTGAAGATATATTGATAAAACATGAAGCGTCTGGTGTCCGAATTCTTGCAGCGCCTCAACGTCCTGAATTGGCAGAGAAAGTAAGTGCGGATCAATTTTCCAAAGTATTGCAGTTCCTGCAGGAAATGTACGCATATGTAGTGGTTGACACATCCCCGATTTTGACGGATGTAATCCTGGCCACCCTGGATATCAGCGATGTAATTGTGCTGGTTACAACCCAGGAAATTCCAGCAATAAAAAATTCCCGTTTGGTGCTTGACCTGATGACTACGATGGGGGTAAATAAAGACCGGATCGTGTTTGCAATGAATCGTTATGACAAACGAATTGCGATTACGCCGGACCGGATAAGCGAGAATTTAAAGCATGAGGTATCGGTTTCGATACCGCTTGATGAGAAAGTTGTCATTACCTCGGTGAATCGGGGAGTTCCCTTCATGCTGGACAACAATAAGTTGCAGCCAGTTGGAAGGGGGATTTTTTCCCTTGCCGAGGTGGTCCGCGCACGGCTTAGTATATTAGAAGTTGAAAATGATGCAGCAATTAAGCGATAAGGAGATTTGCCATGTCGTTGCTTCGACGAATTGAGAAAGGTCAGGGTGGGGCGCAGGAGGGTGCCGCTCCGTCACCTGCGCCACAACCGTCAGGTGGCGGAAGCGGGCAAACAGGCGGTGGAGGCGGAGGTGGTGATTCATCCCGCCTTTCCTCGTTACAGGCTCGGCGTGTAAGCGCTCCGATTACATCCCCGCAGGCGGGTTCCTATTTCGACTTAAAGACACGGGTTCAAAATAAACTCCTTGCTGAGATCGATCCCTCCATGGATGTCTCTCGGACCGATGAAGTTCGCCGTACCATCCAGGGTTTATTCGAACAGATCCTTGTGGAGGAGAACATCGTTCTTTCGCGTCCCGAGCGGGCGCGCCTATTCGAGCAGATTTCTGCCGAAATCCTCGGCCTTGGTCCGTTGCAGGCACTTTTGGAAGACGACACCATTACTGAAATCATGGTCAACGGGCCGAAGAATATTTACATTGAGCGTAAGGGTAAACTTCATCGGGTGCCTGTGACTTTTGAAAGCAATGAACATTTGATGCGCATCATCGACCGAATCGTTGCGCCTTTGGGACGCCGCATCGACGAGTCCAGCCCGTATGTGGATGCCCGCTTACAGGACGGCTCCCGTGTTAATGCGGTCATTCCGCCGATCTCGCTGGTGGGACCTGTTTTGACAATTCGTAAGTTTTCCAAGAACCCGATCACGGTTGAGCAGATGATCCAGTTTGGTTCGGTCACGAATGAATCGATCCAATTTTTGAAAGCATGTGTAGAAGCGCGATTAAACATCGTAATTTCCGGTGGTACGGGTTCAGGCAAAACAACGCTTTTGAATGTGCTCTCGAGCTTCATTCCGTCGGATGAGCGTATCTTGACGATTGAAAATGCAGCGGAATTGCAATTGCGTCAGGAGCATGTGGTAACGCTTGAATCCCGCCCGCCCAACATCGAAGGGCGCGGCGAGATCACGATCCGCGACCTGGTGATCAATGCCCTGCGTATGCGCCCTGAAAGAATTATCGTAGGGGAATGCCGCGGCGGTGAAACATTAGACATGCTCCAGGCCATGAACACTGGTCATGACGGATCCATGACGACGGCCCACGCCAATTCACCGCGGGATGCGATCGCGCGTATCGAGACGATGTGTCTTATGGCAGGCATGGATCTCCCGGTCCGTGCGATTCGCGAGCAAATTGCCGGGGCGGTGGATGTAATTTGCCAGCAGGAACGTATGCGGGATGGTACACGCAAGGTGACGACCATTGCTGAGGTGAGCGGTATGGAAGGCGATGTGATTACCATGACCGATATTTTTATTTTCGAACAAACCGGTATGGAAAATGGCAGGCTCGTTGGCCGCCTCAGACCGACTGGACTGCGCCCCAAGTTTATGGATAAGATCGAGGCAGCGGGCATTCACCTGCCGCCTTCCATCTTTGGCATTGGCGAACGCCGAAGGTATTAATTTTCTGTGAAAGAATGGATCGTA
>JAUQWL010000166.1 GCA_030835185.1 Solirubrobacterales bacterium | reverse complement strand
CCCGGCTTGCCGATGATCGTATCGTCGAAGGACGAGCCGATCACGTTCTCTACGTTCGTGAGCCGCTGCACCCCCACTCCGCCGACGTTGCCAGAAGCCAGGTTCACCTCGACGCCCGAGTAGTTCCTCACCTGGGACGGTGTGTGGGTGGCCCAGGAGACGGTGTCGTTGCCCGCACCCCCGTTGACCGAGACCCGGCCGGCCGAGGTAGCGACGATCAGGTCGTCGCCGTCCCCCGTGTTTATCTTGACGATCCCCGAATGGACGATGACCTTGTCGCCGAAGGAGGTGCCGTTCAGCCAGTCGTCGCCCGAACCCCCGTCCAGGAAGGCTGGGCCGTCGCTGCCGGGGCGGTTGGCATTCAGCCGGTCGTTGCCACGCTCGCCGAAGAGCCGCTCGGTGCGCCCGGACGCCGTGGATCCACCGTCGGAGAAGAGGAAATCGCTGCCGTTGCCGCCGAAGGACGAGGAGATGGCGCGTCCGAGCGAGTAGATGCGGTCGCTGCCGGTCATGCCGTAATGCCGGTTTCCGATGCCGCCGTAGTCGAAGATCCGGTCGTTGCCGCCCATTCCGCGGACTGTGTCCCTGTCCGCCGCGCCTTGGGGCACCTTCTTCGGTGAGGCGTAGATGAAGTCATGGCCCTTGGAGCCGACGATCAGGTCGTTGCCGAGTCCGCCGCGGGCGATACTGAGCGAGCTCTTGCCGATGTAGATGCGGTCGTTACCCGCGCCCGTGTCGGTTCGGCTCCGGCCCTTGCCGGCACGCACGGTCTGCGAGCCGGCACCGGCGCAGATCGTGCTGTACGGCTTGCCGATGACCGTGACCTTGTCGCCGGCGACCCAGGCGACGTCCTTGAAGGCCAGCCGCACCGTCTTGTCGTTGCCCCTGACGATGCGATTGACCTTTTTGCCGAAGCAGGTCTTCGCTGAAGCACGAGCAGGCGTCGACCCGCCCACAAGCAGGACGACGGCCAGTCCGAAAACAAGCAGCACTGACGCGCGCGTCAACGAACGCGACAGAACGAGGGGCTGGAGTGCTGCGGCAGTGCGGGACGCCACTTGATTCAAGGATAGAGGATGGAAAATCGCCTAATACCCGGCAAATCCCCAGCCGAAGATGACTTTGTCTTTTCGGTCGGCGATCACGTTGTTCTTCCTGCCGCCGTCGCCGGTCGTGACCGTGTCCCTGACACCGTTCCTGCTGTTCAGGGTGTCGATGCCCTCGCGACCGAGCAGGCTGCGCTTGCGGCCCTGGGATTTCTTCCTCTTCCCGAGGATCAGCACGTCATCGTACTTGGTGCCCTCGAGGCTTTCGACGTCGCCGTCGATCGTCATCTGCCGGTTGCAGCTGCCGCTCACGTGGCGGGCGTAGCCTCTGCCGAGATCCGCCTTGACGCCCCTGGGCGAGCCGGTGAAAACGATGTTGTCGTTACCGTCGCCACCGCCGACCCGGCCGCCCTCGCATGGAGTCTGCGAATGGAAGACGTCCGACGCCCCTTCGCCGAAGGCAGTACCTCCGGCCGGCACGTAGATCTGATCGAGATTGTCCCCCCCGCGGATCACGGTACCTTCGGCACCGCCCTCGGTCGAGATCACGTCCTTGGTCGGCCCGCCGTTGAGTATGTTCCTGCCGCTGCCGCCGTTGATCGTGGTGGTGACGAAGGCCGGAACCGAGCTGTCGATGGTGATCTCGTCGGCACCGTCGTTGCCGTAGACGAGCATCCCGTTGAGGTTGTTGTAATCGGCATCGCAGGCAATCTCGCCCGGACTCTGTGTGGTACTGCAGAGTCCGGAGACGAGCGTCTCGATGTCCACGTCGACCAGGTAGTGGCCGGCCCGCCAGCCGACGCTGATCCGGTCGGCGGAATTGCTGCCGAATACGGTCAGTACGCCGGAGCGGTCGATATCCACCCGGATCTTCGCCTGATCCCCGCCGCCCGGCGAGTCGTCGTTGCAGTCGAATACGTAGCGGAATCCCGAGCACCTGTTGTCGCCGAGACCGCCATCGGCATTATCGCCGTCGTCGTACTGTCCGATCAGTTCGTCGTCACCCATTCCCGCGTGGATGTCGTTGGTGACTCCGGCTTCTCCCGTGATCGTATCGTCGAAGGAGGAGCCGATCACATCCTCGATGTTCTCGACCGTCTGTACCCCGACGCCGCCGACCTCACCGGTCTGGAGATCGACGTCGACGCCCGAGTAGTTGCGATTCCCCGACGGCACATGAGGCGCCCACGAAACCGCGTCGCGTCCGGCACCGCCGTCCATGGTGACCTTGCCTCCGGAGGCGGCGACGATCAGATCGTCGCCCGCACCCATGTCGATCCTGACGATGCCCGAATGCACGATTGCGGTATCGGCGAAGCTGCCCCCGTTCATCCGGTCGTCGCCGGATCCGCCGTCGAGCAGGACGGGACCGTCGCCCGGCCCCTGGTCCCCGTTGAGACGATCGTTACCCCGCTCACCGAACAGTTGCTCGGGGCGACCGGAACTGTCCTGGCCGCCATCGGAATAGATGAAGTCGCTGCCGTTGCCGCCGTAGCTGGTCGAAACGGCGTCGCCGAGCGAGTAGATCCGGTCGGTCCCGGCGAGTCCGAAGAGCCTGTTTCCCTCCCCGGAATAGTCGTAGATCCGGTCGTTGCCTCCGTTGCCCCGAACGGTGTCGGTATCGCTGGCCCCTCCTGGATTCGTCCTGGGCGAGGCATAGATGTAGTCGTGGCCTTTGGAGCCGATGATCGTATCGTCGCCGAGGCCGCCCTCGGCGATGCTGTTCGAGCTCTTCGCGATGTAGATCCTGTCGTCGCCGTCACCCGTGCTGGTCAGGCTGCGACCTTTGCCCGCCTTGACGATCTGGTTGCCGTCGTCCGAACAGATCCGGCTGTAAGGCTTGCCGATGACCGTCACCTTGTCCCCGGCGATCCAGGCGACGTCCTTGAAATCGAGCTTCACCGTGCGGTTGTCGCCGGCAATTACCCGATTGATCTTCTTGCCGAAGCACTTTGACGGGACCGCTTCCGCCGCCACAGGATGAAGCAGGGCCAGGCCGCAGATCGAAAGACCGACGACGACAGCAGACCGTATGTGCGACATCACCGTGAGACGCAAGTTCTTGACTTCCTCTGAGGAGTTTGTGGACAGTCGCGATGACCCTTCTCCCACTTGGAACACCGCATCGCTCCAATAGCTGCGGAGCCGTCTCCAGCGGGCCGTTCGAGAGCCTGACCGACCCTCGATGACTCTAGACTGGAGCCCATGCCTTCAAGAGACAAACGTTCCGAGAACAAGCGCAAAGTCGTCGTCACCGGAGCCTCCGGGATGGTCGGCTCGACCCTGTGCAACGCCCTCCTCGACCTCGGCGACGAGGTCATCGGGTTGAGCAGGAGTCCGGAGAAATCCGGGCTGGCCCAGCCGGCCGTCAAATGGTTCGGCTGGGAATCGACGAGGGAGCGGCCTCCGGCTGAAGCCCTCGATGGTGCAGACGCGGTGATCCACCTGGCCGGCGAGCCGATCAACCAGCGTTGGAACGACGAAGTCAAGGACCGGATCGCCCGCAGCCGGATCAGATCGACAAAGAACATGGCTGAAGCGATCAGTACCAGTGAAAACCCTCCTTCGGTCTTCATCTCCGGCTCGGCAATCGGTTATTACGGAGATCGCGACGACGAGTTGCTCTATGAGGACGCCGCTCCGGGAGATGACTTCCTCGCCGGCGTGGTGGTCGAGTGGGAAGCCGCCGCTGACAGTGTGACGATCGAAAACACGAGGGTCGCCAAGATCCGTACGGGCCACGTGCTCGACCCGACCGGCGGCCTGCTCGGCGAGCTGCTCACCCCCTTCAAGCTGGGAGTCGGCGGCCCGATCGCCGGCGGCAAGCAGTATGTGTCGTGGATCCACCGTGACGACGAGGTCGGGATCCTCCTCTGGGCCCTCGAGAACGAAGCTGCTGCGGGGCCGATCAACGCGACCGCGCCGAATCCGGTTACCAACAAGGAATTCGCCAGGCGGCTCGGAAAAGCGGTCAACCGGCCGGCCTTTGTGCCG
>JAUQWL010000165.1 GCA_030835185.1 Solirubrobacterales bacterium | reverse complement strand
ATGATCCATGAAGTCCAGATGGAGCCGTGTTCCGGGGTTTGCCGGGCACCGCTCGAAAAGTGTGTCCAAAGGCCCGTTGGCATCGGCGCTGCCAAGCGGGCCCCTTCCGCGCGCACCCGCGCGCGGCTCCGTTGAAGCGTCAGCGCCAACGTGCTGTCAGACTACCGACGCGAGGGCCTTCCGCGCGCACCCGCGCGCGGCTCCGTTGAAGCCCGGATGGCTGGTCGGAAGTGGTGTCTCGGTTGTGGCCCTTCCGCGCGCACCCGCGCGCGGCTCCGTTGAAGCGCGCCGCTAGCGACGCCATCGGCGCCATGGCGGATGAGCCTTCCGCGCGCACCCGCGCGCGGCTCCGTTGAAGCATGCGTTCTCGCACCAGAGACTTAGGACCGGCAACTTCCCTTCCGCGCGCACCCGCGCGCGGCTCCGTTGAAGCGGTCTCGGCGGGCTATCCTGCGCTTGAGGCGGAGCCGCCTTCCGCGCGCACCCGCGCGCGGCTCCGTTGAAGCCACGACCGGCGTGGCCCGGTGGTCCCCGTCCGGCGAGCCTTCCGCGCGCACCCGCGCGCGGCTCCGTTGAAGCTAGTAGGCGAGCCCGGGGTTCTTCTTGAGTGTCATGGGGTCCTTCCGCGCGCACCCGCGCGCGGCTCCGTTGAAGCGAGCTTGACGCACGACAGGCCGGCGCCGTTCGCCGCCTTCCGCGCGCACCCGCGCGCGGCTCCGTTGAAGCGTCTTGTCGCGCATGATCGGCGCGAGGTCGACGAGCCCGCCTTCCGCGCGCACCCGCGCGCGGCTCCGTTGAAGCCACGTCGGTGGGACGGCGTTCAGCGCGCGCAGCTTCGGCCTTCCGCGCGCACCCGCGCGCGGCTCCGTTGAAGCACCTCCGGCGCCAGCCACTGCGGTTCGCTCAGCTTCCTTCCGCGCGCACCCGCGCGCGGCTCCGTTGAAGCCCACCGGCCGCGCCGCGCACGTGGCCATCGCCGATCCCTTCCGCGCGCACCCGCGCGCGGCTCCGTTGAAGCATCCTCGCTCTCGATCGTGAGCGTCATGGTGTCCGCCCTTCCGCGCGCACCCGCGCGCGGCTCCGTTGAAGCGAATACGATCGCGCGCGACCGTGACGCTTGCGGTCGTCCTTCCGCGCGCACCCGCGCGCGGCTCCGTTGAAGCACGAACCAGACCGCACCAACCCGCACCAACGGGCAGAACCTTCCGCGCGCACCCGCGCGCGGCTCCGTTGAAGCCCGTTGGCGTCGGTGCCCCAAAACTCGTGCACGCCATCGCCTTCCGCGCGCACCCGCGCGCGGCTCCGTTGAAGCATGCTTGCGCTAGGCTATCGCTGGACGCCGGACGGCCTTCCGCGCGCACCCGCGCGCGGCTCCGTTGAAGCTCGCCAGCGGTGGAGCTCTGCGTCGGGAACCAGTGACCAACCTTCCGCGCGCACCCGCGCGCGGCTCCGTTGAAGCTATTCGGTGGCGGTGGGGGCCTGGTCTTGGAAAAAGCCTTCCGCGCGCACCCGCGCGCGGCTCCGTTGAAGCGTACTGGGTACACCCGGCGGCGCCGTAGCACTGCGGCCTTCCGCGCGCACCCGCGCGCGGCTCCGTTGAAGCGTTCTCGCAGTGAACAGCGTGCTGGTCTTCGCCTGGCCCCTTCCGCGCGCACCCGCGCGCGGCTCCGTTGAAGCCAGCCGTTGCTGGACGATGGGCTGGTTGTGATCGAGCCTTCCGCGCGCACCCGCGCGCGGCTCCGTTGAAGCAACAAGAGGATCGGTACGGCTTGCCCGGAACAGTAGCCCTTCCGCGCGCACCCGCGCGCGGCTCCGTTGAAGCGAGGCGGGTGGGCGTTTCCCAGGGTGCGGACCGGCGGCCTTCCGCGCGCACCCGCGCGCGGCTCCGTTGAAGCCGCGCGGTGTAGACGCCGGTGACGTCGGCGATGTAGGCCCTTCCGCGCGCACCCGCGCGCGGCTCCGTTGAAGCTCGGTTGCGGTCACTTCTGCATCTCCTTCCAGGTCTCCTTCCGCGCGCACCCGCGCGCGGCTCCGTTGAAGCGGGTCGACCGGCATCTGTGACGTGGACCGCCACCGGCCCTTCCGCGCGCACCCGCGCGCGGCTCCGGTGAAGCTTTTCTGCGCGCAACTGCAACGCGCCGGCGCAGGCCCTTCCGCGCGCACCCGCGCGCGGCTCCGTTGAAGCGCCCCCGAAGGGCTCCCGATGCACGGGGTTAGCTGGTCCTTCCGCGCGCACCCGCGCGCGGCTCCGTTGAAGCGTCGCACCCCCCTCATGTCGCCCCCGACCTCGCACCGCCTTCCGCGCGCACCCGCGCGCGGCTCCGTTGAAGCTGACCCTCGGTCCCTCTCACAAGTCCGGTATTCCCACCTTCCGCGCGCACCCGCGCGCGGCTCCGTTGAAGCGCCGCGGCATCACTCGCCGAACGGCTCGCCGCCGTCCCCTTCCGCGCGCACCCGTGATCTTGCCCCGGAAAAGTGGACATCCACTCAAGGAGCCGTCAGGCTCTGCAAGGCAAGAATCCCCATGGGCATGTCCCGCAAGAAGCACACGCGCGAGTTCAAGGTCGAGGCGGTCCGCCAGGTCGTCGAGAAGGGCC
>JAUQWL010000164.1 GCA_030835185.1 Solirubrobacterales bacterium | reverse complement strand
AGCCTCGATACACCGTTTCCGTCCGATCCAACTAGAAAAATGACCCCCTGAAAGGGCTTGAAAGCGACTGATTAGGCCAGTCGCGGCCCGAGTTCAGGAGGTCACCCAGATGGTGAACGATTTTAAGGTTCCACGTCGACTCGATTCGATCGACGTCGAGTTCGACGAAGAACGCCTGGTGAGCGATGCCGGACTCCTTTTGCCGATGACCCTCGCCGATCGCCTCGGCCTGGCCGAGCTGGTCGCCGGAAAGGTCAACCTCGGGGACCTGCCCGGCGCGGCCCGTCCAGAGCGCAAGGCGGCAAGCCTGATCGCCGCGATGCTCGCCGGGGCCGACTCGATCGCCGACACAGATCAGCTCAGGGTCGGCTCGACCGAAGCCGTGCTCGGCCAGAAGGTGATGGCACCCTCGACTCTTGGCACCTTCCTTCGCTCCTTTTCCTTCGGCCACGTCCGCCAGCTGGAGTCGGTCGCCTCCGCGCTGCTTGAACGGGCCTGGGAGACGGACGCCGGTCCCGGCGAAGACGAGCGCCTTGTGATCGACATCGACTCCTTCGTCGGTCAGGTCCACGGCTACCAAAAAGAGGGTGCCTCCTTCGGCTACACCCACCAGCGTGGATACCACCCCCTGCTCGCAACCCGGGCCGACACCGGCGAGGTGCTGGGCATCCGGCTTCGCAAGGGCTCGGCCAACACCCAGCGGGGAATCACCCGCTTTGTCGACGAGCTGGTAGCCAGGGTCAAAAAGGCCGGGGCTGGTGGCAAACTCCTTCTCCGGGCCGACTCGGGCTTTTGGAAGAAGGCCACCTTCGAGCAGCTGGAGGCAAAGGGCGTGGAGTACTCGATCGCGGTCCGGGCAGGCGACAAGCGGATCGCCGCCGTAATCGAAGCGATTCCCGATTCAGCCTGGGCAAGGCTTGAGGACTACCCCGAATCCGGTCTGGCCGAGATCGCCGAGAGCACCTACTGCGGCCGCCGGCTGATCGTTCGCCGGGTCCGCGAACTCTCCGATCAACAGGAGCTTTTGCCGGGATGGCGCCATCACCCGTTCATCACCAACCGGGAGGAGGAGATCGAAGTGGTTGAAGCAGAGCATCGCCAGCACGCAGTCATCGAGCTTACGATCCGCGATCTGAAGGCCGGGGCACTGGCCCACTTTCCCTCCGGGGACTTCTCGGCCAACTCGGCCTGGACCCAGTTTGCCGCGATCAGTCACAACCTCGCCCGCTGGACCCAGACAATCGGCCTTCCCGGAGCTTCACCGCGAATGCTTGAGACCTTCCAGCGCCGCCTCCTCACGATTCCAGGCAGGTTGGTCTCTTCAGCCCGCAAGCTGACCCTCCGGCTGCCGGCCCGCTGGCCATGGCAGAAGGCCTTTATCGAAGCGCTCACGCGGATCAGGGCCTTGCCGGCGCTCGGTTGAGCGCCGGCTTCGGCGTTCGGAAGCTCAGATCAACGCAGGACTCCGGCTCCAGCCTGGCGTAAAAGCGGCCTTTTGCAGCCGGCAGGCATCACCGAAGCGAGAGCCGGCTCCGCCGACGCCGGCACCGGGGCGCGAATTCCCGATTTTCCGTGATCTGGCTGATCACCGCGGGGAAAACGGTGCATTCAGGCTCAGTGCTTTGCTCGTCGTCGGACGAAATGCTCTGGATCGCATAGGTCTTCGCATTGACGAGAAGCCGACTCCCCTGGGGATGTGCGCCTCCGAGATGCGCGCCCCCGACGATGAAACCGTTCATGTCGATGCCGCGGATCTGTTTGTCGCCATAGGCCGGCTGTTCGGCGAAATCGGCGGAGTAGTACTTGGTCCCGTCCTTCGTGAATTCAGTCCAGCAGCCGACCATCTCGACTATGCCGACCGTCACTTTGGTGGCGTCAGCGCCCCCGGCGCATTTCGGTTCAGGCTCCACGCTGGCCGCCACGCTGGTGGCACCGACCAATCCGGCAAGTGTCGCGAGCGCCGCCACAAGAACCACTCCCCGGCGCCTCACAAGAACCACTCCCCGGCGTCTCATCTGAGTTCTTTGCCGTCCCCCATTGCGTTTCCACCGAATACTGTTTGGAATGCTGGCCGGAGTGCTGGGCAATACTCTAAACGGCGCTCAATTTGGAACTCCCCCGCTTTCGACGACGCCTGAGCCCAGGGGTCGTAAGACTCCTGAACAAAGGAGTCGAACATGCCGAAAGCAACCAAGCCGTACCCCGACCAGTTCAAGCGCGAAGCGGTTGAACTGGTCCGTATCTCAGG
>JAUQWL010000018.1 GCA_030835185.1 Solirubrobacterales bacterium | reverse complement strand
GGTTTCCTGACCGTCACCGGTTTCGCCCGGTCCGGCCTCCGGGCAGGCGGGAGGGACGCGGCTTTGAGCCTGGCAAATCGATAGAGAGGAAAGAGATGGCAATCAAGGAGAAGCTGAAACTCCAGAACATGATCAACGGCGAGTTCGTCGACCCCGTGGACGGCGGCAGCGAAGAGGTGATCGACCCCTCCACCGGCGAGATGATCGCGAGGGCACCTCTGTCCGGGGTCGAGGACGTAAACCGCGCCGTCGCAGCGGCCAAGGCCGCATTCGAAGGCGGCTGGGCGAACACCACGCCGGGCGAACGCTCGAATCGCCTGCTGGCACTTGCCGATGCGATCGAAGAAAACGGCGAGGAGCTGACCGATCTCGAGTCGGCCGACGCAGGCAAGCCACGCCAGGCGTTCATCGACGAGGAGCTCGCCACCACAGCCGACCACGTCCGCTTCTTCGCCTCCGCCGCGCGCAACCTCGAGGGCAAGGCGGCGATGGAGTACGTCGAGGGCCATACCTCGTTCATCCGCCGCGAGCCGGTCGGCCCGGTCGCCCAGATCACACCGTGGAACTACCCGTTGATGATGGCGATCTGGAAGCTCGGCCCGGCGTTGGCCACCGGCAACACCCTCGTGCTCAAGCCGGCAGAGTCGACGCCGATTACCACTCTTCACACGCTGGCCCGGATCTGCGCTGAGATCTTCCCGCCCGGCGTGACCAATTTCATCGGCGGTCACGGTGATCCCGCGGGCTCGACCCTGGTCACCCATCCCGATATCAACATGGTTTCGCTGACCGGTTCGGTCGGCACCGGCAAGTGGATCGCCAAGGCGGCGGCGGATTCGCTGAAGCGGGTTCACCTCGAGCTCGGCGGCAAAGCGCCGGTGATCGTCTTCGACGACGTCGACATCGAAGCGACCGCCGAGCTGGTATCGGCCTATGGCCTGTTCAATGCCGGACAGGACTGCACCGCGGCCTGTCGCATCCTCGCCGGTCCGAAGGTCTACGACGACTTCGTCGCGGCGCTCGCCGAACAGGCCGGCGGCTACAGGGTCGGCGACCTCGACAGCGCCGATACGACCCTGGGTCCCGTCAACTCGGCCAAGCAGCTGGACCATGTGACCGGCTTCCTCGACCGCAGGCCGGATCACACCCAGGTCGCGACCGGCGGCGGTCAGGCCGACCGGCCCGGTTTCTTCGTCGAACCGACCGTGGTCGCCGACCTCAAGCAGGATGATGAGATGGTCCAGAACGAGATCTTCGGCCCGGTGATGACGGTCCAGCGCTTCTCCGATGAAACCGAGGCGATCAAGTGGGCCAACGGCACCAGGTACGGACTCGCCGCCTCGGTCTGGACGCGTGACATCGGCCGGGCGATGCGGGTGACCAACGCGCTGCGTTTCGGAGCCGTCTGGGTCAACGACCACATCATCATGGCCCCCGAGATGCCCCACGGCGGTTACGGAGAGTCTGGTTACGGCAAGGACATGTCGATGTACTCGCTGGAGGACTACACACAGGTCAAGCACGTCATGATCAACCTCGACTGAGGGGGCAAGCGGCCCCCGGAAGCCACTTGCGTGGCGGGACGTCGAGACTCGCTGACTCGGGGTTGGCGCTCGCCGGGCCCGTGGTGTGCGGACGGGAGGGGTGGTGAGGGGGTGGCGGAGTAGGCCTGATCCCCCTCCTGACCCGTTCCCGATCCGTCCGATGCCGTGGCTGCGAACCTGCTCGGGACGGGGTCGCTGATACGGCTCAGAGGCCGTAGGTCTTGCCGATGATCTCTTTCATGATCTCGTCGGTTCCCCCGCCGATCGGCCCGAGGCGGGCGTCGCGCAGGGCCCGCTCGACTTCGTACTCCTTCATGTAGCCGTAACCGCCGTGGATCTGAACCGCTTCGTCGGCGATCTCGACCAGGGTGCGCTGGGTGAAGAGCTTGGCCATCGAAACCTCGCGGATAACGTCCTCCCCCTCTTCGAAGCGACGCAGGGTGTCGTAGGTGAGGCTGCGCGAAGCGGCGGTCTTGGTCGCCATCTCGGCGATCTTGTGGCGGATCGACTGAAACTTGCCGATCGGCCGGCCGAAGGCGTCGCGCTCCTTCGCGTAGTCGACACTGAGTTCGATCATGCGATCCATCGCGCCGATGGCGCCGATCGCCATCAACAGCCGTTCCCAGGCGAAGTTGGCCATGATCAGCTGAAAGCCGCCGTTTTCTTCGCCGAGCAGGTGCCCGGTCGGCACCTCGACGTCGGTGAAGGCGATCTCACCGGTGTCGGAAGCGTGCCAGCCGTGTTTTTCGAGCTTCGAGGTGACTTCGTAGCCGGGGGAATCCGTCTCGATCACGAGGAACGAGATTCCACCGTGCCCGCCTTCTTCGGTCGTTCGGCAGGCGCAGACCAGGAAGTCGGCGATGACTCCGTTCGTGATGAAGGTCTTGCTGCCGTTGACGACCCAGCCGTCGTCGGTTCTCTTCGCCATGGTCCGGATGCCGGCCACGTCGGAGCCGGCCCC
>JAUQWL010000163.1 GCA_030835185.1 Solirubrobacterales bacterium | reverse complement strand
CCGTCGGGTCGACGACCGCATCGGGGCAGATCACCATGTGGTTCTTCGCCCCACCGAGGGCCTGGACCCGCTTGCCGTTCTTCGCGGCACGCTCGTAAACAAGCTGGGCGACCGGGGCCGAGCCGACAAAGGAGATCGCATCGATTCCGGGGTGATCGAGGATGCCTTCAACCACTTCACGGCTGCCGTTCACGATGTTCACCACGCCATCGGGCAGGCCGATTTCGTCGATGATTTCGAAGACCATCGACTGGGTCATCGGTACCTGTTCGGAGGGCTTGAGGACGATCGTATTGCCGCATGCGATGGCGAACGGAAGGAACCAGAACGGCACCATCGCGGGGAAGTTGAACGGGGCGATGATCGCGCAGACGCCGACCGGCTGACGGATGGTCTCGGCATCGACATTACGGGCCACGTCCTCGAGCACCCTGCCCTGCATTGTGGTCGGAATGGCGGTGGCAGCCTCTACCATCTCGATCATCCGACCGACTTCGGCGGTGGCGTCGGGGAGAGTCTTGCCCATCTCCTCCACGACCTGGCGGGCGATTTCATGCTTGCGTTGCTCCAGCTTTTCGCGCAGCTCGAACAGCTTGCGGGAGCGGGCGATCGTGCTGACCCCGCGCCAGACCGGCAACGCCTCACGGGCGGCGCGCACCGCGTCGTCCAGATGGGTCGCGTTGGAGAACGGGACGGTGGCGATTGTCTCTCCGTTGGCCGGGTTGACGACGTCATGGGACTCGGCACCGGTAGCCTCGGTCCAGCTCCCGCCGACGTAGTTCTTCAGTTGACGTGTGGTGGTTCCGGCGGTGCTGGTCAAGATTCTCTGCCTCCTGGTCGATACTGGTCCTTACCAGCGTAACGGCATGAACTGCGATGCCGTAAGAAACACAAAGTAATGCTGGCGTCCAAAACTTTACGAATCGTCACATATGGACAGGAAACTACCCACGCCGAGACGAATCACTCGCGTCTACGTGACCCTGATGCTCGGCAATACACTGGCGGCGTCTTTCATCTGGGGCATAAATACGATCTTTCTGCTGGACGCGGGGCTGTCCAACTTCGAGGCCTTTGCCGCCAACGCCTTCTTCACTGCCGGAATGGTCCTGTGTGAGATCCCGACCGGGGTGGTCGCCGATACGATCGGCCGCCGAGCCTCCTATCTGGCGGGCACTGTCACCCTGACGGTGACCACGCTGCTGTACGTACTGCTGTGGCAGATCGAGGGGCCGTTCTGGGCCTGGGCCGTGGTCTCGATGCTGCTCGGTCTCGGCTTCACCTTCTTCTCCGGCGCAGTCGAAGCGTGGCTGGTCGACGCACTCAAGGCAACCGGCTTCACCGGAAGCCTGGAAACCGTCTTCGGCCGGGGTCAGATCGCCACCGGTATCGGCATGCTGACCGGTTCGGTCATCGGTGGCTATGTCGCCCAGCTGACCAGTCTCGGGGTGCCTTTCGTGATGAGGGCGGCGGTACTGGTGCTGATGTTCGGATTCGCCGCGGTCGCGATGCGGGACGTCGGCTTCGAGGCGAAGCGCAGTACCGGTGCCGTCCGGGAGATGAGGACGATCATCTCCGACTCGTTGGAGTACGGCTGGAGCGTGCCGGCGGTCAAGTGGCTGATGCTCGCCTCGCCTTTCACCGCGGGCGTCGCCTTCTATGCCTTCTACGCGCTTCAGCCTTTCCTGCTCGAGCTGGTCGGGGACCCCGAGGCCTACGGAATCGCCGGGATCACCGCGGCGCTGGTCGCCGGGGCCCAGATCGTCGGCGGCATCGCCGCGCCAGGGATCCGCGGTCTTTTCAGGCTGAGGACCTCCGCCCTTCTCTTTGCGGTGGGCCTCGGTGCGCTCAGCCTGCTGGCGATCGGCTTGACCAACAACTTCTGGGCAGTCGTCGGACTGATCGCCGTCTGGGCGATGCTCTCCGCCGCCACGATGCCGATCCGCCAGTCCTACCTCAACGGAATGATCCCCTCGGCGCAGCGGGCCACGATCCTCTCGTTCGACTCGATGCTCGGCTCCAGCGGCGGAGTCGTCGTCCAGCCCGCCCTCGGCCGCTCCGCCGACGTCTGGGGCTACGGCACCTCCTACGTGATCGGCGCCGCGATCTCCGCCCTTGCATTGCCTTTCATCTACCGCTCGAGAGCGCAGGGGTCACCGGCGGATGAAGGCGCGACCGAACCCGCCTCAAGCTCAGGAGACGCAGAGCAGGGTCCCCGCTAGAAGCAGAACTGCGCCGAGTGCCCGCTTCAGTGAAATCGGCCTCAGCGTGAGTCCGAAAGCGCCTGCCCGGTCGATCGCGATCGAACCGATCAGCTGCCCGGTGACCAGCGCCGCGGTGAGTCCGGCGGCACCGATGGTACTCACCGCACTGAGGGCCGCCACCACCGTGATCGCCCCGATCACGCCGCCCGCGAGCTGCCAGAGTGGCGCCTTTCTGACCTCCGCGAACCTGGCGGCACGACCGGTGACCAGCACGATCGCCGCCAGGAACAGCGTTCCGGTCACGAAGTTCGTCAGGCCTGCGAGCAGTTCCCCCGAAGACTCCGACAGCAGGCCGTTGAGCGGGTGCTGAAGGCCGACCAGCATGCTGGCGACGAATACCGCGGCGAGGGCGGGCAGGTCGAAGCGGCGCGACTGGCGGGCGACCGGTCCCCGGTCTCGGGCGACCACGAGCAGAGTGCCCGCGATCAGCAGAAGCGCTCCCGCGATTCGCGGCAGGTCCAGAGAGACGATATCCACGCCTACAAGGCCGAACTCGTCGATCAGGAGCGAGCTGAGCAGTTGTCCCGTGATCGTCGCCGAAACCACGGCCCCGGCCCCGATCCTGACCACGGTCAGTGTTGCGATCGCCACGTAGGTGGCTCCGATCGGGCCGCCTAGCAACTGATAGACGGGAACATCGCCGAGATCACCGACGTGCGATACCTCGCCTGTCGCGAGAACCAGCAGTATCAGGACCAGAGTGCCGACGAGGAAGCTGACCAGCGAGGCGCCGAGGCGTCCGATACGGCGAGCCAGAGTGCTGTTGATCGGGGCCTGCAAAGCGAGCTGGAGACCCACCGCGACGATGGCGACGCTGGTCAAGCCCGTACTCAACGCGGGACCCCACCGGGGAAACCGACAGCTCTCGCTGAAGCTGCGTTACTTGGCGGCAAGCCAGTCCGGGCCGGCGCCGGCATCCACCTCGAGCGGAGGCTCGAGGTCGTAGGCGGCGCACATCTCACGCCGGGCCAGGCCGATGACCGGCTCGGCTTCTTCGGCCGGTCCTTCGAAGAGCAGCTCGTCGTGAATCTGGAGGACCAGGCGGCTGGAGAGATCCTGCTCGATAAGAGCGGTATGGCAGCGCAACATGGCGACCTTGATGATGTCGGCCGCCGAGCCCTGGATCACCGCATTGACCGCCAGCCGCACACCCTGGCGCCTGGTCTGGGCCTGACTGGACCGGAGCTCGGGCAAGGGACGGCGGCGGCCCAACAGCGTCGTTGCATAGCCGGTTTCAGTGGCTTCTTCGACCACCCTGTCCTGGAAAGCTACGACTGCGGGAAAGCGCTCCAGGTATGCCCTGACGAACTCGTCACCCTCGGCGCGGGGGATGTTCAGCCGGTCGGCGAGGCCGAAGCCGGTCAGCCCGTAGACGATGCCGAAGTTGACCATCTTGGCCTTCGAGCGCTGGGATTCATCGACCTCCTCCGGCTCGATGCCGAAGACCTGGGCCGCCGTCGCGCTATGCACGTCTTCACCGGCCAGGAAGAAGCCCTTGAGTACCGGTTCGTCGGCCATGTGGGCCAGGACCCGGAGCTCCACCTGGCTGTAATCGGCAGATACGAGCAGGTTTCCTGGCTCCGCCACGAAGCATCCGCGCAGCGGCCGGCCGACCTCGGTCCGGATCGGGATGCTCTGCAGGTTCGGCTGGATGCTGGAAAGGCGTCCGGTCGGAGCGGCCGTCTGGACGAAGGTCGTGTGAACCCGTCCGGTTTCGGGATCGATCTCCTTCGGAAGGGGATCGAGGTATGTGTTCTTCAACTTGGTCAGCTCGCGCCACTCCTCGATCAGGACGACGATCTCGTGCTCGTCCCGAATCTGGGCGAGCACCCGGGCGTCGGTCGAGAAGCCTGTCTTTCCGCGGCGCTTGCGGGTCAGGCCGAGCTCGTCGAAGAGAACCTGGCCGACCTGCTGCGGCGAGCCGATCGTGAACTCGTGGCCGGCGAGGTCATGGATCCGGGCTTCGAGCCTCGAGATGGCTTCGCTCATGCCCGACTTCATCTGATCGACCTTGTCGCGGTCGAGCTTGAGGCCGATCCGCTCCATCGCCGCAAGCACCCTGATCAGCGGCTGCTCGACCTCCTCCAGCAGCTTCGTGAGGCCGTTCTCTTCGAGTCTCGGTCGCTGTATCCCGGCCAGGTTCCAGACGGTCGCGGCGATTTCAGGTGACAGCGAGGCAGCCGGCTCCTCTTCCGTCCCGGTGACGAGGGACATCTGTCCATCTTCGTCGTCGAGGCCCGAAGGGGCCAGCCCGGCAGCAACCGCCAGATCGTCGAGCGCGTAGCTCCTTCTGGTCGGTTCGAGCAGATAGGCAGCCACCAGGGTGTCGTGAGCGATCAGCGGTCCGGCTTCGGTCGCCTCCAGTGCTGCGAGCATGCCGTTGCGTCCGCCGATCGCCTTGATGTCGTGGGCGATCAGCGGGAGGCCGGCGATCTGTTCGATGAACGCAGCCGTGTCCCCGGTTCCACCGACCACCTTCTCGCCGTCGGTCGCTGCCCAGCCACCGTGCATCTCGACCGCGACCGGGCCCTCCTTCAGGTCGGAAACTCTGCCACTGGTCAGCTCCACCTCGGTCGGTCCGGGAGCCACTTCGGACTCGCCCGGCAACTGCTCGCTCTCCCCCAGGGCTTCCTCGAGCCGGTTGAGGGCCGCCCGGAGCTCGAAATCCCGCATGAACTCCCGCAGGTTCTCCCGGTCGGGAGTGGTCGTCATCAGCCGGTCGAGGTCGACGTCAAGATCGATGTCGAACTTCATCGTCGCCAGTTCCTTCGAAATACGGGCGTCATCGGCAAACTCGACCAGGTTCTGTTTGCGCTTGGCACCGGAAACCTGATCGGTGTTGGCGAGGATCTCCTCGAGCGAACCGAACTGCTCGAGAAGGGCCGCCGCGGTCTTCTCGCCGATACCCGGGACTCCGGGAATGTTGTCGGAGGTGTCGCCGCGGAGTCCCATCAGGTCGGTGACCAGCTCGGGGTAGACGCCGTACCGTTCCTTCACGGCCTCGCGGTCGTAGACCTTGGTGTCACTTATTCCGCGGCCGGTGCTCATGACCGTGACCCCATCGCCAACCAGCTGGTAGGCGTCACGATCGCCCGTGACCACGACGGTGACAATCGAGCGACGCCGGGCCTCCGCGACAAGAGAAGCGATCACGTCGTCGGCCTCGTAGCCGTCAACCCGGATGTTCGTATAGCCGAAGGCCTCCACGAGTTCGACCAGATGGGGCCACTGGGCCCGCAACAGGTCGGGTTTGGGCGGTCGGTGAGACTTGTATTCGGGATAGACCTCCTCCCTGCCGGACATGCCCGCATCCCAGGCGACCATGATCTGATCGGGCCTGTAGTCCGAGATCAGCTTGACGATCATCGAGGCGAGCCCGAAGATCGCGTTGGTCGGCCGGCCGTCCGCGGTCGCCATCGAGTCCGGGAGGGCGAAGAAGGCGCGATAGGCGAGACTGTTGCCGTCGATCAGGAAGAGTTCCGGGGCCGGATTCGAATCGCTCACGTCCTGATCATAGATTGGCTGCCCCGGGCTCTGGAGAGCGCGTGGAGCGTCCCGGCCCCTGTTGTATTCTCCGAAGATGGTGGAGAGCGGCCTTTCAAAGATGCGCAGGCCCGCTGCTCTGATCTTCGGCGCCTTTGTCGCCGGCGTGACCCTGCTGGCCGGAGTCTCACTCGCCGGGGCGAGGACCTTCACAGTCAAGACTCCCCACGCCGACGGACCGGCGAAGTACGACCGCGCCTACGTCCAGGCTTTCGGGAACAGGAAGGCCAGGCGCGTACTGATCCTGATGCCGGGAACTTTCGGCGGAGCCGGAGACTTCACCCTCGCGGCGAAGCGGCTGGTCCAGAAGGACCGAAGCCTCCAGGTGTGGGCACTCGATCGACGCGAACAGGCCCTCGAAGACACGTCCATGTTCGAAAGGGCGGCCGATGGCAAGGCCACGCTCCAGGACGTATTCGACTACTACCTCGGTTCGATCCTCGATCCCGGGATCAACCCCAGATTCGAATTCCTCGACACGAGAGACATGGACTACGCAGAGAACTGGGGAATGAAGACCGTCCTGAACGACACACGGGCCGTGGTCAGACAGGCACGCAGGACGGGCCGGCGGGTCATACTCGGCGGTCATTCGGTCGGTGCATCGCTGGCAATTTCCTACGCTGCATGGGACTTCCACGGCCGGCCGGGATACAGGGATCTCGACGGTCTCGTCCTGATCGACGGCGGTCTGCTCGGCAGCTTCGATCCATACAACCTCGCCCAGGCAAAGGAAGCCATGGCGAGGATCCGCGACGAGCGGGTCGGGCCGTTCTCAAGGCTGATCGGCAACCTGCCCCCGGAAATCGCAGGGCTTTTCGCCGGCGTCGGAGGCTACTTCGCGAAGTTCGCCGCCGACGAACCCGCGACCCAGCTGGAGAACTACCCGCTGTTGCCCGGCAATCTGAAGCCACCGTACCCGGCGACCAACGAGGCCCTGTTCGGCTACGACTTCGACCGCGACACGTCTCCCCCGGACCTGAGCTCGCTTCACGTCAATTCCGGTCACATCGCTCCGCAAGGCGCAGGGCCGGCCGGTTGGATAGACGAGGGCATCACGCCGATCCGCAATCTGGCCGACACCTTCTCGCAGAACCCGGTCAATGCAGTCGACTGGTACTTCCCGACCCGGATCACGATTGATGCCAACGGCGCCGACCAGATGAAAATGAACCCGGTTGCCAAATACCTCGGCCTGCGGATCAAACACACAGGCAAGGTCAACCTGCCGTTCTATGTGATCCAGACCGACAACACTGACGGCGATGTCCTCAAGGGCGCGCGCAACTGGCTCCGGCGAACGAGGACGCCAAAGCGTCAGACGGTGCTGGTCAACGCCGACCCGCAGATGAGCCACCTGGACCCCCTGCTGGCGGCGCCGGGAAAGAATGTCTTCCTGAAGACGGTCACACCGTTCCTGAAGGAGGCATTCGCGACCCGCGGGAACAGGCGGCAGCCGCGGAACAGGTAGCGGTTGAACGGACAGGTTTTCTTCTCCATATGATGCGCGAATGGCCACAGTCAGCGCGCAGTACAGCGTCACCGTCCGGGTCGAGCTCGACGCCCGGCAGGAACCCCTAGGCAAACTCACTTCCGGCATCGCCGGTGCGGGGGGGCAACTGGTCGGGGTGGATCTGATCCCCGGTGCCGGTACCGAAGGGAAACGGGTCCGGGAGTTCACCATCGATGCGATCGACCAGGCCCATTGGGAGAAGATCCTGAGAGGAATCGGCTCGATCCGCGGCGTTCGGGTGATCGAGTACACCGACCGCACGATGCAGATGCATCGCGGCGGCAAGGTCTCGGTCGAGAACAAGTACCCGCTGAATACGCGTGATGACCTGTCGATGGCCTATACGCCCGGCGTTGCCCGGGTCTGCTCGGCAATCCACGAGGACCGCAACCTCGCCTTCGAATACACGATCAAGAAGAACACCGTGGCGGTGGTCTCCGACGGCACCGCCGTGCTCGGACTCGGGGACATCGGCCCCGAAGCCGCGATGCCGGTGATGGAGGGCAAGTGCATGCTGTTCAAGGAGTTCGCCGCCGTCGACGCCTTCCCGATCTGTCTCTCGACCACCGACACCGACGAGATCGTGCGCGCGGTTGAGCTGATGGCGCCGACCTTCGGCGGAATCAATCTCGAGGACATCTCCGCCCCGCGCTGCTTCGAGATCGAGGACCGGCTCAAGGAACTGATCGACATCCCGGTATTCCACGACGACCAGCACGGTACGGCCGTGGTCACGATGGCAGCGCTCTTCAACTCGCTGAAGATCATCGACAAGAAGATCGAGGACCTTCGCGTTTTGATGGTCGGCCTCGGTGCGGCCGGAGTTGCGGTGACCAAGATGCTGCTGGCCGCCGGTCTGACCCACATCGTCGGCTGCGACCGGTTCGGAGCCCTCTCCACCACCCGCTCGGACTACGAGTCGGGCGAGATGACCGGGATCAAGCGGTGGTACGCCGAGAATTCGAACCCCGAACACCTGCTCGGCAACCCCGAGGAAGTGATCGAGGACATGGATCTGTTCATCGGCCTGTCCGGCCCCGGCGTGATCGAACCCAAGTCCCTGGACAAGATGAGCCGCGATGCGATCGTCTTCGCGATGGCGAATCCGAATCCCGAGGTCGCTCCGGAGGAGGCCGCTCCGTACGTGGAGATCATGGCCACCGGCCGCTCCGACTACCCGAACCAGATCAACAACGTGCTCTGCTTTCCCGGCATCTTCCGCGGCGCGCTCGATGCCGGCGCACCCCAGATCACCGAAGAGATGAAGATGGCGGCCGCGCACGGCATCGCCGGCGTGGTCAGCGACGACGACCTCTCAAAGGACTACATCATCCCCTCCGTATTCGATCGCGAAGTCGCCCCCAGGGTGGCCGAAGCGGTGGTTCAGGAGGC
>JAUQWL010000162.1 GCA_030835185.1 Solirubrobacterales bacterium | reverse complement strand
GACTGTTTCGTGAGGCTCTGCACACATTCACCGGTCAAGGCAGATCGCAAGACGGAAAGCGACGCAGTTGACCGCCGGTGCGGACCCGGCCGCGAACGCGACTGGACCACAGGAAGGCCGGACTGGCCTAACCTTGTCCTTACGTACAAACAGGCCTGCGGGCTCACCCGGCTACTCTGCTTCTCGCTCTGGAATCAATCTTGCCAGTCAATCGTGCCGCCAGGAGGTACCGCCAGAAAATGACCCCGACCCGCCAAAAGAACGTCACTGCCGCACAGTGGTTCCCCAACGGGTCGTCCGTCGAGGCGGTCGACCTGACCCGGGCGGAGAACATCGTCTTCGGATCCAACGTGTTCTCCCTGGAGACGCAGCGCGAACGACTCTCCGAGGATGTATTCGACCGCCTGCAGGGCACCCTCGAACGCGGCGAAGCGCTCGACATCGAACTCGCCGACGCGGTCGCGGAAGCGATGAAGGACTGGGCGCTGGAGAACGGAGCCACCCACTTCACCCACGTCTTCCAGCCGCTGACCGGGTCGACCGCGGAGAAGCACGACTCGTTCTTCGACCCGACCTCCGAAGGCGGTTCGATCGCCAAGTTCAAAGGCAGCGAACTGATCCAGGGCGAACCCGACGCGTCGTCCTTTCCCACCGGAGGAATCAGGGCGACGTTCGAGGCCCGCGGATACACCGCATGGGATCCCACGAGTCCCGCCTTCCTGCTCGACAACCCGAACGGCGCCCTGCTCTGCATCCCCACGGCCTTCGCCTCATGGACCGGGGAGGCACTCGACGCCAAGATCCCGCTGCTGCGCTCGATGGACGCACTCTCGAAGGCCGCCGTAAAGGCCCTGAGGCTGCTCGGCGACGATGAGTCCGGACGTGTGACCACAACGGTCGGGCCCGAACAGGAATACTTCCTGATCGAAGAGCAGTACTACTACTCGCGGCCCGACCTCATCCTGACCGGCCGTACGCTCTTCGGCACAAAACCGGCCAAGGGCCACGAGCTCGACGATCACTACTTCGGAGCGATCCCCGAACGGGTGCTCGCCTGCATGATGGAAACCGAACAGGAGCTGGCCAAGCTCGGAGTGCCGATCAAGACCCGCCACAACGAGGTCGCACCGGCTCAGTACGAGATCGCACCGATGTTCGAAAACTCGAACGTCGGCTCCGACCATCAGCAGCTGCTGATGCAGGTCATGGAACGCGTCGCACGCAAATACGGACTCGTCTGCCTGTTTCACGAGAAGCCTTTCGCCGGCGTCAACGGCTCGGGCAAACACAACAACTGGTCGATGAGCACCGACACCGGACACAACCTGCTCGAACCAGGCGACACGCCCGCCGACAACCTCAGCTTCCTGTTCTTCTGCGCCGCGGTCATGCAGGCCGTCAACAGGCATCAGGGCCTGCTGCGGGCAACGGTGGCCAACCTCGGCCAGGACCACCGTCTCGGAGCCAACGAAGCGCCCCCGGCAATCATCTCCATCTATCTCGGCGGGGAACTCGAAAAGGTGTTCGAAACGATCGCGGCCGGCGAGGGTGACCCACACACACCGGGCGAGATGCTGGAACTGGGAACCGAGGCGCTGCCCGACGTGCCCCGTCACGGTGGTGACCGCAACCGGACCTCTCCCTTCGCCTTCACCGGCAACAAGTTCGAGTTCAGGGCTCTCGGTTCAAGTATGTCGCTGGCCTTCACGAATACGGCGCTGAATACGGTCGTCGCCGAGGCGATCGACGAACTCTCCGGCAAGCTCGAGGCGAGTCGCGAGGACGGCCTCGCCGCCGCGGTCTTCAAGGTGGTCGCCGACTCCTACTCCGCCAACCGCCAGATCTGCTTCGACGGTGACGGCTACTCGCCCGAGTGGAAGGAGGAGGCTGCCAGGCGCGGGCTGAAAAACCTCCGCACCACTCCGGATGCACTCCCCGAGGTGATCGCGGACTCGACCGTCAAGGCCTTCGAGCGCTACAACGTGCTCTCGAAGCGCGAGCTCGAAGCCCGCTTCGAGGTCTGGGTCGAGCAGTACGCGATGGAAGCCAACATCGAAGCCGAGACGGCGGCGACCA
>JAUQWL010000161.1 GCA_030835185.1 Solirubrobacterales bacterium | reverse complement strand
TTCGTCTCCTCGAGTCCCTGGGCACCGGTTCAAAATAGACTGCCCGCCATGAGCAGGTACGAGCCTCGCGAGATCGAGGGCAGATGGCAGCGCGTCTGGGCGGATGAGGGCACCTGGCAGGTTGCCAATCCGGGCCGGCCCGGCTACGACGAGTCGAAGCCGAAGTCCTACGTGCTCGAGATGCTCCCGTATCCGTCGGGCGAGCCCCATGTCGGCCACCTCAAGTGCTATTCGGTCGGTGACGCGATCGCCCACTTCCGGCGCCGCAACGGCTACGAGGTGATTCACCCGATGGGCTACGACTCGTTCGGCCTGCCGGCGGAAAACAACGCGATCAAGACGGGCGTTCCGCCTCTGGTCGCCACCGAGAAGTCGATCGACTCCTTCCGTCGTCAGTTCACCGAGTGGGGGATCTCGGTCGACTGGAGCCGGGAACTCGCCACCCACACCCCCGAGTACTACCGCTGGACCCAGTGGATCTTCCTCCAGCTGTTTCGCGAGGGGCTCGCCTATCGCACGCAGGCTCCGGTCCAGTGGTGTCCCGAGGACGCCACGGTGCTGGCCAACGAACAGGTCGTCGACGGACGCTGCGAGCGCTGTGGAACCGAGGTCGTCACCCGCAACCTGAGGCAGTGGTTCTTCCGCACGACCGCCTACGCCGAGCAGCTCCTCGCTGACTTCGACAAGCTCGAATCATGGCCCGAGCACGTGGTCACGATGCAGAAGAACTGGATCGGTCGCTCGGAGGGGGCCGAGGTCACATTTCGCTGCGAAAGCGCGGATTTCGATTTCCCGGTCTTCACCACGCGTCCCGACACCCTCTTCGGAGCGACCTTCTTCGTGATCGCTCCCGAGCACCCCGAACTCGAGCGGCTGGTCGCCGGGACCGCAGCCGAGGAGCCTGTTCGTGAGTACGTGAACTCGGTCGCACGGGAGTCGGTCCAGGCTCGCGGCGACGAGGGTCGCCCGAAGACCGGCGTGCCGCTCGGTCGCACGGTGACCAACCCCGTCAACGGCGAAGAGATCCCGATGTTCGTCGCCGACTACGTGCTCATGGACTACGGAACCGGCGCGGTGATGGCAGTGCCGGGGCATGACGAACGCGACTTCGCATTCGCCGAGGCCTTCGACCTGCCGGTGCGCAGGGTGATCGATGCGCTCGGGGGCGACGCGGGCGGCGCGGACGCGGCGGACCTCCCGGACGAGGCCGGTGGCGGGAGCGGAGTGCCGGAGTCCGACGGCACCGACGGGCTGCCCTACACCGGCGATGGCCCGATGGTCAACTCAGGTCGCTTCGACGGACTCGACAATCGCGAGGCCTACGAGCGGATCGTCGCCTGGCTGGCCGATGAAGGCCGGGGCGATTCATCGATCAACTTTCGGTTGCGGGACTGGCTCGTATCCCGTCAGCGCTACTGGGGGGCGCCGATCCCGATCGTCTACTGCGAAGGCTGCGGCACCGTCCCCGTCCCCGAGGACCAGCTGCCGGTCGAGCTTCCCGAGGTCGAGGACTATGCGCCCAG
>JAUQWL010000160.1 GCA_030835185.1 Solirubrobacterales bacterium | reverse complement strand
CTCGCCGCGGTCGAAGGCCGCGATTGCGGACTCGAGCGCGGCGTTATCGCCGGCGCCCCGGCGGAACGGGATCTGGGCGGCCCCGTCCAGAATCCAGGCGAAAAGGGGGAACTTCCACAGAGTCGACTTGGCGAGGAAGCGAAGCTGGCGTCCCCGCCACATCATCGTCTCGACCAGGACCAGTGGGTCGAGCCAGGAATCGTGATTGGCGACGACCAGGATGGGACCGGTGGACGGGAGGTGCTCCAGGCCGCTTACGTCCAGCCGCACCCACCGGCGCAACCAGCGCAGCATGAATCGAATTGTCTGATAGAGCCGCCACCCCTGTCGCGGGTTCTCTCTGTCTTCCCCGATCTCGTTCACTGCGGGCAAGCCTAGCCGCAGTCCCGGTTGGGGGGTCGCGGACAGCAGGCCGGGTTGCTCGTGACGATCCGAATCCGTATGGTCAGAGCAGGCGCTACGGGAGGTAGCGAGACGGCATCGGGCCATTCCGTCTGCTCTTTATGTCATCAGAAACCAAGAACGCTCCGGGATTCCGGGTCACCGCCGCGGTGGCGTTGATCGCTTTGTCCGGGGCCTGGTGCGCCGGTAACGTCGGACCGGTCGTTTCGGAGCTCGCTGATGAGTTCGATCTCTCGCTGGCGATCGTCGGGGCGCTGGCCGGCACCCTGTTCTTCGGGGCGAACGTGATCGGCCTTCTGTTCGCCGCGCAGCTCGGCGAAAGGATCGGACTCGTCCGCGGCCTGCGGCTGGCCTGTGGGCTGGTGTTTCTTGGCAACCTGATCTTTGCGCTGACACCGGTCTTCGCCGGTCTTGTGATCGGCCGGATCCTGCCGGGTCTGGGTTTCGCGCTGACCACCACGGTCGGCGTGGTCTGGGCCCGTGACGTCGGCGGGATCCGTCTGCTCGGCGTCTTCGGAGCGTCGATCCAGCTTGGCATCGCGTTCGCCCTGCTGACCGGCAGCCTGCTCGCCGATGCGGGTGTCGACTGGCGGGTCGGCTTCATGATCAGCGCCGCTCTGGGAGCTGCCGCTTTCGCGACCATCCCTCCCGACGCGACATCGACTCCGCTGCCGGAGCGGCGCTCGACCGGCTTCCTGCGGCTGGCCTTTCGCCACGCCCGGGTCTATCGCCTGTCGCTTCTGTTTCTTTCGATCTACGGGGTGCCGATGATCCTCGGTGCCTGGCTGATCGAATACCTCTCCGGCGACGGTGACGTCTCCAAGACGCTCGCCGGCCTCGCGTCCTTTCTCCTGTTCGGCCTGTCGGCTGCCGCCCGGGACTACGGAGCCCGGCTGGCCGGCAGCGGACTCGGGCACACCGTCCTTTGCGGGACGCTCGGCCTGGCGGCGGTCGGCCTGGCGGCCATCGCCATAGACCCGGTCGTGGCGGTCGCATTCGCCGGTGCGATCCTGCTCGCTACCGGCTTCGGAATCCCTTATGCCACCGCACTGACCGAGGCGCAGGATCTGTACCCGGAAGAGCCCGCAGAGCCGCTGGCGCTGATGACGCTGGTCGCGCTGCTTCTTCCGATCGCAATCATTCCCGTTGTCGGGCACGCCATATCGCGGGACAGTGGAGATGTCGCCTTTGCAATCCTCGCCGGTTTTCTCGCACTGGCCGCTCTCGCCAACCTTCGCCGTACAGGCATCCCCCTCACCGAACCTCTGCCCGGCACGGGCCCCGAGCGGTAGCCGGCGAGTACAGATGGCCTCACGAGCTTTCGTGCAGATCCGGGCAGATCTCCGGGGGGTCGGTGGCGGCCCGCACAGGGGTTCAGTCGGGTCGGTGTCCGCATTCAGGCGGCGGGTTGCCCACGTGACGTGTCGTCTCTGGAGCCGCTCAGCAGCTTCGTGGCGACTGCGCCGACGATGATCGGTGGGAGGGTCTGGACGATCCAGCCGGTCCAGATGTTGTTCGAATCGTCCAGGATCGCGTCGCCATAGAAGCCCGAAAGCGCTTCGATCGCGAAGGCGGCGACCCACACCCAGGCGATCAGGTAGTTGACTCTCAGGAATTCCGCCACGGATCCAGTTGAGGCTCAGGATCAGCAGGCCGGTCCCGAGTGCGACCGCGGCGGACAGCTCAAGGCGCCCTTCGCCTTCAACGATCGAGTAGGCGATCCATGGCGACAGGCCCGCCAGCGGATTCGCCAGAGTCTTGTCGAGGAGGTTGGATTTCTTCGCTCTCTCATTCATGTTCCGCAGTCTGACGGCAATCGTGGGCGAGTTGGCCCGGGTCGTCAGTAGGGCGCGTCCACGGCCTTCGCCCAGTCCTTGTCGACGTGGAGTTCGCCCTTGTCGTTGACTGATGTGACGACCACGGTGGCCGGGTCTCGGTTGCCGGTCTCCGCGTCGATCGTCACTTCGCCGGTCCAGCCCTTCCAGCCATCCACCTTCGAGAGGAAGTCGTTGAGCTTGCCGGAGTCGAAGCCTCCGGCCTCCTTCACGGCATCAGCCAGAAGGTTGACCGAGTCGTACGTGTACGGGCTCCAGGTGCCGGGGTCGGTCTCGAAGTCTTCCTGGAAATCCTTGACGTACTGAGCGGAGTCCTTGAAGTCACCCGGGGCCGGCACCCCCACTACCGGGCAGGACATCGCAGCCTTGATGCCGGCATCGGTGACGTAGCCGGTGTCATAGGAGCCGTAGTCGGCCAGGCACCGCGCCTCCACGTTCTGCGCCAGCATCGACTTGGCGATCTTCGCGCCTTCCGGGAAGTACACGGCCGCGTAGACGACCTGCGCCCCGGAGTCGCCGAGCCTGCCGACCTCTTCCTCGTAGTCCTTCCCGCCCGGCGCGATCGCGTCGTATGCGACTACTTCCGCCCCTTCGCTCTCGAGCTGGTCCTTGACCGCCTTCGAGACGTTGCGCGTGTACTCCTCGGTCTTGTCGTAGACGATCGCCACCTTCTTCGCCCCGAGCCACCTGGTCATCGCCTCGCTGGCTACGGGGGCGATCTGGTCGGTCATCGGCTGCAGCGTGTAGCCCATTCCGTCCGTTGCGTTGTCGGAAGTCAGCCGGACCGGTACGAGACCGTCCTTCTCGTAGAGGGGCAGCGTCTCGATCCCGACACCCGAGTTGTAGGGCCCGACGACACCGTCAAGGCCTGATTCGATCGCCGAGTTGGCCGCGGAGACTCCGGCGTCAGGGTCCGCCTCGTCATCGATCGGGATGATCTCGACCTGTCTGTCGAGCAGACCACCCTCGGCGTTGAGCTGGGTCGCGGCCAGCTGAGCACCGTCGAGCATGCCTTGACCGACCGCCGACTGGTCCCCGGACAGCGGGGCCTCGAGTCCGATCCTCCAGGTGTCGCTTTCGCCGGTTTCGTCGTCCGACCCGCCGCAGGCGAATAAGAGTGGGGCAATCGCGAGAACAAGCAGCAGGGACAGCAGGCGCAACGGACGGGTCGTCATTCGGTCTCCCTTTCCTCAGAATCACGGGGCTGGGATCGACCCTATCCGCTGCGGATCGGAATTCATAGGGCCGGCCGGCAGACGAAGTTTCAGCGTTCGCGGAGTTCGATCCGGCGGATCTTGCCGGTCAGGGTTTTCGGCAGATCCCGGGCAAACTCGATCTCGCGGGGGTAGGCGTAGGCGCTGAGCGAGCCGCGGACAGAATGCTTGATGTCCGCGGCGAGTTCCTCCGACGGCTCGTAGCCGTCGTTCAGCACGATGAAGGCCTTGACAATCTCTCCCTTGACCCCGGTCGGGTCCGGGGCGGCGACCGCGGCCGCCTCGTGGACGGCCGGATGCTCGATGCAGGCGGACTCGACTTCGAACGGGCCTATCCGGTAGCCGGCAGAGATGATCACGTCGTCGGCCCGCCCGTCGAACCAGTAGTAGCCGTCTTCGTCCATCCAGGCGGCGTCGGCGGTGTGGAACCACTCGCCTTCGAAATCCCGGGCCGTCGCCTCCGGGTTCTCCCAGTAGCGCAGCGGGTAGTGGGGGTTGGTCCTCGCCTTCAGGCAGATCTCGCCCTTCTCTCCCGGCGATACGGGGTTCTCGTCCGGGTCGAGGATCTCGACCTGCCAGCCGGGCATCGGCTTGCCCATCGAGCCCTCGCGGACCTCCATGAAGGGAAAGTTGCCGACCAGCGGGTATGACTCGCTGAGGCCGTAGTAGTCGAGCACCGTGACCCCGTACTGATCCCGGAACCACTTGATCGCCTCCGGGTTCAGTGGCTCGCCGGCCGAACAGACCCGGCGGAAGACCTGCGGGTACTTCTCGCCGGCGTCCTCGATCGACATCATCGCCCGCATCGCGGTCGGGGTGGTGAAGACGTTGCTGACCTTGTTGCGGGAGAGAGCCTCGAGCTGGACTTCCGGGTCGAAGCCGCCCTTGCGGGCGTAGACGTACTGGACAGCACCCAGCCGCCAGGCACCGAGCAGCGGGCAGACCCCGGCCGCCCAGGCCCACTCGCCCATGCCGTGGAAGATCTCGTCGTCCTCGACCTCGTGGCAGTACTCGAACTCCTCGTGGCCGAGGATGTACCGGTGGGCGTGGAGGATGCCTTTGGCGAGTCCGGTCGTGCCCGAGGTGAAGAAGATCTCGGCCGGATCTTCGGCGAGCGTATCGAGGGTCTCGAAGGAGTCGTCGTATCCGGCCAGCAGTTCCGCGTCGAGTTCGATCACGTGGTCGACCAGACCGGCCGGCATGCGTCCGGCGTTCTCGGAGTCGGTCACGATCGCGCGGGCGCCGGAAGTTCTGATCCGGTGCTCGATTCCGTCGTCGCCGTAGAGCACCGACATCGCGATCAGGATGCCTCCGACCTTCCAGGTTCCGAAGAAGACCGCAGCGGTCTCGGGCGATGCCGGGCAGCAGACGGCGACCCGGTCACCCTTGCCGACGCCGTGCGCGGCAAGCATGTTGGCGGCCCGGTTCGCCAGCGCCTGCTGCTCTCCCCAGGTCACCTCGCGGCGGGTGCCGGAGTGGTCCTCGAAAATCATCGCGAGCTTGTCGGCAGGGTGCCTGTCGCAGACGTCGGCGGCGATGTTGTAGCGCTCCGGCACGTCCCAGCGGTGTGCGGCACAGATCTCCTCGTATCGACCCATCGGACCTTCCCGTCGCAGTTGCTTTGCGCGGAATCGTACCCGGGCGGCATCCCTGTGCCCGGACGGGACCTGCCCTGTGCCCGGACGGGACCGGCCTCTGTGCCCGGACTGCTTGACCAGGATTCCCGGCTGGGCCCGGACCGTCTGT
>JAUQWL010000159.1 GCA_030835185.1 Solirubrobacterales bacterium | reverse complement strand
AGCCCTGGCTTCCCCCCTCGAGCACATCCTCGGACCCGAGACGGGCGGGCGCTTCGCCGGCTTCCACAGAGATCGCGGGACAAGACTGCTCACCGGTGCGATGGTCGAGTCCGCCCGCGGCAACGGTCGTGTGGAGGAACTCCTGCTGGCGGACGGCCGCCGGGTGCGGTGCGACACGGTGCTCGTCGGCGTCGGTGTTCGTCCTGCAACCGATTGGCTCGCTGGAACCGGCCTTGAGCTCGACGGCATCCATACGGACGCCGGGGCGCGAACCTGCATTGAAGACGTCTTCGCGGCAGGAGACGTGACCCGGAGCTTCGATCCGTACATAGGCAGGCACAGCCGTTCCGAGCACTGGGACGCTGCCGTCCGCCAGGGACGGACCGCGGCTCTCTCGATGCTCGGGAAGAAAACACCCGAGCCGCGCCTGCCCAGCTTCTGGAGCGACCAGTACGGATCCCGGATCCAGTACGTGGGACATG
The DNA here is from genome assembly GCA_030835185.1 of Solirubrobacterales bacterium. Classification (GTDB taxonomy): domain Bacteria; phylum Actinomycetota; class Thermoleophilia; order Solirubrobacterales; family 70-9; genus 67-14. Next base: position 2,296 of record JAUQWL010000159.1, on the reverse strand, counting down.
CCGAACTGGCAGACCGGGTCGAGGTCGCCGAAGGGCCGGACGAAGGCAGCTTCTCGGTGAGGTATCTCCGCCAGGGTCACCTGGTGGCGGCGCTCGCTATCGACCTGCCCCGCGTCATCGCGGCGGCCGGCCGCACGATTCAGCAATCACACAAAGAAAACCAGCAAGAGAAAGGCACAGAAAATGAACAGCAGAGCACGGGTTGACGAAAACAGTTGCAGCGGACACGGAGACTGCGTCGACGTGGCACCGTCGATATTCCGCCTGGACGACGACATTGCCGAGGTGGTGGCGGACGGGCCGGTCGAGTTGCTCATCGAGGCCGCCGAAGCCTGCCCGGCGGCGGCGATCTCGGTTGTCGATGCCGATACCGGGGAGCAGATCTTTCCTTGATGATCGCGACCTGACCCTCGTCCAGACCCTCGCCGAGGCCCTTGGGATCACCGCGCGACACGCCGCGAAACAGATGTGTCTCCATGCCACCGATCACTCCACCGACGGCAATTTCGAAAATGCCTCCGCAGTCGGCATCGGCGGTCACGGCATCGTCATAGATGGCGGCGTAAAGAAATACAGGGCGATCTGACATATGAAAAACGTTTCGCCCGAGGGGTACCGTCAGGGCCTGCCCGCCGAAAAGCAGGGCCCAAGCGACCAGGCCGTCTGAAACTGAACTGCGCCGGACTGCTGCATCATCGCCATCGCACCGATGACAAAGGCCGACTCCACGGACATCTCAGCATCCTCAGGAGGACGCTGCAGCACCAACGCCCGTCGAATGAGCGCTCTCGTTGCCGTTGCCGGTTCGTACCGCGACGATCGCACCCGGGGATCCGGGTATGCTCGGTGACCAGGCTCGGGGATCCCGCCGGGATGCATCTCGCGGGTAATTCGCGAGATAACCACACCGAAGGAGAATCAGTATGGCCAAGGCAAAAAAGAAGTCCAAAGCCGACAAGGATCTCTACCGTCGCCTCCGCGACAGCGGAGTGCGCAAGAAGGTTGCCAGGCAGATCTCGCAGGCTCTCCCGGACGCGGATGACCCGTGGGTGAAACAGGCGAAACGAGCCGCCGACCAGCTGGGTGCCGCGGCTTCAGAAATCGGTGACCTGGTCACGGGCGGTCCACAGAAGCGCTCCAAGGCAGCCAAGAAGGCAGCAAAGACCCGCAAGGAGAACAAGGCCAAGAAAAAGAAGGCCGGCAAGAAATCCGGCAAGAAGCGGAAGTAACCTTCAAAGAGAGACCTGCCCAAGACCGGTAGCCCCGGCCGGCTCGCCATCACATCGCAGTGGGCCGGGAAGGACTCGAACCTTCGACCGACGGATTATGAGTCCGCTGCTCTAACCGACTGAGCTACCGGCCCGCGACAGCGATTGTATGAGGCGTACAGATGTGGAGTCCGTCAGCATCGCGGGTGTCGGGCCCGGAGCGGTCGGGAAGCGCTCTGTAGGATGGTAGGTCGATGTCCGTCCGTACGTCAATCCTCCTAGTAGCCCTGCTGGTCGCAGCCGTGATCGCGGTGGCCGCCTCGGGCAGCGCGGCCGGACTGCTGATGCTGACCCCGGCCCTTGCGGTCCTGCTCCCGCTGCTCGCCGGCAACTACCCGGGCGAGAAATCCGTCGCGCGGCTCGTCTGCTGGGTTTCCCGGCTACGCCGTACCGATCTCGCCGGCTCGATCCGACCGGCCCCCTTCACGACGTGGACACGACCGACGCGCGACGGCTTCGCTGCCGCAAACGGCAATCGCGGTCCTCCTCTTTTCATCGGATAACTGAATTTTTTCCGGTTTGCGGAGCCCGGCCTGTCGCCGGGTTCCAGAGTGAAAGGAGTCTCATGAGAGGTTCACGCCTCGTGGTCTGTCTGGTCGCGGCCGTTTCTGTCCTGGTAGTCGCCGGGTGCAGCTCGGACGACAGCCAGGAGTCCCTTAACGGAATGACGCGCCAGCCACAACTCGAGGTTGGCAACGTCTCACTTCCGAACACCAATCCAAAAAGCGAAAACACCGCCGGGGCCATGAAAGGCTCCGACGACGGGCTGATGCTCATCTATTTCGGCTATACGAGTTGCCCGGACGTCTGTCCGACAACTTTCGCCGACTTGCGGCTGGCTCTCGCCGATCTCGATCCGGAGCAACGCGACCGGATCCAGGTGGGAATGGTTACCGTCGACCCGGAGCGGGATACCGCGAAGGTGCTCAACAGCTACCTCGGCCACTTCTTTCCGGAAGCGGATTCTTCGTCGTTCCGTACGACCGACAAGGGCCGCCTCGCGAAAGTCGAGGAGAAATTCGGGGCCT
>JAUQWL010000158.1 GCA_030835185.1 Solirubrobacterales bacterium | reverse complement strand
TTGCCGATGCATGTGGTGCAGCCGTAACCGACCAGGTTGAACTGGAGTGCGTCCAGGTACTCGGTCAGCCCGGCACGATCCAGATAGTCGGTAACCACCGTCGAACCGGGGGCCAGCGAAGTCTTGACCCAGGGCTTGCGGGAAAGTCCCTTGGCCAGGGCATTGCGCGCCAGCAGGCCGGCGGCGACCATCACATACGGATTCGATGTGTTGGTGCAGGAGGTGATCGCAGCGATCACAACCCGGCCGTGGTCGAGATCGAAGGACGTGCCGTCCTCGAGGGTCACCGGCACCGAGTCGTGCGAGCTGCGTTCAAGGACGGCAGAAAATCCCGGAGCCGGTGACGGCTGGGGTTTACCGCGGCTGTTGAACTCGTGTACGTCCGTAGGGTCGGAAGCAGGGAAGGTGTCGTCAAGGGCCTCGTCGAGCGGACTCAGCTCCTGAGCGGCGTCATCGTCGAATTCGGCCAGCGCCTCGAGGAAGGCAGGCCGGGCATCCGACAGCGAGATCCTGTCCTGGGGACGTTTCGGACCGGCGATCGAAGGCACGACCGAGTCGAGCTCGAGCTCCAGGGTGTCGCTGAAGACGGGATCCTGCGAATCGGCGATGTGGAACATGCCCTGTTCACGCGAATAGGCGTCGACCAGCGCGATCGTCCCGGTGGGCCTTCCGGTCAGCTCGAGGTACTTCAGCGTCTCGGCATCGGGTGGGAAGATCGCACATGTGGAGCCGAACTCGGGGGACATGTTGCCGAGCGTCGCCCGGTCGGCGAGCGGCAGGGTCGGCAGGCCGGGGCCGTAGAACTCGACGAACTTGGAAACCACTCCGCGCTCGCGCAGCATTTCGGTCACAGTCAGCACCAGATCGGTTGCGGTGGCACCGTCGGGCAGCTTTCCGGCGAGGCGGAAACCGACGACCTGGGGCAACAGCATCGAGATCGGCTGGCCGAGCATCGCCGCTTCGGCCTCGATCCCTCCGACGCCCCAGCCGAGCACCCCGAGGCCGTTGACCATGGTCGTATGTGAATCGGTCCCGACCAGAGTGTCCGGATAGGCGGCTAGGACGCCGTCCTGCTCGCGGCTGTAGACGACCTGAGCGATGTATTCGAGGTTCACCTGATGGCAGATGCCCGTCGCCGGAGGTACGACCCGGAAGTTGTCGAAGGACTTCTGCCCCCACTTGAGGAACTCGTAGCGCTCCTGGTTCCGCTCGAATTCACGTTCGGCATTGACTTCGAAGGCCATGCCATTGCCGAAGGCGTCGACCTGAACCGAGTGGTCGATGACCAGATCGACATCGACCAGCGGATTGATCGCGGTCGGGTCGCCGCCGATCTCGTCGATCGCGTCGCGCATCGCCGCCAGATCGACCACGGCCGGCACGCCGGTGAAGTCCTGCATCAGTACACGGGCGGGCTGAAACGGGATTTCAGCCGACGGTGCGGCGGTCGCGTCCCACGAGGCGATCGCCTCGATGTCGGCAGCGGTCACCGAAACGCCGTCCTCGAGCCTGAGCACGTTTTCGAGCAACACCTTGATCGAGTAGGGAAGCCGGGCCACGTCAAACTTCTCCTGGAGTGCATCCAGCCTGTGGATCTCGTAGCTCTTGCCCTCTACCTCGAGCTCTGCCCTGGCTCCGAATGAATCGCTGCTCATGAGTTCTTCCCTCGTCTCTTCGAATTTACTGTTGCCCGGTTCCAGGTTCTGCCCGGTACCGGGATTATCGCTTGTGAGCCTGGCCGCGGGCGACGATGTCGGCGGTCTTCTGACCGGACGGCCCCGACTGGGCCCGGTAGGACACGGTCGGACTCACCAGACCGATGTGCGCCATCGCGCGGGACGCCAGCGGAGCCACGGCTATCTCGATCTTCTGGCTGCCGATGGCCTTCATCACGGCGTCGGCCACCTCCTTCGGCGAGGTGGTACCCAGCCTGGCCGGGGCCTTCGCCCCGGAGTCGGCAAACATCCCGGCATCCCTGACGAATCCCGGTGCGACGACGCTGACCCCGACGCCTGTGCCGGCCAGGTCGCCGCTGAGACCGAAGGCGAAACCCCGGAGTCCGAACTTGCTGGCGTTGTAGATGGATGATCGCGGGCTCCCCGCCTTGCCGGCCAGCGATCCGATCAGCACTATCTTGCCGCGGTCGCGGTCCAGCATCCCGGGAAGGAGGGCCTGCGAAAGCAGTATTGGAGACTCCAGGTTGATCCGAAGCATCCGGGCCACCTGATTTCCGGAGATTTCGGTGACCCTGCCGGTCGCAGGCAGTGCCGCGTTGGCCACCAGGCAGTCGATCGGTCCGAGGGCCGCGGCAAGACGCTCGGCGGCGTCCGGTTCGCCGAGGTCGGCGACCGCCGTCGAGTGCCCGTTGCCGGGGAGCTCCGTCGCCAAGGCATCCAGGGCGTCTTTTCCCCGTGCCGAGAGAGTGACTTTCGCCCCGGCACCCGCAAGGCGCATGGCCATCGCCCTGCCCAGGCCACCGGTTGCGCCTGTCAGAAGGACGGTCTTGTCGCGGATCTCCATCCAGGCAAACCTAGCACCAGCCAACTCGCCGGACGAGGCGCCCGATGTCCGGCCGGAGCCGCCGCAACGATCGCCGCCGGCACTCCGCAGGGCGCCCACACGCCGCCGGCCGCTTCGACGGGAGCGGAGAAAATCCCTGCCCGGGGCAGGTATCGAAAAAGTATTAGCGAATTACGAGCAGATCATGTATTGTTCCCGCAGTTCAAAAACCGAGACGCCGAATCTCCCTTCGTAAAGCGTCGGGAGATCGGGGGAACCAAGTTTTCATGGGGCGAATCCGCCAGACGAGGCGGGAGCGCAGGCTCCAAGAGCGCCAGCCCGACAGCTAACCCCGTAGGCCGACAAGGGAGTTCGGTATCGATACATCCAGAACAGTCCGCAGTTCCAGTCTTCATGCGGCAGCAGTCGGCGCGATTGCGCTGGTTCTCTTCACCCTCTCCATGGTGGCCGCACCTTCCAGTTCATTTGCCGGCTGCGCTGACACTTCGAGCGGCGGCCTCAGCCTCAGCACCGGCGACTGCAAGCCGATCAAGAAAGCCCGGCTGGTGAAGGGCAAAGCGATCGCTCCGGCCTCGGCTCCGGCCCGCGTCAAGAAGGTGATCGCCTGGGCCAACCGTATCCGCAACAAGCCTTACCGCTACGGCGGTGGCCACGCGAGCTTCTTCGACAGCGGTTACGACTGTTCGGGAACCGTCAGCTTCGCGCTCCGCGGCGGAAAGTTCATCAAGAGCCCGATGCCCTCAACCAGCTACATGAAGTGGGGCCAGCCCGGCAGCGGCAACTGGATCACGATCTACTCGAATCCGGGCCACGCTTACATGGTGGTAGCCGGCCTGCGCTTTGACACTTCGCTGACTCCGGGCGACGGCCCGGGCTGGAGCAAGAGCATGCGCTCGACCTCCGGACGCTTCATCGCCCGTCACCCCCGTAACTACTGAGGCCGACCCGACACGGCGATGCGACCCGGTCACTTTCGGGATCGACCCGGCTCCCCCCGCAGCCGGTCCCGTCTTCGCGCCGGATCGATCCTCGCAAGACGGCGACTCCCGGCGGTGGACCCGACTCCCACGCCGGCTCCCACGCTGACTCCCACCTTGAAGGCAATCTCCGGTCGCCGCGTCCTATGATCCGGGCGTGAACGAGACAGGCAGCACCCCCGGCAGCGGATCCCCCAACCCGCCATTCTCCACTGAGCACGAAGACCTCCGGGAGACGGTCCGGCGTTTCGTCGAGAAGGAGATCGCCCCTAACGTCATGGAGTGGGAGGATCGCAGGGAGTTCCCCCGTGAGCTCTATCGTCGCTGCGGCGAGCTCGGTTTCCTCGGCCTGAAGTTCCCCGAGGAGTACGGCGGTCAGGGCGGCAGCCACCTCCACGACGCAATCTGGGTCGAAGAGCTCTCGCGACGCGGAGCTTCCGGCGGGGTCGCTGCCGGGCTGAACGCCCACGCCTCGATCGCCATGCCGCCGGTCTTCAAGTTCGGTAGCGAGTGGCAGAAGCAGCGCTGGATCGTTCCCGGGATCAAGGGCGAGAAGATCGGCGCGGTCTGCATGACCGAGCCCAAC
>JAUQWL010000157.1 GCA_030835185.1 Solirubrobacterales bacterium | reverse complement strand
CCGTCGTCGCTCTCGTCGTCGCCACCGGGCAGCGGCCTGGCGGCGAGGGCCTTGTCCGGGAGTACCTCTTCACCGGCACGCAGCTGTTCGATCACGGTCTTGGCATCGGCAGCCTCGAGCGGGCCGAAGTAGCGCTCGTTGACCGAAGCCATCGGTGCGAGGTCACAGGCGCCGAGGCACTCGAAGCCGGAGACGAGCACCTTGCCGTCGTCGGAAAGGGCACCGCCGTGGCCGGCCTCGCCACGATCGGCCCCGGCCGCTTCGCAGAAGGCGTCGAGCAGCTCGTCGCCGCCGCGCATCCAGCAAGAGATGTTGGTGCAGACGAGTACCTGACTCTCGCCCGCGGGCTCGAGCCGGAAGAGGTCGTAGAAACTGGCCACCGACTCCAGGTAGGCCGGGGTCACCTTCATCACGGCGGCAGCCTGGCGGATCCCTTCCGGGGTGCACCAGCCGTACAGCCGCTGAACAGCCCACAGGGCCGGGATCGAGGCCGACTTGTGGTCGGGGTACCTGGCCATCGAAGCCTCGATCGCCTCGCGCAATCCGTCGGGACAGTCCACCTCGGAGAGCTCGGGAACCTCCTCGGGGTCGCCCAGGGACCGGCGGCCGGTCGTATTGGCTTCGTCCACCGGAAGTCCGGGCGACATGAAGTCCTCTGTCGGTGTGAACTCGTCCATGGTCAGCGGTCGATCCCTCCGAGAATCGGGTCCAGCATGGCCAGGGTCTGGATCAGATCGGCGACGTATTCGCCGACGGCCATGTCCTTGAGGGCCTGCAGGTTGACGAAAGAAGGCTCGCGGAAGTGGACGCGCGCGGGTTTGGCCGAGCCGTCGGCGACCACGAAACAGCCGAGTTCGCCACGGGGTGACTCGACCGCGTTGTAGACCTCCCCCGGGGCGACCCGGAAGCCTTCGGTCACCAGCTTGAAGTGATGGATCAGCGATTCCATCGAGGTGGAAAGCTCGGATCGGGGGGGCAGCACGTACTTGCGGTCGTCGGCAAGCCACGGTCCCCCAGGCATCCCGTCGAGACACTGCTCGATGATCTTGAGCGATTCGCGCATCTCGGTGAGGCGCACCCGGTAACGGTCGTAGCCGTCGCCGACCGTACCGACCGGAACATCGAATTCGAGTTCGTCGTAGACAAGGTAGTCGGCCTCCTTGCGGAGGTCCCAGGCGTCGCCGGAGGCCCTCAGCAACGGACCGGTCACGCCCAGCTCGAGCAGCCGGTCCCGCTCGACGATGCCGATGCCCTTGGTCCTGATGAGGAAGATCTCGTTGCGGTCGAGCAGTGCTTCGTACTGGCCGATCCCCCGCTTCAGGGTCTCGATCATCTCCCGCACCTTGCGCTCGAAGCCGGCGGGGATGTCCTCGACCACGCCACCGATCTGGAAGTAGCGCGTGTGCATGCGCTGGCCGGACGACATCTCGAACAGGTCGAGCACCCGGTCGCGATCGCGGAAACAGTAGAAGTAGACGCTCATCGCGCCGACGTCCAGGGCGGTCGTGCCGAGCCAGACGAGGTGCGAGTGGAGGCGGTTGAGCTCCATGTGGAGCACCCGCAGATACTGGGCCCGCCGAGGGATCTCCAGGCCGATCAGCTGTTCGACCGCGCCGCAATAAGCCTGCATGTTGAAGAAGTAGGAGAGGTAGTCCATCCGTTCGACAAACGGGATGACCTTCCAGTACGCCATCGACTCGCAGGACTTCTCGATACCGGTGTGGACGTAGCCGACGATCGGCTTGAGGTCCTTTACGACCTCGCCCTCGAGGTCGACCAGAAGCCGGAGGACACCGTGGGTCGCGGGGTGATGCGGACCCATGTTGACGGTCATCAATTCCTGCTCGGGTTCGAGTTCGACCGTGGCGCCAGGAAGCTGGGACTCGATCTCCATCGCCAGGCTCGCCGGGGTCAGCTCCTGGTCGATCAGGCTGTCGCGCGGAGCGCTCCGGGCTGCCATCAGTTCCACCAGCCGGGGTAGGTCACTTCGTCGCGGGTGAAGATCACCGGTTCGCCACCGATCGGGAAGTCGCGGCGCTGCGGGTAGCCGACGTAGTCCTCGGGCATCAGGATGCGGCGCGGGTCGGGGTGGCCGTCGAAGACGATGCCGAAGAAGTCGTAAACCTCGCGCTCCTGGAACTCGGCAGTCGGAAAGAGGTCGACGACAGAGTCGATATGGGGCAACGCGTCGTCGGGCCGATGGCAGGGCGCGGATGCGGGGTCCACATCCCCGGACGGGGCGGCGCCTGCGGGCGCGGACCCCTCATCCACGGCACCTCCGGCCTTCGGCGGTACGGCGTTTGCCGTCGAGGCCGTTCCCGCTGCAATCCCGGTGGGGCGCTCTTTGGTCTGCTGGTCGGCTGGGTCCCGGTACCTGTCGGTTCCGTAGGCCGGGGGCACGAAGGCTTCGGTTGCGTCTTCTTCGTTGATATCCGTGTGCCGGATGGCGGCCGGGTCGGGGAGGAGAGCCTTGACCCGGAGCCGTTCGTAGCGCTCGCGGTTGAGAAGCTCGTAATGGACGGCGAAGCGGGGCTCGGCCGGAAGGTAGTCGACTCCGTGGACGGAGGCGAGGAAGGTGTACTCCTGACCCTCGGTGTCACGCAGCCAGGTCAACACAGGGCGGATCTGGTCGGGATTGACGATCAGTGCCGCCTGCTCGCGGTCGTAGCTCGTGTCGAGCACCGCCCCTGGGTGCTGTGCGTTGATCCCGGCGAGGATCAGCTCGAGTCCGGGCGCGTCAGGCACCGAGTACCTCGCGGGCGCGCGCGTAAGCCTCAGCGGCCTCTTCAGACGGTCTGGAGGCCGGACCGCCGCGGGCCCACTCTTCCGTTCCGTGGGCGTTATAGCGGCTGCGCCACCCCGTTTCGGGATTGCCGAGGATCTGCTTCTGAAGCTTGTTGAAGCCGTACAGCAGAGCTTCCGGACGGGGAGGACAGCCGGGAACGTGGACATCGACCGGCATGAACTTGTCCGCTCCCTGGACGACGGCATAGTTGGAGAACATGCCGCCACTGGAGGAACAGGCACCCATCGAGATCGCCCACTTGGGCTCGAGCATCTGGTCGTAGATCCTTCTCACGACCGGGGCCATCTTGATCGAGACCCGGCCGGAGATGATCAGCAGGTCTGCCTGGCGGGGCGAGGCGCGGAAGGCCTCGGCGCCGAAGCGGGCGATGTCGTAGCGCGGCGAAACGGTCGACATCATCTCGATCGCACAGCATGCGAGACCGAACGTCGCCGGAAAGATCGAGTTGGCGCGAGCCACGTTCAACACCTTCTCCAGTGTGGTGGTGACGACCCGTTCCTCGACGTAGGCGTCGAGATCGGCACCGTCGAGGTCACCCCGCAGCATGTCGCGGGCGCGCAGCTGACGGGCGCGCAGCTCTTCAGGGCTCTTCGGCTGCTCGAGAGAGGAATGCAGACGCAGCTTCTGGCGTTCTATCTCCAATTCAGTGCCCCCTTTCGCCAGACGTAGACGAAAGCGACCAGCAGCAGGAAGACGAAAATTACGATTTCGACCAGCACGAAGACCGAATCGGCGGACTTGAGGATGGCGGCCACCGGGTAGAGGAAGATGACCTCGATGTCGAAGAGGATGAACAGCATCGCCACCAGGTAGAAGCTGACCCCGAAACGGAAGGTGCTCGATATCTCCGAGGGCAGTCCGCATTCGTAAGGGTCCGACTGGCGGACTCCGGCGCTGCTGGTCGGGTCCTTGAGGCGCTTCGGACCGAGAACCAGGTTCAGCGTGGCAAACGCCAACCCGACGATGATCCCGAGGGCGGCGAAAACGAGGATTGGCAGATACTGATGTAACAAGTCGGGGGGGTCCTGGACGGAGGCGGGTGCTGGTTATTCAGCAGTGTTTATACAGATACGCTGGCTACTTTGTATCAAGTTGCTACATAGTGATTTTCCGCATATACAAGCCGAACTCCGACCCTTTCGGGCGGGATTGAATGACCGCCGACGCCTACTTGGCGCTGGGACTGACCGCAATCGTCGTGAACCTGATCGCGGGAGTGACCGGCGGCGTCGCGTGGCAGACGAACCGGATCTCGATCCCGTTCTGGTACCTGCTGCGGTTCGCCCAGCTCGTCACACTTCTGTTCGTGCTCGCCGAGGCCTGGCTCTACTTCGCCGGCAACCGGGCCGACGATGGCCTCCACTATCTCTACGCCGCCCTGCCGGTGGTCGCATCGCTCCTGGCCGAAGGGATGCGCGGCGCCTCGGCCGGCCAGGAACTCGGTGAAACCGACTTCGCCTCACTGGACGAAAACCGTCAGCAGGAGGTGGCGCTGGCGATCGTGCGGCGCGAGACCGGAGTGATGGCCGTCGCCTGCTTCGTCGTCGCTTTCCTCATCTGGCGGGCGGTCGAAACCACTGCGGGCATGTTCTGAACCCGGACCGGCCATTCTGAACCCGGGCCGGCTCAGACGAGACCGTCAAGAGCCTCGCCTATGCTGCTCTCGCCCGATCCGAAGGTGAACGTGACACCGATCAGACCGTCGCGCCGGAGCACCTCGGCGATCGTCTCGGCTACGTCCTCTCGCGGTATCTCCTTCTCCATGTCCTCGCCGGTCGAGATCCGTCCGGTACCGGACCTGTCGGTCAACGTCACCGGTCTGACGATCGTGAAGTCGAGGCCGCTCTCGGTCAGATCGCGATCGGCCCGTCCTTTGGCTCTCAGGTATACGTCGAACGGCCCGTCACCGTCCCGCTCAGCGTCGGCCCCGACCGAGCTCAGCATCACGTAGCGGCTGATGCCGCTGCGACGGGCGGATTCGATCAACCTGACGGCACCCCCGTAATCGACCGTCTCCTTGCGCGCCGGCCCGCTTCCCGCTCCTGCACCGGCCGCGAACACGACCGCGTCGCAGTCGGTCAGACCGGCATCGATTTCGTCCTCGCCGGCTTGCTCGAGGTCGACCGCCACCGGCTCGCCCCCGGCTCCCCGGACGTCCCCGGCCTGGTGGGGATCGCGGATCAACGCCCGCGCGGTATCCCCGCGGTCCCTCAACAGCCGGGCGAGGATCAAAGCGACCTTGCCGTGCCCACCTGCGACTGCGACCTTCATCAGGGACCTCCTTCGTCGATTACCGTCACAACCGAACCTACCCGGGCCGCGGCTTCCCGAACCCTGCCGGAGCGATCCACGCGTCCGCGGCTCGCGGCGGGCTTCACGACTTCGACCCGTCGCTGCCGAGAGTGCGAAAGAGCCCCCCGTGGTAGACAAGCGGATCGCCCTCGATCGCCTCGACCTCGAGCACGTCACCGGTGATGATCACGTGATCACCTGCAGCCACAACGTCGTGAAGCCCACAGACGACGTGCGCGAGCGAGCCTTCGATCAGCGGGATGCCGAGGTGCTCGCGCCAGTCGACGGTGGCCCACTTTTCTGCCTGGTCCACTTTGGTCGCGAACACCTCCGCCGTCGGCCGCTGTTCGCGACGGAGCACGTTGATCCCGAACCGGTCGGCACCCTGGACAGCAAGCAGGGTGCGGGATCCGCGATCGAGGCAGGCCAGCATCATCATCGGCTTGAGCGAAAGGGAACAGACCGCAGAGGCGGTCGCACCGGCAGGTCCCGCGGGGCCGAGAGCAGCGATCACGGTGACGCCGGTGGGCAGCATCCCGACCGCCTGGCGAAACTCATCTGGATCCGGGACGGCCATTCTCCGCCGCAGACAATATGATGCTGTCGCTGTGCGTGCCGTTCTGATCACAACACTTGCCGTAACCGCGGCCCTCGGCCTGTCCGCATGTGGATTCGGAGAAGAGGGCATTCAGGTTTCCG
>JAUQWL010000156.1 GCA_030835185.1 Solirubrobacterales bacterium | reverse complement strand
CCTTCGATCCTGCCGGGTAGCTCGTATTTGGCCTGGCTCCGGCGAAAAGTCCTGGCCTGCGTTGACGCTGACGTCGGGTCGATCGAGGCGGGCGCCGAGGGGTGGTTGTCAGAGTCCTGATCATGAACTCCAGATACATTCGGACGTATTCAGTCGTCAGCGGATCGGGCGGACTTCTACTCCGATGTCGAGCGTCGACCAGGCCTTGTCGGCAGTCAGGACCGGGAACTCCATTCTCAGGGCAAGCGCAAGACATGCGCGGTCGGCAAGCGAGAGCCCAAGGTGACGGGTCAGCGGTCTGAGCCGGGCTGCCTCCACCGAATCGTCGAAGGTGAATTCCTCGACCAGCAACGCCGCGTGGAGGACGTTGGACCGGCCCATCTCGTGGGCGAATTCACCCGGCTCTCCCCCTCCGCGCGAAAGCACATCCAGGACTTCTGAGAGGTTCACCGAGGAGATGACTGCTCCGCCGGCCAACCCTTCTCGAACCTTCTCGTGACCTGGCTCCTGCTGCAGGTGGGCGAGCAGAGCCGATGCGTCCAGTACAAGTTCCTCGACCACTTCAGCCGCTGTAGCGTTCTTCCTCGAGTCTGGCCTCCCGACGCCGTTCCGCGATCAGTTCGTCAACCATCGAAACGCCCTCCGGGGCCAGATGCGCATACATCCCGACGGTGGCTTGGGCGATCGCCGCATATGGACGCAGCCGGATCGATCCGTCCTCTTCCGTATCGATCGCGAACTTGCTCCCGGGCTTGAGGCCGAGCCTCTTTCGCAGGTCGGCCGGGAGCACGATGCGGCCGCGATCACCAAGGACCACCGTGTTTCCCTTGCGGGATGTTGCCGTTTTGTGGGACATGCCCGCATCGTACCACCCGCGGGCGTCGCTTCAGGCTACTCCCACTCGATGGTGCCGGGCGGCTTCGACGTGATGTCGAGCGCGACCCGGTTCACACCGGCGATCTCGTTGATGATGCGACTGGAGACCCGTTCAAGCAGGTCGTAAGGCAGCCGGGCCCAGTCGGCAGTCATCGCGTCCTCGGAGGTGACCGCGCGGATGATGATCGGGTAGGCGTAGGTGCGTTCGTCACCCTGGACGCCGACCGATCGGATCGCCGGCAGCACGCAGAAGGACTGCCAGAGCTCACGGTAGAGTTCGCCGGCCCGGATCTCCTCCTGGAGGATGGCGTCGGCGGTACGCAGGATGTCGAGGCGCTCCCTGTTGACCTCGCCGCCGACAATCCGGATTCCGAGGCCGGGTCCGGGGAACGGCTGGCGCCAGACCATGCTGTCGGGCAGGCCGAGTTCGGTGCCGACGGCGCGGACCTCGTCCTTGAACAGCATGCGCAGCGGCTCGACCAGTTCGAACTCGAGGTCGTCGGGCAGGCCGCCGACGTTGTGGTGGGACTTGATCGTCGCCGCGTGGTCGCTGCCGCCGGACTCGATCACGTCCGAGTACAGGGTGCCCTGAACCAGGTAGGCGACGTCCTCGATCTTCAGCGCCTCCTCTTCGAAGACCCGGATGAATTCGGAGCCGATGATCTTGCGCTTGGTTTCGGGATCGGTTACCCCGGCGAGCTTTTCGAGGAAGCGCTGCTCGGCGTCCACCACGACCAGGGGGACGCCGAAATGCTCGAAGGCATCGACCACTTCGTCGCCTTCGTTCGAGCGCATCAGGCCATGGTCGACGAAGACGCAGGTGAGCTTGTCCCCGATCGCCTCGTGGACCAGCTTGGCCGCGACCGACGAGTCGACGCCTCCGGACAGGCCGCAGATCACCTTGCTGTCGCCGACCTGCTCGCGGATGGCCGCGACCTGCTCGGCGACGACCGAAGCCGGACTCCACTGCTCGACGCAGCCGGCCACTTCACGCAGGAAGCGGTTCAGTACCTCGGTGCCGAACGGGGTGTGGACGACCTCCGGGTGGAACTGGATTCCGTAAAGGCCGCTTTCGTGGTTTTCCAGAGCGGCGACCGGGGAGCCGGGCGAGGCGGCGATCGCAGTGAAGCCGTCCGGTGCTTCGTAGACCGAGTCGCGGTGGCTCATCCAGCAGGTCTGCTCGCGCGGAAGCCCTCCGAGCAGGGTGCCGCCGTCGCCGACGACCATCAGATCCGTCCGGCCGAATTCGCCCTTTTCGGCGACCCGCACATCGCCACCGAGAGCATTGGTCATCGCCTGCATCCCGTAACAGATGCCGAGGATCGGCATGTGCAGGTCGAGCAGCTTCTCCGGGAACGAAGGTGCTCCCGGATCGTGGACCGATGCCGGACCCCCGGAGAGCACCAGGGCCTTCGGATTGCGCCCGAGAATCTTCTCGACCGAGGTTGTGGCCGGCATCAATTCGGCAAAAACGCCGCATTCCCGGATGCGGCGGGCGATGAGCTGGGAGTACTGGCCCCCGAAGTCGAGGACCAGGACTTCCTCGGTTGTCGCAACCGACATCAGATGGGCGATTCTCGATGGTCGTGCGTCCGGGGGCGCACCCGATCAAGCAGACCAGGGAGTCCGCCGCCCTGCTCGCTGGTGGCAGGCAGGGACGCGGGCGACGAAGAGATGTGTCGTATCGGGTGCGCCATCCGGGCGTCGATGAACCGGGAACTGGCCATCTTCAGTCGTCGGCCACCCCGACGCCCGCCGATACGGCGGCACGGCCGTTGGAGCCCATACCGACCGACTGCTCGTTCTGCAGCTTCTTGCCTTCGCTCATCAGCGCCGGAGCAACCATGACCTCCGCCCTCTGGAAGGAACGGATGTCCTCGTAGCCACAGGTGGCCATCGAGGTCCGCAGCGCACCCATCAGGTTGAAGGTGCCGTCGTTCTCGTGGGCCGGGCCGAGCAGTATCTCCTCCATGGTTCCGTCCTGAACGGTGGCGACGCGGGTCCCGCGGGGCAGCGACGAGTGGAAAGTCGCCATGCCCCAGTGGTAGCCACGTCCGGGGGCTTCTTTGGCCCGGGCCAGGGGCGAGCCGATCATGACCGCGTCGGCACCGCAGGCGATCGCCTTGGAGATGTCGCCGCCGGTGCGCATGCCGCCGTCACCGATCACGTTTACGTACTCACCGGTCTCCAGCATGTGCTGCGAACGGGCGGCCGCCACGTCGGCGATCGCGGTCGCCTGGGGCACGCCTATCCCGAGGACGCCGCGGGTCGTGCAGGCCGCGCCGGGTCCGACGCCGACCAGGACGCCGACGGCACCGGTCCTCATCAGGTGGAGACCGGTCGAATACGAGGCACAGCCGCCGACGACGGTCGGGACGGGAACCTCGTCGATGAACTCCTTCAGGTTGAGCGGCTCAACCGTGCTCGAGACGTGCTCGGCCGAGATCACGGTGCCCTGGATCACCAGGATGTCGAGTCCGGCCTCGACCGCGACCTCGTAGTGCTCGCGCACCTTCTGCGGCGTCAGGGAGCCGCAGACAACCGCTCCTGCCGCCTTGATCTCGGAGATCCGCCGGGCAATCAGTTCGGGCTTGACCGGGGTCTCGTAGATCCGCTGCATCAGCGCGGTCGCTTCGTCCCTGGGGGCCTTCGAGACCAGCTCGAGCTGTTCTTCGGCGTCTTCGAAGCGGGTCCAGATACCTTCGAGGTTGAGTACCCCGAGGCCACCCAGCCTGTGGGTGAGCACGGCCGTCTCCGGGCTGACCACGCCGTCCATCGCGGAGGCGACCAGAGGCAGGTCGAAGCGGTACGGACCCAGCGTCCAGCTGATGTCAATGTCGTCAGGGTCCCGGGTGCGACGGGAGGGCACGATCGCCACATCGTCGAACCCGTAGGCGCGTCGGCCCTTCTTGCCTCGGCCGATCTCAATTTCCAATTAGGTCCTCCAGGGCTGCGGTTGAAAGGGACAGGCTACGGCCCCCGTCGGACGATTCTAGTCGGGCCGGCCTCCGGAGCCGTCTCCGGCCCTCGGCAGACCCGCCGACGAACCCGCAACGGACCTCAGACGCCTGCGGGGGCCTCAACCTTGCGGACCTCGACGCTGTCGAGCAGGCTCTCGGCCCGGGAGCGGTCCACGCGGCCGGCTCCGAGGTGCTGCGTGGCCTCGGCGCCGCAGGCGACACCGTAGGAAAGACACATCTCCGGAGACATGCCGTCATAGAGCGCGGCGATGTAACCGGCGGCGAACGCGTCGCCCGATCCCACGGTAGAGATCGGCTCCAGCGGGTCGATCCTTACCTCGAGCATGCGCTGCCCGGCGCCTTCGCCGACCATCGCGACGCAGCCTTCCGGCAGGGTTATCGCCGCCTGCTCCGGACCCATGTCGATCAGCTCGCAGAGTACGCCGTGGAGATCGTCGTCGGTGTCGAACTCGTGGCCGATCAGCTCCTCGGCCTCCAGCTTGTTCGGAGTGACCATGGTCGGGCCGGCCCGCATTCCGGCCGACATCGCCTCGCCTTCTGAATCGAGCAGCACCGGGATGTCCCTTGCTCTGAGGGTGGCGACGAGTGTTGCGTAGAAGTCGATGTCGACGCCCGGCGGGAGGCTTCCGGCGATCACGCAGAGCCCCGCACCGGCGGCCAGATATTCGAGTCGTTCGACGAACGAGCCGAGTTCGTCGGGCTGGACGCTCGGGCCGCGCTCGTTGATCTCGGTCTGCTCGCCCGAGGTCGGATCGATCACTGCGAGGTTGATCCGGCTTTCCTCCGAGATCCGGATGAAGTCGGTGAGCATGCTCTCTCTGGAGAGCTGGCGGACGATCCAGTCGCCATTCGAGCCGCCGACCAGCCCGGTCGCAATCACCGGCCGGCCGAGAAGACCCAGCGCCCGAGCTACGTTGATGCCCTTCCCACCCGGCACGGTCCGGCTCTCGACCGAGCGATGGCGGTGTCCCTGACGGAAGTTGGGTACGGCGACCGTCCGGTCCATTGCCGCGTTGAGCGTCACCGAAATAATCATCTGCGCCTCCTGCCTGCTCTCGCCAACCTCGTCCTCATCTCACGCTCCTTGTGCCGCCGGTACAGCAGCAGCAGGACAAGTATTGCGGACAGGCCGATGAGGATGTAGACCCGGTTCGAGGTGACCGCCTCGACAGCTCTGTCGAAGATCCCGGGCTCTGCCACTTTGCGGCCCGAAAGCAGTGGTGCCCGCCCGACCACTTCGCCGTCGAGGCGGACGGTCGCGCTGCCGATGCGCTCCCCTTTTCGGATCGGACCCTCGACCTCTTCCGGCAGGTCGGTCGACAGTTCAAGGCTCTCCCCCTCCCTGACGCCGATCCTGATCGACCGGGGCGAGGTCACCGGAAGATCCCTGTCTTCGAACCGGACGGGTACACGGGCGACGGGCCTTTTGGTACGGATCGGGACCCGTTTGTCGTAAAGCGAGAAGCCGTAGTCGAGGAGTTCCACCGTTTCCGCGTCCCGTGCGGTCTCGCTGGCGGCACCCATCACGGACGCGATCAACTCGGTCGCCCGCCGCCTCCCGTCGGAAGCGAGAACGTAGCCGGCTTTCAGAGTGTGTCCGGTCTTTATCCCGATGGCCCAGGGATTGTCGCGAACGAACTCGTTGCCGGTCTCGATCTCGATCGGCGGGTTGTAACTCCGGAGAGTCGCAGTCCTCGCCGCGGCGATCGGGCGGAACCTCGGCATCGCCATCAACACCCGGCCGAGTCTGACCAGATCGCCGGCACTGGAGTACTGGTCCGGACCGTCGAGTCCGACCGGATTCTCGTAGCTGGTGTTGCGCAGTCCCAACCATCTCGCGGTGCGGTTCATCAGTCCGGTGAACCGGGGCACGGTGCCCGACACCGCCTGTGCGAGGGTCACCGCAGCGTCGTTCCCGCTCAACATGATCAGCCCGTACAGCAGATCGCGTACGGAAACCTTCTGGCCGGCCTCCAGTCCCATCAGTGATTCGCCGGGGATCGCCCGGTACTCTGCCGCCCGGACGGCTTCGTTCATGGGCAGCATCCTGAGGGCGAGGTAGGCGGTCATCATCTTGGTCGTGCTCGCCATGGGCAAGCGCCGGTTGACAGCCTTTCCGGCGAGGTTGTCTCCAGTGCGGGCGTCGATCAGAGACCAGGATTTCGCTTCGATTCCGGGAGGGGACTCCGTGGCTGCTGCGGCAGCTGAAACCGTCGCCGGCCCGGCGATCAGGCCCACTACCACTGCCAGACAGCAGGTGAGGAGCTTCAACGAAGCTTCAGCTTCTGACCGGGTATGAGAGCCTGCGGATCGAGATCCGGGTTGAGCGACTCGATCCGGATCACCGAGACGCCGTTCTTGCGGGCAATCGCCGTGAGCGTGTCGCCTTCCTGGACCTCGTAGACCTTCTTCCGGGTCTCACCCGAACCGCCGCTCTTCTTCTCGGGCTTCGCGCCCTTGCCCGACTTCTCCACCGTCGGGCTGTCGCCTCCCGTCGAGGAGTTGACCGCGACAATGACCACCACGACCGCGCCGAGCAGTGCGACGGCGGCGAGAATCCGGGCTGTGATCGAGTTCTTCCTGTTCATGGTGGAGAGGCTTCAGGGCGCAGGCCCGCGTCATCGTACAGTCGCACGGTACCCGGGTCCCGGCCGTAGACCGGAAGCAATGGATCTACCCCGAAACCCGCCAGAGTGAATCGCGGAGCTCCTCGGCCGCCTCTCCCGGATCGTCGGCGCCGGCGATCGAGCGGGATGCGGCCACCAGTGCTCCGGCACGACCCGGCACAAACGCCGCTCCGAGATCCTCGGGTCGCCCACCCTGCGCGCCTACACCGGGAATCAACATCATCGCCCGCGGCATCAGCGAGCGCAACCGGTCGATACGTTCGGGCGCTGTCGCACCGACCACTGCGCCCATTCCGCTCAGCCTGCCGTCCGACCCGGCCAGCCGGTCGGAGAAGGAGTCGACAAGAGCGGCAAGCCGCTCGTGTACGGGTCCGTCCGGGGTATCGAGGTCCTGAATGTCGGCGGCTCCGGGATTGCTGGTCCGGACCAGAGCGAACACGCCGGCGTCCGCCGCCTCGGCGGCCGCCACCAGAGGCTCGAGCGAATCGGCACCGAGCAACGGGTTCGCGGTGAATGCATCGGCATCCAGCCCTCGCACGGGTCCCCGGGGAGTGGGTGTCTCACCGACCATCGCCTGGCCGTAGGCCCGGGCCGAAACCGGCACATCACCCCTTTTGCCGTCGACCAGGACCAGCAATCCGGCCTCGCGGGCAGCCGAACAAACGGTCCCGAGCGCCCGCCAACCGGGCCAGCCGAGGCGCTCGAAGCAGGCGAGTTGCGGTTTTATGGCAACGCAGGCCGGACCGGCAAGCTCGATCAGTCGGAGACAGTGCTCCTCGACCGCGGCCCCCGCAGCTTCGGACGGTGAAGAAAAGGAACCCCTCCCAATCACCTCGGGGATCTCGGCCGGATCGGGATCCAGGCCGAGGCAGACCTGGCTGCGGCGCCCGTTGACGAGCGCCGCAGCCCGATCGATGAAGATGCTCAGCCCTTGACCTGCTTCTTCAGGGCAGACCCGGCCGAGAATCGCGGAACCTTGCCGCCGGCGATGGTGATGCGCTCGCCGGTACGGGGATTGACGCCCTGGCGCTCGCTGCGCTCAGCGACGTGGAACTTGCCGAAGCCGGTGAAATTGACTTCTCCGCCTGCGGTCAGCGTCTCGGTGATCGCGTCGAGCACGGAATCCACGGCGTCGGACGCCGCCTTCTTGCTTCCGATGCGCTCGTCGCCGGCAACCTTCTCAAGAAACTCAGCTTTGGTCACGTCTTAGATCCTCCTCAGGAGTTAGGGAATGGCGGTACCGTAACACCGCTTTCGGACAACGTTTCGCGCGGGTATCCCAGAACTGAAGCGAAGCCTCGTCGCGGACGATCAGCGCGAGTGCTCGATCAGCCCGGTCACCGCGGCCATGATCTGACTCGCCTCATCGCCGTCCGGCGGGAGTTCGACTGCTTCGCCGCTTCGGAACTGGATGCGTACGTACGGTCTCCTGTGGTGACGCCGGCGCCTCATGAAAGCCGAGGCTTCTTCCGCATAGGAGCTGAACTTGCGCGCGACGACCCGGTGAGGTTTAAGCATCGTGGGTCTCTCGGGCAAGGTCGCGAAGCGACATGCGGATGTCAAATGAGGTCAGCGAAGCGAGCACGAAGCGTTCGGTGACCGCCACGAGACTGAAGCCCGACTCGCGGACCGTGAATACCTCTGCCTCCTCGGTCGCGATGTGGGAGCTGTCGAGATCGCCGTCACCGATCCCCTCCAGGGATTCCGCCAGGTCCACAACAGACTGCCGCCAGGCGTCGTCATCGAGCGTCGATGCCAGTACTTCGCGGTCGCCGGCGAGCACCGCGGCAGCCCTCAACTCCGGTTCGAGCCCGGAAAGCATGTCGAGCACGACCCGCGCGCGACCGGCCAGATCCGGCTGGCGGGTGGGGCCTCCCGGCCCCGGCGGTGACTTGGCATCCGGGCTCACGGTGTAGGAACATACCGGCCATGTCCCTCGCCCGAGCCTCCTGGACCGCCGTCGTGGTGATCTGTGCCCTCGCCGCGGCCCTGGCTTTCGCGACCGGCTATGCGGGTTACGGCCTGACCGTGATCGCTGTAGGGGCGGCGGCCGCGGTCAACCTGCTGCCGGCCCCGGGGGAGTAGCTCACCCGACGCAGCCGGGGGAGTGCCCGTCGAGTCGCAGGCCCCGGGCAGCCCGGGAGCGCCGGGTTGCGAAAAGTTCACCTTTCGGCTGCAGCCTCGAGTCGCTCGGCCATCGCCCTGGCGGCCCTGCCGCGGTGGCTGATCGAGTTCTTCTCCCGGGGACTGAGCTCGGCCATCGTGCGCATGTCTTCGGGCGGGGTATCGTCGGGGATGAAAACCGGGTCGTAGCCAAAGCCGCCCTGGCCCCTCGGCTCGGTGACGATCCTGCCCTCACAGCGGCCTTCAAAGGTCAGCTCCCGGCCCCGTTCATCGATCCAGGCGATCGCGCAGACGTACCGGGCGACCACCGGATCTGCAAGGGAGGCGACTTCGGCGAGCAGCTTGTCGAGGTTTTCCCTGTCGCTTGCGTTCTCGCCGGCGTAGCGGGCCGACCTCACCCCGGGTCGCCCGTCCAGGGCGTCGACCTCGAGCCCGGAATCGTCGGCCATCACGGAACCCCCGGTGACCTCCCGGGCCGCACGCGCTTTGATCAACGCGTTGGCGACGAAGGTGTCGCCGTCTTCCGGCGGCAACTCGACCTCGTCAGGCAGCGGTTGAAGGTCGGCGGTCGGCAGAATCCCGGCCAGCTCGCGAACTTTGTGGGAGTTACGGCTGGCGAGGATCAAGCTCCCGTCGCCTCGTCCTGGGCGGCCCTCAGCTGCACTATGCCGGCTTCGGCCATCGACAGCAGGTCGTCCAGCGATGCCCTCGAAAGCGGTGTCTGCTCGGCCGTGGCCTGAACCTCGATCAGGCCGCCGTCACCGGTCATGACCACGTTGGCGTCGACTTCGGCAGTTGAGTCTTCCGAGTAATCCAGGTCACAGAGCGCACGTCCGTCAACCATCCCGACGCTGATTGCGGCGACCGCGGTCGTCAGCGGGAAAGCCTCGATCTCGCCACGCTCAAGCAGTCCGGAAAGAGCGAGATGCAGAGCGACGTAACCGCCGGTAATCGAAGCGCAACGGGTACCGCCGTCGGCCTCGAGGACGTCGCAATCGACATAGACGCTGCGCTCACCGAGGGCGGCGAAATCCACCGCGACGCGCAGCGAGCGACCGATCAGCCGCTGGATCTCAACCGAACGGCCATCGAGCTTGCCTTTGCTGATGTCGCGAGGCTTGCGATCCCCGGTGGATGCCGGGAGCATCGAGTACTCGGCGGTGACCCAGCCGGTGCCCCTGCCTTCCATCCACTTCGGAACCCTGGTCGACACCGACGCGGTGCAGATAACCCTGGTTCCTCCGACGGAGATCAGGGCCGATCCGTCGGCGCTCGAGACGAAGCCCGGCTCGATCGAGACGGGTCGGATATCAGCGTCGGACCGTTCGTGACTTCTCTTGCTCGTTGACATCGGCCGGAGTCTTCCAGAGCCAGGGGCACGGGGCAGGCCTCAGCCTGCCCCGCCCCGTTCAGGACATGCCGCGAGCCTGCACCCGAATGGGTTCGCGGCTCCCGGAGGTCGTCACCTGAAAGTCACCTTGTCGACCGCCGACTGGATCTTGTCGACGATCAGTTCGGCGAGTTCTGTCCCCTGCCTGCCGCTGAAACCTTTCATTGCGGCCAGCATGCCGACCATCAGCAGGGAGACCAGCAGAATCAGTCCGACGTACTCGACCGTCCCCTGTCCACCCTCGCCTGTCAACCGGTTGCGAATCCGATCCGTCTGTCCGACTGTCGCCGCGTGGATGCGGCCCATGCTCCTGTAGTGCATCGTTCCTCCTCTGTCGCTTGTCAGATCGATCCTCAAGCGGGTGCTGCAACCGATCCAGACCGCTGCGCAACGAGTCGCAAAGGAAACCGTCACGGTTTTTGGACAGGCGCCCGCGGCGCGGGATAACCTCACCCGGTGCGAGTCCTCGTGGTGATGAACTTCGGGCCCGATGAGGCCGCCCCCCAGAGGGGGCGCTGGGTGGTCGATCAGGTCGAGGCACTGCGAGCGGGCGGCACCGACGTTGAACTGTTCACCTTCCAGCCGGGCAGGGACCAGTATCTGCCCGCCGTCCGCCGGATACGCATGCTGCTCAAAGAACGGGAGTTCGACCTCGTGCATGCCCATTACGGACTGGCGGGCTGGTGCGCACGACTGGCCGGAGCGAGTCCACTGATCGTCACCTTTCACGGCACCGACGTGCGACATCGCGTGGTCGGACCGAGTTCGAGATTCCTGGCCCGTCGGGTCGCGCTGGCTGCCGGTGCCTCGGATGCGCTCTTCGCCGAGGAAGCCGGACGGCCGGGCCTGCCGCTCGTTCCCGGAAAGAACGCGGTCCTCCCGTGCGGGGCCGACCTCTCCCGGTTCAGGCCACGGTCGCGACGGGATGCCCGGGCAAGACTCGGACTCGACCCGGATCGACGCTACCTCTTCTTCCCGGCCGACCCCGAGAGGCCCGAGAAGCGGGTCGAGCGGGCACGTCAGGTGGCCGGTCGGGCCGGTGCCGAGCTCCTGACCGGCGGTGGCATCGACCCGGCCGAAATGCCGTCCTGGGTCAACGCCTCCGATGCGGTGATGGTCACCTCGGACTACGAGGGCTTCGGTCTCGCCTTTCTGGAGAGCCTCGCCTGCGAGGTGCCCGTGATGACCACCCCGGTAGGGATTGCGCCCCGGCTGATGCGATCCCTGCCTAATACGCTCTGTACCCCGTTCGATGCCGAGAGCTGGTCCAGATTCGCCATCGAACTGCTTGCGAAGCCGGATCCACGAACCCCCGGGCGGGCCCGGGCCGAGGCGCTTTCGGCAGAAAGAATGGCCGAACGGGTGCGACTCGCATACATCGAAGTCCTGACCGACAGTTCAGGCTCAGAGGTTTCTGCCGCCCAGTTCGGTAATGATGGGGAAATCAGATGAGGAAGGGTGCCCTGAAGAAAAAGCAGAGGCAGCTCGAAGAGCTCCACCTCGACCGGCGCGAGGCGCTCGGTGAGCTGGTCGTGGGGATGTACGTCCAGGGCAGTTGGGACGACGAGATCATGTCCCGTGGAGCGGCCGAAGTTCGCGAGGTCGCCGAGGAGCTGAAGTCGCTCGACCTGCCGGCCGGCCGGTCCTCCGAGAAGAGCGGTGACCAGGACTTCCCGGTCACCGGCGAGTACACCGCGGAACACGACCTGCCGGCCACGGGCGAGCACACCGCCGAACACGACCTGCCGGCCACCGACGAGCACACCTCCGGGCATTCGCTACCCGAGAGCGGCGAACCGACTGCCCCTCACGAAACGCCGGCCACTGCCACGCGATCCAGGGAATACGGCGCCGCCGGCCCGAAGTCCGCCGGCCCCAAATCCGCCGGCCCGAAGTCTGCCGGCCCGAAAAGCAGCCCGACCAAACCGGAACCGGTGGCGCCGGCGGCTGCCAAGACAGCCTCTGCCAAGGCCGTCGCGTCAGAGCCCGGGGCGGACCGGGCACCGGGATCGAAGACCGGCGCCGCGAAACCTTCGCCCGGATCACAGCCGGAAGGCGCCGAGAGGCCCCTGCTGTCCAAGTCCGGTGCGGGGGTCAGGCCCGACCCGATCGCCGCCGAGCCTCAGCAGAAGCTGAGCGAACTCGACCAGATGGCCGAGCGCATCGACAGGAGCCAGAGCGCGGCCAAGACCGCAGCCGAAGCGGCGAAGGCCGCAGCCGCTGCGGATGCGCGAACCGAGCTGAGTGCAATCACCCGCGAGATAGAAAGTGACCGGGGCAAGCTGGATTCGGCGCTGTCGGAGGCCGCGGGGCGGATCGCCTCGGCCGAAAAACGAGCCACTGAAGCCGAAGCCCGACTTGCCCGGGAGAGTGCGGCAAACCGTGAGGCCGCCGCCGACTGGGTCCGGAGCCAGGCGGCCGAAATCGAAGCCGACGCCGCGCTCGCCGCCGAGATAGCCGCCGGTTCCGAAGCTGCGGGCGCGGCTGCAGATGCCTCGGGCGATGCGGACCGTCCCGAACTCGAGGCCCGGATCAAATCTCTTGAGACCGCGCTGGATGCTGAGAAGGCGAGCAGGGCCGAGGCACTGACCATCGCCGAGTCGCGCCTCAAAGCGATCGAACAGAGTGCCCGCGACGCCGAGAAGCGGGTCGAGGAAGCCGAGGCGGCGGCAGCCTCGGCCGGCGACGCCACCGCCCGGGGCACCCCGGCCTCCACAGCGGCAACCGAAGCCCAGGCCAGGGAGGCCGCTGTGGTCTGGTTGCGCGGGCAGATTCTCGCACTTCGCATGGAGATCGCCAAGGGCGAGACCACCGGGGCCGGAGACGATTCCTGATGGGTCTGTTTTCACGAGGCAAGCAGAGCGGCCGCGAGCGGCGCGCGATGAAGGATCACCTGGTCGAGCTCGACGATCTGCGACGCAAGCACCTGAGCGAACTCGGAGCGATGACCGTCGAGATGGCCGACACCGGCCGCTTCGACCGCGCCAGGCTCTCCGAGCAGGCCCGCGAAGTCATCGGCGTGGACCGTGAGGCCGACCTCATCACCCGCGGACTGGAAGAGGGTCTCACCCTCGAGGAGCTGGAGGATCTCGCGCGAGGCGAAGATGAACCGGCCACCGACCCCGGCAAGTAGTCACTGGTGGACCAGGCGCAGGCCAGCTCGTCCGCTACGTTCGACCTGGCCATCGTCGGGGGTGGCGCAGCCGGCCTCTGGGCGGCGATCCGGGCGGCCGAGATGGGGGGTTCGGTCTGTCTGATCTCGCGCAAGCCGCTGGCTGAAAGCGCCAGCTTCTGGGCGCAGGGTGGGCTCGCAGCGGCGCTCGACCCCGAGGATTCACCCGACGCACACGCCGCCGACACTCTCGCCGCGGGTCGCGGACTCTGTCGGACCGATGCCGTCTCGATCCTCACCGAAGCCGCACCGACCGTGGTCGAGGACCTGATCTCCAGGGGGCTGGAATTCGACCGCGACCGTTTCGGCAATCTGGAGCTCGCACTGGAGGGCGGCCATTCGATCCGGCGGATCATTCACGCCGGCGGCAGCCAGACCGGCCGGGAGATAACCGGGGGACTGGCGCGGATCGCAGCCAACCAGCCGCGGGTCACCGTGCTCGAGGAGACTTCGGCAATGGCGCTCTGGAGCGACGGCGGGCGCTGCTACGGCGTGCTGACCGACCGGGGACCGGTCGCCGCCACAGCGACGCTGCTGGCGACCGGAGGCGCGGCGGCCCTCTGGCGGCGAACCTCGAATCCCTGGGGTGCGATCGGAGCCGGATCCGTACTCGCCTCCGCTGCCGGAGCCGAACTTGCCGACCTCGAGTTCTGCCAGTTCCACCCGACCTGTCTTTCGGCTCCCGGCATCGCTTCAGACGGGGCCCTGATCACCGAAGCGATCCGCGGCGAGGGCGCGGCGCTGCTGACGGCAGACGGCGAGCGTTTCACTGACGAACTTGCACCCCGCGACGACGTCACCGCGGCAATCCTCGACCAGATCGAACTCCAGGCCGGAGAAGATGTCAGGCTCGACTTGACCGCGATCGACCCGGACAAGTTCCCGAGTGTGTTCTCGATGCTTGCCGCAGCCGGCTTCGACCCGGAACATGCACCGGTCCCGGTCGCTCCCGGTGCCCACTACGTGATGGGTGGCGTTGCGGTCGATCTCGACGGGAGGACTTCACTCGCGGGCCTGTTCGCCGCGGGCGAATGTGCGTGCACCGGCCTCCACGGAGCCAACCGGCTCGCATCGAACTCGCTGACAGAGTGTTTCGTTTTCGGCCAGAGAGCAGCCGCAGCCGGGATGGACATGAGTGAACCCGGGGCCAGGCCGGAGCCGACCACCTGGCGCTTCGACCCGCCGACCCTCGAAACCCGCGAGGCCGTATGGCGACTTGCCGGCCCGCTGCGCCGGCGTTCGCGCCTCGAGCAGCTGATCTGCGATCCGTACCCGCTGGCCAGCGCGATCGGTGCCGTCGCGCTGGCCAGACAGGAGTCCCGGGGTGGTCACCGTCGATCCGATTTTCCGGCTACCGACCCGGCGATGGACGGCGTTCACCTGATCTACCGCCCGGATCGCTCGATCGAGCAGAGACGGTGGGATTGAGCCGACCGGATGCGCCCGGGATCCGGTCGACCGCCGGGTCACCGGGCGGGCAGTGCGATCGGACGGCCCGGCCCCGGGACGGCGGTGCAGAACTATGTGACGACCGTCACAGCTCTTGATTATTTCGGAAACGTTTAGTAACCTCCGGCTTCCCGCGGGTCTGAATCCGGCCAAAGAACTGCCTCCCGGCCGTCGCTTCAATCCGGATCCGCAATGTCCGTAGCAACTACCAACCCGACTGAGAACCCTATGCCAATTGCGTTCAAGGAATGGGCCGTTACCGTGCGAGCCCTGTCCGAAGGCGAACAACTCCTGACTCTCCGCAAAGGCGGAATTCGCGAGGAGAACAAGCACTTCGAACTGGAGCATGACCGCTTCTTCCTCTATCCCACATTCGACCACCAGTACAACGACCTGGTGCGTCCGTCTCACCATCCCGAGCTGGATCGTGCGCTTGAAGAAGGCGTCTGGCCGGACGAGGAGCCGACCGCTCGCGACCTCCTGAAGGACGGTGGCATCCCCCAGCCCGACCGGGTGCGGATCCGCGCCTGGGCCGAGGTGGCCGAGCACATCACGATCGACAACCCGAAAGTCGTCGACGGACTCTCGCCGTTCTACATCTGGACAACCGACTACGCCGCCAAGCGTCTCAACTGGAAGCCGCGTCATCCGCTGCATCTGGTGCTCCTGCGGGTCTACCGAATCCCGCGCCCGGTGACGGTCAGGGTTCGCGAGGAGTACCACGGCTCCCGGTCCTGGGTCGAGATCGACCGTGACCTGCCGTTCGAGGGTACCCCGGTCATGGCCGACGAGGAGTTCGAACGTGCCAGCGCTGAGATCCGCGCCGTATGCGGCGTCGGCGAGCGCGTTCCGGCACTCGCCTGAACTGCCCGTCGTCATCCGCCGGACCCGGCGGACCGGAGGCCGCTGCGAGGCGGTAGCCGACGAAGAATTCACGAAGACCCGCCGGCCCGGCGGGTCTTCGTCGTTCCAATACCCTGCCCCGGATGACCTGGATCGAAACCACCTCGCTGACGTTCAGCGCACGGCATGAGGAGAGCGACACCGCCTATGCGGAGGAACTGCTCGACCGACTCGAGGATCTGAGCCTGCGACTCGAGGACCGATTCGAGATCGTGCCGGGGGGCACATCGATCGTGGTCCACCCATCCCCGCTCTGGCTCACCCTGGCGCACCCCTTCCTCCCGGCGGTCCGATGGTCCGCGGCCCCCGCAGGACGGCGTTATCTGGCCGGATGGCCGATGGCGACCGAAATCCACGTTCTCGGCGAGCGGGCGATGGCAAAACGGGCCGCCGGTGAAGCATCCCTCGAGGCCCTGAAGGGGACGGCGGAGCGCCTGTATGCGCAAATCGTGGTTTCGGCCAACAACGGTGCCCTGCCCCCGCCCTGGACGCCTGGACGCTTCCTGCGTTACCTCAGCTGGGCGTGGCTGGTTGAGGGCAGTGCCCAGCATTTCTCGCGCCAGGTCGACCTATACCGGGCTGCTGTCATACGGCGGCTGCGCGAGGGCTCACGGCCGTCTTTCCCCCCGGGCAGGCGGGACGCGATCCTGCTGGGCGGCACGATCTTCGACCTGCTCGAGGACTACCGCGGGGGAGGCGCCTGCGAGCTCGTGGTGGCCCGGCTGCGCAGAGACGGCCCGGTGGCCAACCTGGAATTCGCCTTCGACCTCGAGGCGAGGGAAGTCGAAGCGATGTGGCGACAGTACCTGCGCGACCTGGTCAGACCGGACACGACCGTACGGAACGAGGGTGAGGGCTCGGAAATCGACTTCCTCGCCGAGCTCGACTGACTCAGCGCGAAAGGACGAGACCGAGGAACTGCTTGGTCCGGTCTTCCTGCGGATTGCCGAGGACGGCATCGGGCTTGCCCTGCTCGACGATGAAGCCCTGGTCCATGAAGATCACCCGGTCGGCGACCTCGCGGGCAAAATTCATCTCGTGGGTGACGACGACCATGGTCATGCCACCGTCGGCCAGTCCTCTCATCACGTCGAGTACGCCTTTGACCAGCTCCGGGTCGAGCGCGCTCGTAACCTCGTCGAACAGCATGACCTCGGGGTCCATCGCAAGGGCGCGGGCGAGCGCCACGCGCTGCTGCTGACCGCCGGAGAGCCGGTCCGGGAACTCGTCGATCTTTTCGGCGAGGCCGACCTTTTCCAGCTGCTCGACCGAGCGGGCGTCGGCTTCCTGTTTTGAGCGGCCGCGGACTCTGGTCTGGGCGATCGTGACGTTTTCCCGCGCCGACATGTGGGGAAAGAGGTTGAACGACTGGAACACCATGCCGACCTCGCGGCGCAGCACGTCGAGATCCTTCGGTTTCCCGTGACCGAAGACCTCATTGCCGTTGAGCTCGATCCGGCCACCGTCGGGCAACTCGAGCATGTTCAGGCAACGCAGCAGCGTGCTCTTGCCCGATCCGCTCGGCCCGATCACGCAGACGACCTCGCCCTGTGCGATCTCACAGTTGATGTCCTTGAGCACGTTGAGCTTGCCGTAGCTCTTCTTCAGGCCGCTGACGCTGAGGATGGCTTCACTCACGGGATCCCCCTCTGGAATTTCTCGTCCTGCTTCTTGATCTGCCAGTCGACCAGGCGGGCCAGCGGGATCGTCACGATCAGGAACAGGAGCGCGCCCAGGGTCAGTGCCGACGGGTTGCAGGTCGTCGAGTAGATGTCGTTGCCGACCTGCACGACTTCCGGCATGCTGATCACGCTGATCAGCGACGTGTCCTTCATCAGCGCGATGAAGTCATTGAGCAACGGCGGGATCACCTTGCGCACGGCCTGCGGAACGATGACGAAACGCATCGCCTGGCCGTGGCTCATGCCGAGCGACCGCGACGCTTCCATCTGGCCCCTCGGTACCGCCTCGATCCCGGCCCGGTACACCTCGGCCATGTAGGCACCGTAAGTCAGTGTCAGGGCCATGATGCCGTACCAGAAGGCACTCGGATAACCGAAGAACTCGGGAACCCCGATCCATTTGGGAATCGTGCCCGATGCCTGCAGCGTGCCGAGGCCGCCGTAGATCAGCAGCAGCGTGAGCAGCATCGGAATACCGCGCAGCGCGTCGATGTAGGCGATCGTGAGAAAACGGACCGGAGCCATGGCTCGGCCGGGGAGCTGTCGCAGCACCGCGAGGATCAATCCCCATGTCAATGCCAGGATTCCGCCGAGGACGGAAAGCTTGATCGTCCACCAGAAGCCTTCGAGCACCTGGCCGAAGTACTCGGCCATGAGTGAAAAGTCGAAGTAGGTGTCAAAAAACTGTTCCACGGAAATCCCCCGGGGTTCTTAAGGGTGGCCTGCCGGCAAGAGGTGCGCCGGCGGCGCACCTCTTGCTTCGGGCCGTGAATTACTGCGTGGCCGACTCTGTGTCGGTCGATCCTTCCAGCACCGTTTCGGGAACGTCGATGCCGAACCACTCGTTGTAGATCTTGTTCAGCTCACCGTTGTCCTTCAGCGTCGTCAACGCCTCGTTGACTGCCGCGAGAAGGTTCGGGCTGTCCTTGCTGAACGCGAATCCGTAGACCTCGCCGGTCGGGATAACCGTGGCGATGTCGAACCCGGTCTGGCCCTTGTCCACCGCATCCTGGGCTACGGGCTGGTCGATGATCGTCGCATCAACCTGACCGTTCTTCACAGCGGCAATCGCCGCCGGACCATTCGGGTAACCCTGGACCCGGCTGGCATCGGTCTCCGTCTTGGCGTAGTCGAGTCCGGTGGTGCCGTTCTGCGCACCAACCGTCTTGCCGGCCAGGTCTTCAACCGACTCGATGTCCGATCCGCTCGGGACGACGAGCGCCTGGGCGGAGTCGTAGTACGGGTTGGAGAAGTTCACCGTCTGCTGGCGCTCGGGCGTGATCGTCGAAGCCGAAGCGACCATGTCGAACTTGCCCTGGGCGACGTCGGTGAAGATCGTGTCGAAGGAGGTGTCCTGAATATCGGTCGTCAGGTCCAACTCCGCGGCGATCGCGTTGACCAGGTCGATGTCGAAGCCCTTGTAGTCCGGCGCCTGGCCGAATTCGAAAGGCGGGTAGGGGATGTCAGAACCGACGGTCAGGGTTCCTGAGGTGATCAGCTCCGACGAGACATCACCGCTCCCTGAACTGCTGGTACTGCTGCTGTCATCGTCGCTGCTGCAACCGGCGACGAGAACCATCGCGGCCACAACAGCCAGTGCTGACATGAGCAACATCAGGCGAGACTTCTTCATAAAGCAATCCTCCCGGCGGGGTAGTTGATTCGAATGAACAGCCGTGGCAGTATCGCACGGATGCGTCGATCCACCCCGGACGGATGTCCGAGCCACTACACTTTCTAAAGTACGGTTGTACGAACGCCCCGGCCCCGAACCGGCAAGCGACCCGCTCCAGGACATGAACCCTTACTACGACCTCCTCAACAAGCCGTGCGGTGGGACCTTCACCGACATCGTCGATTCGATCGGCCACACGCCGATGGTTGAACTTTCGACCATCTCCCCCAACAGGAACGTCAAGGTCTTCGCCAAGCTCGAGTCCGCGAACCCGACCGGTTCGGTGAAGGACCGTGTCGCCCGCTCGATGATGCAGGCGGCCGAAGCCGGCGGAGCGATCGGTACCGGCCAGACAGTCCTCGAGCCGACCTCCGGCAATACCGGGATCTCACTGGCGATGATCTGCCGTCGCAAGGGTTACCCGCTCAAAGTGGTCATGCCGGACAACGTCACAGCCGAGCGCACCGAACTGCTGCGGATGTACGGAGCCGAGATCGTCTACTCGGAGGGCGCCAAGGGCTCCAACGGCGCGGTCGAACTCGCTCTTGAGATGGCCGCCGCCGATTCCAGCTACTACATGCCCTACCAGTACGGCAACGAAGCCAATCCTCTCGCCCACTACGACGGGACCGCGGTCGAAATCCTCGAAGAACTCGACTCGGTCGCCGCTTTCGTGGCCGGTCTCGGAACCGGCGGCACTCTGATGGGGAACGGCCGCCGCCTGAAAGAGGCCGACCCGGAGACCAAGATCGTGGCCGCCGAACCGATGCAGGGCGAACTGGTCCAGGGGCTCCGCTCGCTCGACGACGGCTTCATTCCGCCGATCATCGACCTCTCCGTACTCGACCGCAAGATCATGGTCTCCAACCGCGACGCAATCATCTGGACCAAGCGGCTGCTGAGCGACGAAGGGATCTTCGCCGGGGTCTCGTCCGGTGCGGTCGCTGCGATCGTCCATCGCATCGCCGGCGAACTCGATTCGGGCAACATCGTCTTCCTGGTCCCCGATGGCGGCTGGAAGTACCTCTCTTCGGGCGTATATACGAAGTCGCTGGAAGAACTCGGCGACATCGACGCCACCAACTGGTGGTAGAGGCGCCTCCACGATGATCGCGCCCCGTATGAACGGATCGCTGCGTGTCTCCGTCCCGGGATCGCGAGGGTGATCGTGAGAATTCCCCGCCGGTACATCGACGAGATGATCGAACACGCGCAGGGTGACGCCCCGAACGAGTGCTGCGGCCTGATCGGCGGTACCCCGGAGGAGGCGCAGTCGATCCACCGCGCGACGAATGCCGAAGACAGCCCTTTCCGGTACTCGATCGCGCCCCGTGAACAGCTGGACCTGATGAACCTGATCGCCGAACGGGGCGAGGAGATGGTAGGCATTTACCACTCACACCCCCGGACTCCGGCCTACCCTTCCCAGACCGACATCAACCTTGCCGCAGGCTGGCCCGATGCTGTTTATTTCATCGTCTCGCTGGAGCGTCCTGACGACCCTGTGGTGAACGCATTCCGCATCGCAGGGAGCACGGTCGAGGATGTCGATCTTCAGATCTTGTAGGCCGAAGACCCCCGAACCCGTGAAGGTCGCCTGGGCGCACAATCAGGCCGAGGCGGAGATGATCGAAGGCATGCTCAACGCCGAAGGCATCCCATGCATGATCCAGCGGCAGCGCGGTTTCGACGTTCCCGACTTCCTCGCGGCGGG
>JAUQWL010000155.1 GCA_030835185.1 Solirubrobacterales bacterium | reverse complement strand
CATCGTTTCATGCGAACCGTCAGAGAGTTCGATCGCGGCCTGATGGTCCTGCTGCTGCCCTACCTCGGGTTCATGGTGCTTATCCCGTTCACTTCGCAGCTGATGGGTGAGTACAGCGAGAGGTTCGACCTCGCCGTGATCCTCTACGTGGTCGACATGGCGGCCATGGCCTTCGCCGCTTTCCTGATGATGAACCATGTCCTCCGGCGTGGTCTGGGCAGGCCTGAATACGAGTGGGACATCCGCCTGAGCTGCAAGTCGGCCCTGTTCACCACCGCCGTGTTCGCTGCGACGATTCCGTTCGTATTCCTGCTCGGGCCGTGGACTCCGATGTTGTGGGTCGGGCTCAGATGGGACCCCTACCAGCGCCGCCGGGACCGCGTCTACGCGCTGTCGGCTCCCGAATCGATCATCGCGGTCCCGGGACCGAAAGCCGCGCCGGCCGATGCGTCCGGGGGTGTGGATTCACTTGCGGATGGCGACGGGAGCCAGGCAGTTGACGACACCCCGCCACGAGAGTGATCCACCCTGACCGTCGACGTTGGCGTTGGTGACCGTCAGCCACCAGGTCTGGGGTGTGTATTTCCCGCTCAGCGGGTGGTTCGGGGAAGAGGAGGAGATCAGCAGGTTGATGTAGCTGCTGATCACACCGCCGGAAATCGCCTTGAAGCCTTTCGGGCACTTGACTCCGACGAACGTTCCTTTCCCTTCCTCGGTGACCACCGGCACTTCGGTGACCCGTGACTTGAGAACGCTCTTCTTCCTGGATGGCGTCTCGTTCTTCGCGCTGGTCGAGGCACCGTTGCCGTAGACGGGTGCCGCCCTGGACTGAGCCACCGAGGCCGCCACTGTCGGCGGAGTCTGGACCGTGGCGGGGAGTGGCCGGTCATTCAGCACGTCACCGATGACCGGCGCGACACCGAAGGTCAGGGCGGCCGCGACTACGGAGACGGTGGCGGTGCGCAGCCGACGAGCGCGGACCGGTCGGTGGCCCGTTCCCTTGCCGAAGGTTCCCTTGCCCCCCATGGCCCCATTCTTACACGGCCCGCTCGTGAGTCGCCGAAACTGCCCGTGCGAAAACTTCGTCAGTCATCGCTTCGGTGAGGCGGCCGGTAAAGGTGTTCTGCTGGCTCGGGTGAAAACAGCCGATCAGCAGCCGGTCGCCCAGCTCGACTTCCGTGCCGTGTCCGAACCGCGGCTTCGGGCTCGGCACCTCCGCTCCGGTGGCGCGGAGGGCCCGCAGTGCACCGTCCCAGGCGAAGCCACCCAGCGCCACGATTACCCGGACCCTTTCCATCAGGCGCAATTCCTGCTCGAGGTAGGGCAGGCAGTTGTCCCGCTCGGCGGGGGTCGGTCGATTGGCCGGGGGTGCGCAACGCACCACCGCCGAGATCCAGGCGTCCTGCAGCCTGAGTCCGTCGTCAACATGGACGCTCTCTGCCCGGTTGGCCAGACCGGTCCGGTGGAGTGAGGCAAAGAGCCAGTCACCGGCGCGGTCGCCGGTGAAGATCCTTCCCGTGCGGTTGGCCCCGTTGGCCGCCGGGGCGAGGCCGACGATCAGGATCGAAGCCTCGGGATCGCCGAATCCGGGAATCGGGCGGGCCCAGTACTTCTCGCCACGATGGCGGCGTGGGGGGTCGGCCGCAACCGCCTCTCTCCACTCGACCAGGCGTGGACAACGTCTGCAGGAGATGACCTGCTTCCCGATTTCGGAGAGGGAGCGTCCGGTTCCTTCTCCGTCGGGTCGGCTGCCGCTTCCGCTCATGGCCTTAGACTAGATCCACCGTGTTCTCCAACTTTGCCTTCCTTCCCAACGTGGGTGTCCCCGAGTTGCTGATCGTGCTGGCTATCGCCATCCTGATCCTCGGACCCAAGCGCATCCCCGCGGCCTTCCGTTCGATCGGTCAGGGTGTGCGCGGTTTCCGGGACACTGTGGGTGGCGGCGACGAAGACGAAGACCGCAAGGCAGCGCTCGACGAGCAGAACAAGGCCGAGGTCCACGAGCAGAACAAGACCGAGGTCTGACCGGCGACCCCGGCGAGTTCTTGGGGTTCCCGCCTTGGTACCGCTGAATCTCCCCAACTTCCTCACCCTCCTGCGGATCCTCGCGGTGCCGGTCGTGGTCGTCGCCCTGCTCGACGGGACGCCTCACGGTGACACCCTGGCGGCGATCGTCTTCGCCCTGGCCGCGCTGACCGACGGCCTCGACGGCTACATCGCCCGCTCGCGCGACTCGATCACCACCTTCGGCAAGCTGATGGACCCGCTTGCCGACAAGCTGCTGGTCACCGCCGCGCTCGTCTCGCTGGTCTCGCTCGGGCGGTTGCCCGCCTGGGTGGCGATGGTGATCATCGCCCGCGAGCTGGCCGTCACCGTCCTGCGGTCGATCGCCGCCGAACGCGGCGTGGTGATTGCCGCAAGCTGGATGGGCAAAGTCAAGACCGTTCTCCAGATCGGGGCGGTCGTCGCTCTGATCGCCTTCAACCCGGCGCCGCTGGCAGTCGACCTGCTGGTTTACGCCGCCGTCCTGGCCACCGTCGTCAGTGGCCTCGACTACTTCTTCGGCCTGCGCCGCCGGATTGAGCAGCAGCGGGTCAGGGAGCAGCCGGCGAAGGAATAGCCGCCCGCGGCGGACGCATCGTCCCCGGCAGGTCGAGGACCCTTCGACGCGACCTCGAAACGATGCTCACGGAGATCCATCAAGCCAAGCGTCGGGGCCGCTGCCGCCTACTTCGTGACCTCATTCAGCCACTCCCGCATCGAGATGTGCTGCTGCGAGTGGCCGTCGCTGTCCATTTCCTCGCGGAGATCCGACAGCCGGCCGTAGCGCTCGGCGACCACGTTGTGACGGTGGATCGTCTCAAGGTTCTCCTGCTTTGCCATGACGAAGGCATCGTCGGCCAGGTCGGTGAAGGTTTCGACCACCTGGCGCAGCATCTCGCGCACGCAGTCCTCTACAAAGCGCGGCTGGGCGTGGGCCTTCTCAACCACCGAAAGCTCGTCCGGGCGCTTCATCAACTCGTAGATCTCTGAACTCATCGAGCTTTCGACAAGCCGGAGCAGCCGGCGGGCGTCGATGTCGGCGGCTGAACCTTCGGCGCAGCCGATGTAGAGGGTGCCGATTCCCCGCTGGTTGTGGGTGGCTATCGGGACCAGATCGATGATCTCGGAGACCTGATCCTCGCTGTAGCCACTTTCACGAAGTCGTCCGCGGGCGACGTCCGCGACCATCTCCTGCGCGCACGGGCAGGCTGTCATTCCCTGAGCCTGGACTCCGGTGACCGTGCGGGTCTCGCTCTCTGACGCGACCGCTCTGCCGAGCAGGGTGTAGATCTCCTGAGTCGGGATGCCGGAAGCCGGCGCGGGCATCGTCTCGGGGTAGCGCAGCCTGACCGACACTTCGGCCCTCAACCCGTGCTGCTTCTCGCGAACCAGTTGGGCGATCCGGGCGGCGAGTCTTTCGGCCCGCATCGACTTCGAGGCGGTGACTTCCTGGATGGCTTCCGCGACGTTTTCCTCGAAGCGGGACATGTGAACCCCCGCCTGATCGGGGCCGAGGTCGACGAAGCACTCCATCTCGGCGTGAAAGTGACCGTCGTCGCCGATGCTCAGTACCTTCTCGACACCGGTGACGCCGACGCGCGAAAGACTGGCGCGCGTTGCCGGGCGGGATGCCTGCACATCGACTCCGTCAGGCGAAAGGGCGATTTCTGGGTTCATCAGGTCTTCTCGGGAATGGTGGTTGAAGGTTCGCACAAGAGTAGTCGCCGCGACAACTCGGCGGCTGAGGACGGCGCGTTCCACGGGTCGGGACACCACCCGCAGAACCCGGCGACGCGAACTGCCTATAATCGGCGCTTGTGATCAGAGGCACAGAGTCCGGCCGAGAGACGACCGGATCGGGGGGTCTGAATGAGGTTGGAATCTGAAGAAGTGAGGACGCTGGTGTCGACCGGGCGGGAGCAGGGTTTCCTGACTTTCGACGCGGTTGCCGACGCGCTGGCCGAAATCGACGTCAGCCGGGATCAGATCGAAGAGCTTCATACCCACCTGGGCGAGCAGGGAATCGAAGTGATCGCTCACGAAGACGCCTCGGTGAAGCCCGAGCCACCGTCCCCGGACGCCGTGGATGAGCCCGACGCCGTGGACCCGGTCGACGCGGTCGATCCGGTCGACGCGGTCGATCCGGTCGCGGTTGATCCCGCGGTCCCGCTTCAGCCTGTCGAGCCTTTGGTCGAGAGCGTCAGCACCGACGGCAACCTCGACTCCCTCCGGCTCTACCTGCGCTCGATCGGCCAGGTCGAACTGCTTACCGCGACCGAGGAGGTCGAACTGGCCAGGCGGATCGAACGCGGCGACATGGAGGCAAAGCGCCAGATGGTCGAGGCAAACCTGCGACTGGTCGTCTCGATCGCCAAGGGCTACCTCGGTCGGGGCCTCAGCTTTCTCGACCTGATCCAGGAGGGCTCGCTCGGGCTGATCCGGGCGGTCGAGAAGTTCGATTATCGCCGCGGCTACAAGTTCTCTACCTACGCGACCTGGTGGATCCGCCAGGCGGTGACCAGGGCGGTCGCCGACAAGTCGCGCTCGATCCGTATCCCCGTCCACATGGTCGAGAAGCTCAACCGGGTCCATTTCGTCGAGCGCCAGCTGGTACAGGATCTCGGGCGCGAGCCCGAGTCCTTCGAGATTGCGGAGGAACTCGGCTGGACTGTCCAGGACGTTCGTGACGTCTGGCGGATCTCCCAGGTGCCGGTCTCCCTCGAGAAGCCGGTCGGCGAAGGCGACGAGACCGAGCTGGTCGATCTGGTCCGTGACGTCAACGCGATGGAACCGTTCGACGAGGCTTCGCTCCACATCCGTCGCGAGAGCGTCCAGAAGGTGCTGAACAGCCTGCCCCAACGGGAGCGCGAGGTCCTGGTCATGAGGTACGGCCTCGGAGGCATGAGCCCGCGCACCCTCGAGGAGTGCGGCGACGCCTTCGGGGTGACTCGCGAGAGAGTCCGCCAGATCGAGACCTCGACCCTGCGCAAGATCAAGAATCTGCCCGAGGCCCAGGGTCTGCGCGAGGCGAGCCCGGGCTGAGCCGGCGGCCTCCGGATCCGGGTCCGCGTCGGCTTTCGCAGGAGCGGATCGATCCGGAGACGGGCGCAATGGGGGAGGTAGGATTCGAACCTACGTAGGCGGAGCCAACCGGTTTACAGCCGGTCCCCTTTAACCACTCGGGCACTCCCCCGGCTGACGCTGCAGTTTATTGATTGGCGACCGGGGACGGTTCCGCCCACCCGTTCGGCTCCGCGAATACAGTTGCCAGCATGACTGCAGCACGGGGATTCGCTTCAGATAACTGCTCGGGCGCACATCCGCGCGTCGTCGAGGCGATCACCTCGGTCAACCACGGTCACGTGGGCTCGTACGGTGCGGACCCGGAGACGGACCGGCTGGATGATCTGGTCCGGGCCGAGTTCGGGCCGGACGCCCGGATCTTCCCGATGCTGAACGGCACAGGTACGAACATCGCTGCGTTACGAGCGATGGCCCGGCCCCATCAGGCTGTGATCTGTCCGGAAACCGCCCACCTGGCGATCGACGAAACCGCCGCACCCGAGGCCATCGCCGGACTGAAGTTGCTCACGGTGCCGACCCCGGACGGAAAGCTCACTCCCGAGATCGCCCACACGAGGCTTGCCGATCCGGACGACATTCCGCACGTCGCCTGGCCGAAAGTCGTCTCGATCGCCCAGGCCAGCGAACTCGGCACCGTATATACACCGCAGCAGGTCCGCGCTCTGGCGGATTTCGCCCACAGCCACGGAATGCTGCTTCATATGGATGGCGCCCGCCTGGCCAACGCCGCCGCTGCGCTGGACGTCGGTCTGGCTGAGGCCGGCGCGGCCCACGGGGTTGACGTGCTCAGCCTGGGTGCCAACAAGAACGGCACGGTCTTTGGCGAAGCGGTCGTCTTCATCGACGCTCCCGGCGCTCCCGACTTCGCCAGGGGCCTGGCCGACGATTTCGAAGTCCTGCGCAAGGGTTCGCTCCAGCTGAGCTCGAAGATGCGCTTCATCTCGGCCCAGCTCGTCGCCATCCTCGAGGGTGGTCTCTGGCGCGAACTGGCCCTGAAGGCCAACCGGGCGGCCGCAGCCATCGGTGAGGCCGTCGCCTGGATCGACGGCGTCGAGCTGGCCCAGCCGGTCGAGGCCAACATCGTCTTCATCGCACTCGGACTGGAGAAGGCGCGTGCGTTCAGTGATCTCTGCGCTCCGCACCGACCGCTGATCTTTCCCCTCGGCGATGTCGGACTGGTCCGGCTGGTCGGCTCCTGGGATTCCCAGGTGGAGGACGTCGACCGGGTGGTCGCAGACCTGCTGTCGGTACTGCCCCAGGGCCGAGGCACGGCATCATCAGGCTGAGCGACAAGCACGGACAGAAGCTCCGCAGCACGTACGTCTTCTGCCTGCGCCTGCCCCCGGGGGCGGAAATCGCCGCCGGTTTCCGGGTCGAGGGCCGACCGGTGGTTCAGTCGTAGTCGACCAGGTTGCGTTCGGCCGCCCAGCGGCTCAGCTCGTGACGGGTTGAGAGCTGCAGTTTCCTCAGCACGGCGCTCACGTGACTCTCGACCGTCTTGACCGAGATCTTGAGCCTCAGGGCGATCTCCTTGTAGAGGTAGCCCCGGGCGATCAGTCTGAGGACTTCCTGCTCGCGGGGGGTCAGCAGGTCAAGCTCCGGATCGACCGGAC
The DNA here is from genome assembly GCA_030835185.1 of Solirubrobacterales bacterium. GTDB lineage: Bacteria > Actinomycetota > Thermoleophilia > Solirubrobacterales > 70-9 > 67-14. The sequence continues at coordinate 23,148 of JAUQWL010000155.1, read as the reverse complement.
CTGATCCCGGACCTTTGGCGAAGGCGTCGAGCACGAAGCCGGCCAGCTTGGGGGAGAAGACAGCGTCGCCCTGCCTGACCCGCTCGATCGCTTCGATCAGATCCGGGCCGGAGATCGTCTTGGTCACGTAGCCGCGGGCCCCGGCCCGGACCACCTGAACCACGTCCTCGGGGGCATCGCTGACCGAGAGAGCGAGGAAGCAGGGCGAGTAGCCGTCGACGGTCTCGAGTTCGGTGGTTCTGCGGATCACCCCGACGCCGCCACCGTCGGGCATGTGGACGTCGAGCAGGATCACGTCGGGCTTCAGTTTGCCGATCAGCAGCACGGCCTCCGTGACGCCGGCCGCCTCGCCGACCACCTCGACGCCCTTTTCCAGTTCCGCCTTCAGTCCGGCGCGGAAGATCGCGTGATCGTCGACGATCAGGACCCTCGTCGGGTTGTGTGCGGTATCGCTCATTTCATCTCCATCGTCAACTCGACTTCGGTGCCTTCACCTGCCTCGGACCGGACTTCGGCCCGGCCGCCGTTTCGCTCCATCCGGCCGATGATCGAGTCTCTCACCCCGCGCCGGTCGTCGGGGACACCCTCCAGGTCGAATCCCGGACCCCGGTCGCGCACGAACACCTGGGCCGACTTCGGCGTGATCTCGGCGAACATCCGGATCGGCCCGTCTTCGCCGGCGTAGCGCACCGCGTTGACGAGCGCCTCCCGGGTGGCGCCGGCCATCGCCAGGCCACGCTCGTCCAGCGGGCGGTCTCCGACCGTCACCGCTTCTACCGGCACACCGTGGTACTCCTCCACCTCAGCGGCGACCGTCTCGAGTGTCGCACCCAGCGATGCCTGCCGCTCGGCCCCGGTCTTCCCCGAGAGCCATTCCCGCAGTTCTCGCTCCTGAAGGCGGGCGAGGGTAGAGACTTCGCGCGGATTGTCGGACCGCTTCTGCATCATCGCCAGTGTCTGGAGGACCGAGTCATGGAGGTGGGCGGCCACATCGGCCCGCTCTTCCGAGCGGATGCGCTCGGCCCGTTCATCGGCGAGTCGCCGGCCCAGGCGCAGCCAGAGCGGTGCAAGTACCAACGTTGCCACGACGATCACCGTGACCGCGGCCAGCGCGGCGTCGCCGCCCGCGTTCAGGGCCCCGTTTATGTAGAGGAAGAGCAACGCCGCACCAAGTACGAGGGCCACCCCGAAACCGATCCGGTATGCGGCGGGGTTGCGCCGGCCGGTGCGGCCGGGCTTCCACGAACCGGTGAACTGCCGCCACAGCAGAGCCGCTCCGGCGGCGGCGATCACCAGAGGCCAGACAAGAGCGTCGCTCCACCACACCCCGGCCTCCCGCAGGATGAACAGCAGGCCGAGGGCGACGAGCCCGGCGCCGACACCGACCGCCCAGGAGTCCCGCCGCTTCGCCGGCCGCATTTCTTCTACCTGCGCCGGAGGGGATTCGCTGACCGGCATGACGATCCAGGCGAAGCCGTAGGCGAGGGCGGCCAGACCGCTGGTGAGCAGGGTCAGGACAACGACCGCGATCCTGATCAGATCGCGGTCGATGTCGAGGTACCGGCCGAGGCCGGAGCAGACCCCGGCGATCAGCGCCCCGTCCGGCTCCCGCCGGAGTCTGCGGGGTTCCGGGTTCATCCTTTGGCGGGGCCACCTTCGATCTGGGCTCTTGTGGAGCCACCCGTGCCACCGTTTCGGCCGGATCCTTCACGACCTGTGCAGGCTGAGGTTGCCCGGTCCACCGCATCCGGGCGGTTCGGGTTCTCGAGGTCGTCCGGCCAGTCCTGGCCCGTTCCGCGCCAGCCGGAATCGTCGAATACGCCGAAGTAGCCGAGTCGGAACTCCGAAGCCAGCCTGAGTACCGGCACATCTGCTCCCGGAAGCGGCAGGCTCCGCCGCGGATCGATCCCCGAGGACTCGGAGCCGCGCATGTCGATGTAGCCGATCTTGCCTTCGATGTCACCGACCACACAGACATCGTCGGGCACGATCACGCTGGTCGCCCCGAAGCCGCTGTCAGTAGTCATCTCGACCGTCCTGCCCTTGCGGAAGGGGAAGTCCCTGAGGTCGACCTTGAGGGCGCCGCCGGCCATCTTGTATCCGTCGGCCGGAATCTCGAAGGCGCTCGTCGGACTCTCGTTGATCTCGCCCCAGTCACCTTCGACCTCGAGCGAGGCGATCGAGACGACCGCCATCGGGATCGCGATCGCGATCGCCGCGGCGGTCGCCCACAGGGCGAACTGCGGTCGGTCGGAGAGGGCCAGTGTGACCACGCCGATCCCACATCCGACGACGGCGACCGCGGCCGGGATCGCCCCGAACAATGCGGTCACGCCGAATGAAATCAGCGCCAGGATCGAAAGCAGCACGGCCCCGGTGAATGCGATCGCCAGCCAGGTCATGATCCGGCCGAAAGTCGACGGTGCGCCGGAGCCGTCTTTCGGCGGCGGGGGCACCCCGGCCGTCTGCTGCATCTCGTTCGTGGGCTGCACCCCGGTCGTCGACTGCACCGCGGTCGGAGCTTCAGATGAGGCCGTCTGACTCGGTGCCGGGGCAAAGCCGACCGGAGCCGCGGCCGCGGCTGGTTCGCCGATTTCACCGCTCGGGGTCTTGGGGATCCCGGCCTTGCCGAGAGCCCAGATCAAGCCGGCCGCCACAGCGATCCAGAGCAGGATGCCGAAGAGCACGCCGGGCCCGAAACCGAAGAGCCAGCTGGATCCCGAACTGCCGGTCACGCTGGCGACTACGAGCAGGATGCCGACCAGTACCGTTGCGCCGATCGCCAGCGTTCGTCTGCCGCCGGTTACCGGGGGGGCCGGCTCATCGGGGTCTCCTTCGAGCGGCACCAGCGCCAGCAGGACGAGATAGGCGAGTACGCCGGCTCCGCCGATCGCGAGGCTGACTGCGAAGGCCACCCGCACCAGGGTGGGGTCGATGTTGAAGTATCTGGCGAGTCCTGCGGCGACGCCGCCGATGTAGCGGTCGTCGCGCGAGCGGGTCAGCCGGCGCGGAGCTTTTTCGGATTCGTCGGCCGCAGCGACCGTGTCTTGGGATTCTTGCTGTTCGTTCATGTTCAGGAGGTTCGCGCGCCGGGCGGGATCTGTCTATCCGGAATGACCCCTACCCGCTCTCGGGGTAAGAGGCTACCCCGGCAGGCAGAGCTCGCCATGGCACCGCGGATCGGCACCCTGGCTTTGCAGCCCTGCCGGGACAGCCTCCAAGCCTTACGATCCTCTCAGGTGAGCGTTCCGAAAACGACAGACCCGGAGGCACCGGCGACGCCGACGGAGATCACGATCGACGATCTCGCGGCACGGACCGGCATGACCGTGCGCAATATCCGCGCTCATCAGTCACGTGGGCTGCTCGAACCGCCCACCGTCGTCGGACGCATCGGCTACTACGACGAGCAGCATGTGGAGCGGATCGCCCTGATCCGCGAACTGCAGGAGGAAGGCTTCAACCTGGAGGCGATCAAGCGCATCGTCGACATGGTCGGCGATTCTCCCGGCGACATGCTCAGCTTCACGCGTACCGTTCGCGCTCCCTACGAGGACGAGCAGCCGGAGGTCCTCACCGCCGAGGAGATCGCCCGGCCGTGGGGCGACGGGGCTCTCGACGCGGAGCTGATGGCGAGGGTGGAGGAGCTCGGACTGATGCGCCCCCTTGGTGGAGACCGCTACGAGGTCCTGAGCCCGAGGCTGCTGGCGGCCGGGGTCGAGCTGGCCGGCCTCGGCATCCCCGCCAGCGCCTCGCTGGACGCCCTTGAGACCCTCCAGGCCCGTTCGATGGCGGTTGCCGAGGTCTTCGTCTCCGTGTTCAACGAGCAGGTCTGGGAACCGTTCGACCGGGCCGGTCGGCCGCGCGAGGACTGGCCCCGCGTGCAGGAGGCGCTGGCCCGCATGCGGCCCCTCGTATCCGAAGCTTTCGTCTCCGCCTTTCAGTTCGCGATGGAGGAGGTCTCCGAACGGGCGATCAGCGAGGTCATCCGCCGCGAGCTCGAATCCGGGCCGGACCCCGGACAGAATCCCGGTTCGTCCGCAGGTTGAGCGATGTGGCCCGGGCGAGGCTCAGCTTCCCTCAGGTGACGATCAGGACCACGGCGACGAAGTAGGTGGTTATCGAAAGCAGGTCCTGAATCAGCGTCGCCAGGGGTCCCGAACCGAACGCCGGATCGAGACCCATCTTCTGGAACAGGGCCGGCAAGGCAATCGCGACGGCGACGGCGACGGTCGCGCTGGCGAGCAGGGCGATCGATACGGCGATGGCCACCTCTATGTCGCCCCAGACCAGGTAAGAGAATCCGAGGAAGATTGCTCCGATGATCACGCCCGTCAGCACTCCGGTCACGAGTTCGCGAAACAGGATCTGCCTGGTCTTGACCCCGACCGCGAAGGCACGGATCAGGACTGTCTGCGTCTGAGCACCCACCGCACCAGCCATGTAGACGATCGCCGGCACGAACAGCGCGATCAGCACGTTCGATTCCAGGGTGGTCTCGAACGCCCCCATGATCAGTGCGGAGACCATCGCCCCGAGCAGGCCGACGATCAGCCAGGGAAGGCGGTGCCAGAGCCTGCGTCCGACCGGTTCGCGGGCTGCTCGTCGGGCCCGGCTGCTGCCGGCCAGGTAACCGCCGATCCGGGCGAGGTCCTCGTCGTGCTCGGCCAGCAGGAGGGGCAGCATCCGGGCGGTCGTCACGACCCCCTGAAAGCTGCCGTCGACATCTGCCACGACGAGACAGCCGGCTCGCGTTTCGACCATCGCATGAGCCGCTTGATCCCCGCTGACGTCCAGCGTGATTGACGGAGGATCGGGTTCCATGAGGTCAGCCAGCTTCAGACCCGAATCGGCCGCGATGAGGGATTCGATCGAAACCAGACCCACGGCCCGGCCTGCATCGATTACGACGACTTGCCCCGCATAGGCGTAACGGCGGGCGCTCAGCCTTGCCCTTGTCTCACCGGCAGTTTGATCCCCGCTTGCAGTCGGGACGTCGGTGGTGACATGCTTGAGCGCTACGTGAAGGAGAGTTCCCGATGGTTCGGCCACGTACCCGATGAGCGTATCCGAGACAGTCCTGAACCGATACGACCGTCGAGGATGAATCCGGTCCAAGGCCGTCGACGGGATGCTGTCCCCTGATAACCTGACGCCGCGCCTGTCCACTCAATCGAGTGGGTCGAAGCCACGTCTGCCCGGATAGCTCAGTTGGTAGAGCACTTCCATGGTAAGGAAGGGGTCAGCGGTTCGAATCCGCTTCCGGGCTTCCTCCGTCATGCTGCTCGGCCTTGAGGTTCTCTAAAGGATCCGGCTCTAGGTTGACGGTTCCCCGTTTTGACTCCACCCGACCCGACACCTCTCGGCACCGGCAGCATCGGCCGACAGAAAATCGCGACGGTCGTCGGTATCGCGCTGCTCGCGGGTGTCGTCGTCTGGTTTGCGACCTCGCCAAACCGCGACGGTGCAAACCCGATCGTCGGAACCGCCTCCGGCGACCCGAAGCTGGTCGGGGACGGCGAGATGGGCAGGGTGACCGAGGAGATCGGCCACACCGTCTTCTGGGCCGGCCAGAGACCGGGCACCCGGATCGAGATGAGCCACGATGAAATCGGAAATGCGCATGTGCGCTATCTGACCGGCGGCGCAGTGCCGGGCGATCCCGACCAGACGTATCTGGACATCGGCACCTATCCGTTCAACGGGGCCCGCGCGGCCACCCGGAACCTGGCCGGCGAGCAGGGCCTCGAGCGGATCACCGTAAGCGGCGGCGTGGGATTTTTCGATCCCGAGCGTCCGACCAGCGTCTATCTCGTCTTCACCGACCGCCCTGACTATCAGGTCGAGGTCTACCATCCGGACGGTGACGGGGCGCTCGAAGTCGCCTTGAGCGGCGATATCGTGCCGATGCCCTGATTCTCGCCTGGATCATCTTCCCGCTCACCCTGGTCGCCCTCTGCGTCGGCTTCGGGCTGTTGCTGGAAGCGACAGGCGGGCGACGGATGCCGACCGGCCTGCTCCCCGCCGCCGGCTTTGCCGCTTTGGTCGCCGTCGGCGGGCTGATCACCTGCTTCCCGTCGATCGCCGAGGCCACCACCGCGGTGACGGTCGCCCTGGCGGTCACGGGATTCGTCGCCGCCTGGCCGCTCGGAGGACGCGACTTCTCCTGGTGGCCGGTCCTCGCTGCAGTCGGGGTATTCCTGATGTACGGGGCTCCGGTCATCGCCTCCGGCGAGGCGACGTTCGCCGGCTACATCAAACTGGACGACACGTCGACCTGGCTCGCTTTCACCGACCATGTGCTGACCTACGGGCACGGCACCGGCGGGCTGAACCCGTCGAGTTACGAAGCCGTGGTGCAGATCAACCTCTCGGCGGGCTATCCGCTCGGCGCCTTCATCCCCCTGGGGGTCGGACACGAACTCACCGGTATGGACGCAGCCTGGCTCTTCCAGCCATACATGGCCCTGATGGCGGCGCTGATGGCACTGGTCTTCTCCGAGGTCGCCCGTCCCGTGATCCCCGACGTCCGGACCCGGGCAGCGGTCGTCTTCGTCGCCGCCCAGCCGGCCCTGCTGATCGGCTACGCCTTCTGGGGAGGTTTGAAGGAGGTCGCAACCGCACTGCTCGTCGCGACCCTCGCGGCATCTGCCGCCTGGCTGGCGGATCCGGATCGATCGGTTTCGCTGCGCTCGGCGATTCCGGTACCGGTCGCAGCCGGCGCGGCATTGATCGGCGTGATGGGCCTGGGCGGGGTCCCGTGGCTGATTGCGGTGGCGATTGGCGTCCTCGTCCTGGTCGGCATCGAAGCGGCCACCGCCCGCCGGGGGCGGGGGGGTGCCGGGACCGGGCGCCCCGTCCCGCGGACCCGGACCTTCTTGATGCGGGCCGGCCTCGCCGGGGCCGGCATCGCCCTTGTCGGCTTGCCCACCGTTCTTGCCGCGGGACAGTTCTTCTCGCCCGACCAGGGTCCTCTCACCTCCGGCGAGGAGCTGGGCAACCTGATCGGTCCGCTCAGCCCGGCCCAGTACGTCGGCCCGTGGCCGGTCGGTGACTTCCGCGTCGAACCCGGAGCGGTCTGGGTCACGGTCATGCTCGTCGGCGCCGGACTCATCGGCGCAGGAGTCGGTCTGTATGCGGCCCTGCTGAGGCGGTCCTGGCCGCTGCTGCTGCTCGTCGCGGGTACCGGACTCGGTTCGTTGATCGTCTGGTCGGTCGGCTCGCCCTGGGTTCAGGGCAAGGCGCTGGCCGCCGGCGCTGCGTCCTTCCTGCTGCTGGCCATGGTCGGGATCGCGGTGCTGCTCACCGAGCCACGGCTCTTCGCCGGGAAGGGGAAGGGCGAGGTCCGGGAACAGCAGGCACCGGATCGCTACCGAAGGGAGTCTGCGCCGACTGCCGGCCTGCTCCGGACGCTCCGTCTGGCCGGTGCCCTGCTGCTGGTCGTACCGGCCGGGGTACTCGCCTCCACCGTGCTCGCCTATGACGAAGCGTGGCTGGCGCCCCGCGCACAGCTGGCCGAGCTCGAACGGATCGGGGAGGACTTCGCCGGCCAGGGTCCGGCCCTGATGACGGAGTATCAGCCCTACGGAGTCCGCCACTTCCTCAGGCAGCTCGATGCCGAGGGCTCGTCGGAGCTGCGCCGCCGCTCGGTTCCCCGGCGCGACGGGAGCGAGGCTCAGAAGGGGGCCTGGAGCGATACTGACGAGCTGGTGCTCGACCCGGCGCGGGAAGGGCTGCTCACGTACCGCACGCTCGTGCTCAGGCGCAGTCCGTGGCAGAGCCGGCCGCCATCTCCGTACGTGCCGGTCAGGCGAGGGGAGTACTACGACGTCTGGCAGCGCCCCGGGGCATTCGACTCCGGCGACCTGATCGTCCACCGGTCCTTCGGCACGCCGGAGGATCCCGGTGCGACGCCTGCCTGTGCGCGGATCGCCGCGGTCGCCTCGAAGGCTGGGCCCGTGGGCACGGTTGTGGCAGCACCGGCTCCAGAGACGGCCACCTCCGATTTCACCGATCACCCGTCCGACTGGGTGCCCGACCCGGCCGCCGGAACGCTCACCCCGCTTTCCGACGGCTCGGCGGGGGCCGAGGTCACCTTGCCGTCATCCGGCGAGTGGCGGGTCTGGATCGGTGGTTCGGTCCGGGGCGAGGTATCGGTCACGATCAACGGAGTCGAAGCCGGATCGGTCCGGAACCGTCTCAACAACCACGCTCAGTTCATCGAACTCGACCGGCTGACCCTTGAGCGCGGGCTGCAGAGGATCGAGGTCGATTACCGCCGAGGAGGAATGCCCCGTCCGGCCACCGGTGCCTACCCGTTCGGGATCGGTCCGGTGGTGCTGACCAGGAGAGACCGGCAAGACCGGCTCATCAGGCTGCCCTCGGCGGACTCTGACCGGCTCTGCGGCCGGCGGCTCGACTGGGTCGAGGGGCTGCGCTGATCAGGGGACGGGAATCGACTGTCGGCGATCTGCCAGGCTGCCGCCCGTGTAGCCCCGGCAGCCGGAGACCCCTAGCACTCACGCCGGACACGAGCAACCGCCCTGGTCGCTTATCCAGTATTCTCTCGGGTCGCCTCGCCCTTTGGCCGAGGTTTTATTTTGTAAAGGCACCGCCTGAAGCAGTGAGGAAATATGGCACGCGGAGATGTGCGTATCGCTGTGACCCTCGCATGCGAGTCATGCAAGCGTCGCAACTACCAAACCAATAAGTCGAAGCGCAATACGCCGGACCGTATAGAGATCCGGAAGTACTGTCGCTGGTGCGGAGAGCATCAGGCCCACAAGGAAACCCGGTAGTGGCCAAGTCCCGGGCACAACGCAAGGCCGAGAAGCGCGCGCGTGAGGCGGCCGAGCGGGTCCGGCGCGAAGCCGAGTCCCGGGCTCAGCACGATACGCAGGTGCCCAAGTCCGGCGATATCGCCGAGATCGAAGCCGTCGAGGCCGGTATCGCCGCCGGCGCTCCGGAGAAGGATCTGGAAACACCCGATGCCCCCAAGGGGCTGAGTTCAAAAGAAGAGAAGCGCAAGAAGAAAGAGGCTGAAAAGCGCCGCAAGGCAGAACAGAAGAGGCAGGAAGAGCAGCTGCTCGCCAAGCGTCAGAAGGCCGCGAAGGGCGAACGCAAGCGCGGCGGAGCAATCGCCTTTCTCGCATCCTGCGCGGCCGAGCTCAAGCGGGTCCAGTGGCCCGATCGGGATACGTTGATCCAGGCCACTGCGGTCACCCTGGCTTTCGTCATCGTCGCCGCGGTCTATCTCGGAGTCGCCGACATCGTCGCCAACTGGGTCGTAAAGAGAATCATCTAGGCAAGGAATTCATGTATCGCTGGTACGTCATCAACACATACTCCGGCCACGAGAACAAGGTCAAGAACAACCTCGAGCATCGAGTTGAATCGATGGGTCAGAGCCATCGCGTCCGTCAGGTCGTAGTGCCGACCGAGCAGGTTTCGGAGATCAAGGACGGCCAGAAGGTCCAGGTCGAGAAGCGCACCATGCCGGGATACGTCCTGATCCAGATGGAGATGACCGACAACGCCTGGGGCCTGGTCAAGAACACCCCCGGAGTCACCGGTTTCGTCGGGCCGCGCGACACACCGGTGGCGTTGACCAAAACCGAGATCGACCGGCTTCTCCACCGCGAGACGGCCGAGCGCCCGCGCACCCAGGCCCAGTTCGAGATCGGCGAGTCGGTCAAGATCATCAGCGGCCCCCTCTCAGACTTCTCCGGCGAAATCGCCGAAATCAACGAAGACCAGTCCAAGCTCAAGGTGCTGGTTTCGATTTTCGGGCGTGAGACGCCGTCCGAGGTCGGCTACGAACAGGTCAAGAAGCTCTAGCGAAAAGAAGGCCCATGGCTAAGAAAGTAATGACACTCATCAAGCTCCAGATCCCCGCCGGGTCTGCGAACCCGGCGCCGCCGGTCGGTCCTGCCCTGGGCCAGCACGGGGTCAACATCATGGACTTCTGCAAGGCGTTCAACGCCCAGACCCAGCAGGACTCCGGCACGATCATCCCGGTCGAGATCACGGTCTACGAAGACCGCAGCTTCACCTTCATCACCAAGACGCCGCCGGCGGCCGTACTGATCAAGGAAGCCTGCAACATCAAGAAGGGCTCCGGCGAGCCCCATATAGACAAGGTCGCGACGATCAGCGAGGCCCAGGTCAGGCAGATTGCCGAGCGCAAGATGCCCGACCTGAACGCCAACGACCTGGACGCAGCTTCGAAGATCATCGCGGGCACCGCCCGTTCGATGGGTGTGGAGGTCAAGTAATCATGGCTCACGGCAAGAGATTCCGCCAGCAGTACGGCAAGGTTCAGCGCGACCATGTCTATCCGCCGGCCGAGGCGATCAACTTGATCAAGGAGACCGCGTCGGCGAAGTTCGACGAGTCGGTCGAGCTTCATGTCCGGCTCGGGGTCAACGTGCGCCACGCGGAGGAGCAGCTCCGCGGCACCCTCGCGCTGCCCAACGGGCTCGGCAAGGACGTAAAGGTGGCCGTATTCGCCCAGGGCGACAAGGCCCGTGACGCCGAAGCAGCCGGGGCCGACATCGTCGGCGCCGACGAGCTCGCAGCCAGGATCGAAGATGGCTTCGACGATTTCGACATCGTCATCGCCACCCCCGACATGATGCCGACCGTCGGCCGCCTCGGCCGCGTACTGGGTCCCTCGGGCAAGATGCCGAACCCGAAAGTGGGAACGGTCACTGAAGACGTCGAAAAGGCCGTATCCGAGTCCAAAGCCGGCAAGGTCGAGTATCGGACCGACCGCCAGGCGATCGTTCACCTGAACATCGGCAAGGCCTCCTTCGACGCCGACAAGCTGCTCGAAAACTACGCCGCGGTCATGGACGAGATCACCAAGGCCAAACCGGCCTCGACCAAGGGCCGCTACATCATCTCGATCTCGGTCAGTACCACCATGGGTCCGGGCATTGCCGTCGACCCCTCGAAGGCCACGGAGAAGGACATCTTCCCCGAAGTCGCCGAGTCCGTTCCCGCCTGACCCTCCGCCGGGCGACGCCCGGAACCGTCATCGAGCCAGGATTCTCCCGGCCAGGCGCTCTTTGCCCGCGAGAACGCCAGCTGGGGCATCACCCTCGATGAATTCGTCCGTGCCCGTCAGGCCGTCCGGAAGGACCGGAAGTGGTTTCAATCCGGATTCGGCTATCGTTCTCCGTCTGCCATAGACCGCTGGTCGGGCGATAGCCCGTAAAGCCAGGGAAGGTGGAGCCGAAGGAATTCTCCCTTCCGCCCGCCTGCGAGCGGGTTTTTTGTTGCCCGCACGGTCGCCACCCACTTGAGAAGAGTCAGGCAAGAGATATGAACCGAGACGAAAAAGCAGCAGTGATCGAAGAGATCGGCGACGAGATCAAGGCCTCCGAGGCGATCTTCGCGATCGACTATCGCGGCATCTCTGTGGCCCAGGCCGCCGAACTCCGTGGAAAGCTCCGTGAAGCTGACGCGTCGTTCAAGGTCGTCAAGAACCGCCTCACCAGGATCGCCGCGTCGAATGTCGGCGTCAGCTCGCTCGACGACGTGCTCAAGGGACCGACCGCTCTCACCTTTGTAAAGGGCGACACCGCCCAGGCGGCGAAGGCGATCACCTCCTTCAACAAGGTTCACGACGTGCTCACCTACAAGGGCGGCTTCATGGGGGAAACTCCGCTCGACGAAGGCAAGTTCATGGCGATCGCCAAGCTGCCGTCACGCGACACCCTGAACGCGCAGCTCGCCGGCGTCGTCGCCAGCCCGATCGTGACCCTGACCCGGGGCCTCGGATCGATGATCTCCGGACTCGCCCAGCAGCTTCAGCAGGTCGCCGATCAGGGCCTGGTAACAGGCAAGGCCGAGCCGGCCGCCGAGGTACCTGCGGCCGAGCAGGCTGCCGGGACCGAAGCTGAAGCTCCGGTCGAGGAGGCCAAGGCTGCGGAGGCAGAGGAAGCACCCGCCCCAGAGGCTGAAGCCGAGACTCCGGCCGCAGAAGAGGCACCGGCCGAAGAGGCCGAGGCCCCCGTCGAGGACGCGGCCGCCGAAGAAGCACCGGCTGCAGAGGCGGATGCCGGCGGAGAGGCAGCCGACGGCGAAGAGGGCGAAACGGACGAGTAGCCGGCCGGATCGCAGATTTTTCAGCAGACCAACTTGAACCAGTAAGAACAGGAGCAGCAAATGGCATCGACTACAGAAGAATGGATTGAAGAACTCAAGGGCATCTCGGTACTCGAGCTTTCCGAGCGCATCAAGGCGCTGGAGGAAGAGTTCGGCGTATCGGCCACCGCGGTAGCCGCGGCAGCCCCCGCAGCCGGTGGCGGCGACTCCGACGGCGGCGGCGACGATGACGCCGCCTCGACCGTCGACGTCGTGTTGACCGCGGTCGGCGAGAAGAAGGTCCCCGTCATCAAGGTCGTGCGCGCCGCGACCGGACTCGGCCTCAAAGAAGCCAAGGCCCTGGTCGACGAAGCTCCCAAGCCGGTCAAGGAAGGCATCGAGAAGGACGAGGGCGAGAAGCTCAAGGCCGAACTCGAAGAGGCCGGCGCTACCGTCGAACTCAAGTAGGAAACCGGTCTGAAGCGGGGTGTGGCCGGGCTTCCGGCCGCGCCCCGCAGTTGTGCCACCGGTCCCGGAAGCGGCCTGGTCGCACCCGGCTCTCGCAGCCCGCTTCACGCTGCAATCCGACTGTGCTATTTTTTATCGTTGCGCTAAGTTGCGCTCAGATTTGCCCGCTTCCGCGCCCATTCACGTGAATCTCTGAACCCTTGAGGAGTTGCCAACCTTGGCACGCCCGATTGATGCCCCCTTTGTCCGCAGGAGTTTTTCCCATCTCGAAACGCCTCTTGAAGCCCCTCATCTGATCGACATACAGCGTCGCTCGTTCGAGGATCTCACCGATCCGAAAAGCGGCATGCTGCGTGAGACGATCGATGATATTTCGCCGATCGAGGACTACACAGGAAATCTCGCGATCGTCTTCGGCGATTTCGAGTTCGACGAGCCCGGCCACACGCTCGAGGAGTGTCGTGAGCGGGATCTGACCTATTCCCGCCCGTTGAACGTCACCGTCGCCTTTCAGAACCGGGAGACCGGCGAGATCCGCGAACAGACCGTCTTCATGGGGGACTTCCCGTGGATGACCGATCGCGGGACCTTCGTGATCAACGGCACCGAGCGTGTCGTCGTGACCCAGCTCGTCCGCTCCCCCGGCGCCTACGTGATGGCCCCGAAAGACGCCGAGAAGCAGGTCTTCACCGCCAACCTGATGCCGGCCCGTGGTTCCTGGCTGGAGCTCGAGATCGACAAGAAGGGTCGCGTATACGTGCGGATCGACCGCAAGCGCAAGCTTCCGATCACCGTTCTGCTGCGCTCGATGGGTTACGTCACCAACGAGCAGATCCTCGACCTCTTCGACAACTCGGTCTATATCCAGCAGACGATCGCCGCCGACACCGAGGCCATCAGCACCGAAGAAGGCGCCCTGATCGAACTGTTCAAGAAGCAGCGCCCGGGCGAGCCGCCGTCGGTGGATGCCGCCAGAGCACTGCTCGAGCAGCTCTTCTTCGATTCCAAGCGCTACGACCTGACCAGGGTCGGCCGCTACAAGCTGAACGCCCGCCTCGGACTCGACATCGATCTTGACACCCGCGTGCTCACGCACGACGACATCATCTCCCTGATCCGGGAGCTGGTCAGCCTGCCGAAGATCCTCGGCATGCCGGAAGAGATCGATGAAGAAAACCCGATCAAGGATTACGCCGCCGAGGCCCTGACCTACCCGCGGGAGAACGTCTCCGACCACCTCGACGAATATGAGCACTTCGGCAACCGCCGCCTGCGCACCGTCGGCGAGCTGATCCAGGAAGCGTTCCGGATCGGTCTCTACCGGATGGAGCGAGTCGTGCGCGAGCGCCTCACCACCGAGGATTCGGACGCGATCACCCCGCAGACGATCATCAACATCCGCCCGGTGGTTGCGGCCCAGAAGGAGTTCTTCGGTTCCTCGCAGCTGTCGCAGTTCATGGACCCGAACACCTCGCTGGCCGGCCTCACCCACCGCCGCCGCCTCTCGGCCCTCGGTGCCGGAGGCCTGACTCGCGAGCGCGCCCCGATCGAGGTGCGCGACGTTCATCCGACCCACTACGGACGCATGTGCCCGATCGAGACTCCGGAGGGCCCGAACATCGGCCTGATCGGGTCGCTTTCCTCCTACGCGCAGATCAGCGAGCACGGCTTCGTGACGACCCCCTATCGGATCGTCAAGAAGGGCGCGATCACCGACGAGGTCGTCCACCTCGACGCGACCCAGGAAGAGGACAAGGTAATCGCCCAGGCGAGCGCCGATTTCGATCCCAAGTCGATGAAGCTGACCGGCGAGAGCATCTTCTGTCGCGCCGGCGACGGCGACTGGGTCAACGCCACCCCCGGGGAAGTCGACCTGATGGACGTCTCCCCGACCCAGATCTGGTCGGTCGCGACGGCCCTGATCCCCTTTCTCGAGCACGACGACGCCAACCGCGCCCTGATGGGCTCGAACATGCAGCGTCAGGCAGTCCCGCTGATGCGGCCCGATCCGCCGCTGATCGGTACCGGCATGGAACAGCGTGCCGCTGTCGACACCGGCGACGTCGTCCTGGCCGAGCACGACGGCGAGATCTCATACGTCGACGCCGAAGTGATCGAGGTCAGGCACAAGGGCGGCAGCGACCGTTATCCCCTGTTCAAGTTCATGCGCTCGAACCAGGGCACGCTCATCCATCAGCGGCCGATCGTCGACCCGGGCCAGAAGGTGAAGGCCGGCGAAGTGCTGGCCGACGGCTCCTCCACCGGCGGTGGAGAGGTCGCGCTTGGCAAGAACTGCCTGGTCGCCTTCATGTCCTGGGAGGGCTACAACTTCGAGGACGCGATCATCCTCTCCGAGCGCCTGGTCAAGGAAGACGAACTCACCTCGATTCACATCGAGGAATACGAGATCGACGCCCGCAACACCAAGCTCGGCGACGAGGAGATCACCCGGGACATCCCGAACCGCTCGGAAGAGAGTCTCAGGAACCTCGATGAGCGCGGCATCGTCCGCGTCGGTGCCGAGGTCGTCTCCGGGGACCTACTGGTCGGAAAGGTCACGCCCAAGGGCGAGACCGAGCTGACCGCTGAAGAGAAGCTGATCCGCGCGATCTTCAAAGAGAAGGCCCGCGAGGTACGCGATACTTCGCTCAAGGTCCCGCACGGCGAAGGCGGAGTCGTCATCGACGTGCTGACCTTCAGCCGCGACGACGGCGACGATCTCGCTCCGGGAGTCAACGATCTGGTTCGCGTATACGTCGCGACCAAGCGCAAGATCTCCGAGGGTGACAAGCTCGCCGGACGCCACGGCAACAAGGGCGTCATCTCGAAGATCGTCCCCGAGGAGGACATGCCCCACCTCGCCGACGGTACCCCCGTCGACGTCATCCTCAACCCGCTCGGCGTACCCAGCCGTATGAACATCGGTCAGATCCTCGAGACACACCTCGGCTGGGTCGCCGGCAACGGCTGGTACGACGACGGCAGCGAGGCCTACAGGAACAAGGCTGAGACCCGTGACCGGGTTTACGTTTCGACTCCGGTCTTCGACGGCGCGAGCGTCGAGGACGTCGACAACGCCCTGGTCAAGTGGTCCGAGGAGCATGCCGAGCGCGGTATCGACATGGACGTCGACATGGACGCCCAGCCGGGTGCCCGCTGTTCAGGTTCGGTCCAGCTCTACAACGGTCGCACGGGCGAGCCCTACGAGGGCAAGGTCACCGTGGGTTACATGTACATCCTGAAGCTGCACCACCTGGTCGACGACAAGATCCACGCCCGTTCGACCGGTCCGTACTCCCTCGTCACCCAGCAGCCGCTGGGAGGCAAGGCCCAGTTCGGCGGTCAGCGCTTCGGCGAGATGGAGGTCTGGGCCCTCGAGGCGTACGGCGCGGCCTACACGCTTCAGGAGATGCTCACGATCAAGTCCGACGACACCGTCGGCCGGGTCAAGGCCTACGAAGCGATCGTCAAGGGCGAGAACATCCCCGAGCCTTCGATCCCCGAGTCGTTCAAGGTGCTGCTCAAGGAGATGCAGGCGCTGTCGCTCGACGCGAACGTGGTCTCCGAAGAGGGTGTCGGCGAGCTCGCCGAGGAAGAGGACGACCTGCTGCAGGCCGCCCAGGACCTCGGCATGGACCTGACCGAGGTCCGGGCCGACTCCAACGGTGACGGCGCCGCCGACGAAGCGGTCGAAGCCGAGGCAAGTGAAGGTGATGCCGCCGTCGATGGCGCCGGCGATGCCGAGGAAGCAGGTGCAAAAGAGTGAGTAACGTAATTGACATCAACAACTTCGACGCGATCGAGATCGCTCTCGCCTCGTCGAAGAAGGTCCGGTCCTGGTCCTGGGGCGAAGTCCTCAAGCCGGAGACGATCAACTACCGCACGCTGAAGCCGGAGAAAGACGGTCTCTTCTGCGAGCGCATCTTCGGTCCGACCAAGGACTGGGAGTGCTACTGCGGCAAGTACAAGCGCGTCCGCTACAAGGGAATCGTCTGCGAGCGCTGCGGCGTCGAGGTGACCCGGTCCAAGGTCCGTCGCGAGCGTATGGCTCACGTCGACCTGGCCGCGCCGGTCTCTCACATCTGGTTCTTCAAGGGAGTTCCTTCGAGGATCGGCTATCTGCTCGACATGGCTCCGAAGGAACTGGAGAAGGTCCTGTACTTCGCCGCCTCGATGGTCACCTGGATCGACGAAGAAGCCCGCGCCAAGGACATGCCGGCACTCGAGAAGGAGGTCGAGAGTGTCCAGGCCGAGTACGAATCCGAACGCAGCAAGAGCACCCAGCTGCTTGACGAGTCGCTGAAGCGCCGGGTCAAGTACATCGAGTCCGGGGAACAGACCAAGTTCTCCGACGACGACCACCTCTGGGCCGACTCGCTCGGCCTGACGGCCGCCCAGCTGCGCAAGCTGAGCGACGATGACAAGGCCAAGCGGATCAAGGAGCTGAACAAGGACTTCGAAGCCGAGATCAGCGACACCGAGGCCTACATCGACGAAGCGATCGACCGTCTGGATCGCGTCTGGAAGGTCTTCACCACGATGAAGCCGAAGGACGTGATCAACGACGAGACCGACTTCCGGGAGCTCAAGGACCGGTTCGGTTCTCCGTTCGGCTGGGGCGAGTACTTCCGCGGCGGTATGGGCGCCGAGGCGGTTCGCGACCTGCTCGAGCAGATCGACCTCGAGGCCACCTGCGCCGAACTGGAAGACCAGATCGTCACCGCCAAGGGACAGAAGCAGGCCCGCGCGGTCAAGCGGCTGAAGGTCACTTCGGCCTTCCTCAAGTCGGACAACAGGCCCGAGTGGATGATCCTCGACTGCATCCCGGTGATCCCGCCGGAGCTGCGTCCGATGGTCCAGCTAGACGGTGGCCGTTTCGCCACTTCCGACCTGAACGACCTCTACCGCCGCGTGATCAACCGGAACAACCGCCTCAAGCGACTGCTCGACCTCGGTGCCCCGGAGATCATCGTCAACAACGAGAAGCGCATGCTCCAGGAGTCGGTTGACGCCCTGTTTGACAACGGTCGTCGCGGCCGTCCCGTCACCGGGCCCGGCAACCGTGCCCTGAAGTCGCTCTCGGACATGCTCAAGGGCAAGCAGGGTCGCTTCCGCCAGAACCTGCTCGGCAAGCGTGTCGACTACTCCGGCCGGTCGGTGATCGTTTCGGGTCCGTCGCTCAAGCTGCATCAGTGCGGTCTGCCGAAGCTGATGGCGCTCGAGCTTTTCAAGCCGTTCATCATGGCCCAGCTCGTCGAGCGCAAGGCCGTCCAGAACATCAAGGCCGCCAAGAAGATGGTCGAGTCGATGGTTCCCGAGGTCTGGGACGTGCTCGAGGAAGTGATCGAGGAGCATCCGGTGCTGCTCAACCGCGCCCCGACGCTCCACCGTCTCGGCATCCAGGCCTTCGAGCCGATCCTGGTCGAAGGCAAGGCCATCCAGGTCCACCCGCTCGTCTGTGCGGCGTTCAACGCCGACTTCGATGGTGACCAGATGGCGGTCCACGTGCCGCTGTCGGCCGAGGCCCAGGCCGAGGCCCGCGTGCTGATGCTGTCGGCAAACAACATCCTCTCGCCTGCCCACGGTGCGCCACTGGCGACCCCGACGCAGGACATGGTGCTGGGTCTGTACTACCTGACCTACTCCCGAGAGGACGTCGAAAAGCTCGATCCGTCGACTCTCGAGAAGAGACCGCATCCCTTCCGTACCGCTCAGGAGGCCGAACTGGCCTACGAGAACGGCGTGGTCGGGCTGCATGGATTCGCCGAGTACCGCCGGGCCGGTCACGAGCACTTCCTGACCACGGTCGGGCGGATCATCTTCAACGACCGCATCGAGCGGGCACTGCAGATGGCCCTCGAAGGCGATTACGACCCGGACACGTACAAGTTCGTCAACAAGTCCCTGAGGAAGCGCGACATCAACGACATGGTCGGCTGGCTGGTCGATTCTTTCGGTGCTCCGACCATCTCGCAGGTGCTCGACGCCTTCAAGGACCTCGGCTTCAACTTTGCCTCGCGGGCCGGCATCACGGTTTCCAAGAACAATGTGGTGCCACCGCCGGCCAAGGAAGGGATCCTGGAACGCTTCGACGCCGAGACGGCCCAGATCCAGGCCGAATTCGACGAAGGCTGGCATACGGCCGAAGAGCGTCACAGGCAGGTCACGGACAAGTGGAACGAAGCCACCGAAGAGGTCGGGCAGGCGATGGAGGACAACCTCGATCAGCTCAACCCGATCTTCATGATGGCCAACTCCGGCGCCCGTGGTTCCTTCAAGCAGATCCGCCAGCTGGCCGGAATGCGTGGCCTGATGGCCAATCCGAAGGGTGAGATCATCGAGCGCCCGATCAAGTCCAACTTCATCGAGGGCCTGTCGGTCGGCGAGTACTTCATCTCGACCCACGGCGCCAGGAAGGGTCTGGCCGATACCGCTCTGCGTACTGCGGACTCGGGCTACCTGACCCGCCGCCTGGTTGACGTCGCCCAGGACGTGATCGTGCGTACCGAAGACTGCAAGACCAAGGACTTCATCGAGATGCCGCTCTACGGCACCACCGGTGATGTCAATTCCAACCTGCTCGGCCGCCTGGCTGCGAAGAAGTTCGCCACCAAGCGCGGTCGCGAGCTGCTCAAGCGCAACACGCTGATCGGCAAGCCGGAGCTGGAGCAGATCGTCGATGCCTACACCGATGACCGCGAGGCGACCGTTCCGGTCCGCTCCGCGTTCAAGTGCGAGGCCGAGCGTGGGGTCTGTCGTTCCTGTTACGGCGTTTCCCCGGCGACCGGATTCATGGTCGCGATCGGCGACTCGGTCGGCACCGTCGCCGCTCAGTCGATCGGCGAGCCCGGAACCCAGCTGACCATGCGTACTTTCCATACCGGCGGTGTTGCCGGACAGGACATCACCCAGGGCCTGCCGAGGGTGGTCGAGCTGTTCGAGGCCCGCAAGCCGAAGGGACTGGCGATGCTTTCAGAGGTTGCCGGCAAGGTCGGGGTCGATCACAACGAGAAGCACGCGATCGTCACCGTTCTCGATTCCGGAGGCGAAGAGACCACCTACACCTTCCCGCCCCGAACCCGTCTGCATGTCAAACAGGGGGACAAGGTCGAGGTCGGAGACCAGCTCAACGAAGGCTCGCTCTATCCGGCAGACGTACTGGCGATCCGTGGTCGTACCGCGATCGAGCAGTACCTGGTGGCCGAGGTCCAGAAGGTCTACAACGCCCAGGGCGTCGAGATCGACGACAAGCACATCGAGATCATCGTCCGCCAGATGATGAAGAAGGACGAAGTCGAGACCAAGGGATCGACCGACCTCTTGCCCGGTCAGCTCGAGGATCGTCACGAGCTCAAGAAGATCAACAAGCAGGTCAAGACCGACGGCGGCACCGTGGCGAAGTCGAAGGAGAAAATCCTCGGCATCACGAAGGCGTCGCTGGCGACCAAGTCATTCCTCTCGGCGGCCTCCTTCCAGGAGACCACCAAGGTGCTGACCGATGCCGCGCTGGAAGGCAAGCGCGACCGTCTGGTCGGGCTCAAGGAGAACGTGATCATCGGCAAGCTGATCCCGGCCGCGACCGGACTGAAGCGTTACCGCTCGATCACGGTCGAACCGGCCGAGGCCTACGTGCCGGCCGAGGAGACGGTTCTCCTCGAAGAGGACGATTTCGGCATCGACTCCGATTCCAACGGTGCCGGTGGCGACGGCGCGGACAGCTTCGGCGAGGGCTTCGCCCAGGAGCTCGAAGGGATCAGTCGCGACATCGACGGCTCCGAGTAGCCACCGGGGTCCGCCGTTGTCGGCCGGGCTGCACTGACCGGCCGGATCGCCACCGCTCTTCACAGGCCGGCAAACAGATTCAGGAAACGACCCGCCGCCTGGCGGGTCGTTTCTGTTAACACACCCGGCCCCGACAACCCTGGTGACCCCCGCTGATCAGGCCCCGCCGGCCCGCCGGTCGTTCCGGGCTGATAGGTTCGCGTCGTGCCCGATTACGCCGAGAAAGGACTCTGGCATGCCACATACGGGCAGTACGAGCCGAGTCCGGCGCTGGCCGGCAGCATCAAGGCAGACGTGGCAATCGTCGGGGGTGGCTTCACCGGCATGGCCACCGCCTACTACCTGCTGAAGGCCGAGCCTTCGATGAAGGTGGTGGTCCTGGAGAGCGAGGTGGTCGGCTACGGGGCCAGCGGGCGAAACGGATCGTTTGCGATGACCGTGGTCGGGCTCGGGCTCGAACTGCTCGCCAGGCTGAAGGGCCGCGACCGGGCGATCGCTGCGCACCGGTACCTCGAGCGGGCCGTGGATACGGTCGGCGAACTGGTGGACGGGGAGGAACTCGATTGCGATTACATCCGTCCCGGGTTCCTCCGAATGGCGACGACGCCGGCCTACGAGAAGAAGATCAGGCGCGAGATCGAGCTCGCCCACTCGCTCGGGATCGAGGGGATCGAGTGGCTCGAGAAGGACGAGGCCAGGCAAAGGGTCAACTCCGAGCACTACCTCGGTGCCTGGTGGGAGCCGCGGATGGCACTTGTCAATCCGCTGAAACTGGTCCGCGAGATGAAACGCGTCGTGACCGGCCTGGGCGCAACCGTTCATGAGGGCACGCCGGTCGGGTCGATCGAGCGGCCGGGCACCTACCGGCTTCGCACCCCGGGCGGGACGCTGGACGCCGAAAGGCTCGTCCTGGCGACCAACGCCTACTCGGATCTTCTGCCCCAGGTCCGCCGAAAGCAGGTCCCCGCCTGGACCTATGTGATCGCCACCGAACCGCTCACCGATGAGCAGCTCGAGCCGGTCGGATGGCAGGGCTTCGAGGGCGTCGAAGACGCACGCAACCTGATCCACTACTACCGCCGCACCCCCGACAACCGGCTGCTCATGGGCGGCGGCCCGGTCGGGTTCGGGTTTGGCCGGGATATGGATCGCGACTCGAACCCCGCCGCCTGGGCGCATCTCGAGGCCCACGTCGCAGACCTTTTCCCGTCACTGGCCGGCGCCCGGATCGAGCACCGTTGGGGTGGCCCCTTCTCGGTCACCACCGACCTCACCCCGGCACTCGGCTACATCGGCGACCCGCGTGCCGTGTACTCGGTCGGCTGCATCGGTCACGGCGTTGCGATGACCCACCTCAACGGCCAGACCATCCGTGACCTCATCCTCGAGCGCCACACCGAGCTGACCGACCATTTCTTCGTCAACCGCCGGGTGCTCCCCTGGCCACCCGAACCCGTTCGCCTCGGCGTCTCGCTCGCCCTTCGCAGTTATCTCACGCTCGAAGACCGCTTCCACGAGCGGTAGCGGCCGCGCGCCGACCCACGGACCGAAGCCGGCTTTGCTCGCCCGGCCGGTCCTCACCCGCCGTGGATAGGCTTCCCCGATGGACGATCATGGCAGGCGTGTCTGCGTGATCGGCGCAGGTTCCTCGGGCATCACCGCCTGCCAGAACCTTGCCGAGCGCGGCATCGATTTCGACTGTTTCGAGAAGGGTTCGACTGTCGGTGGCAACTGGCGCTACGAGAACGACAACGGCATGTCGGCTGCCTACCGTTCGCTTCACATCAACACCTCGCGCCAGATGATGGAATACCGCGCCTTCCCGATGCCGGTCGATTACCCGGACTACCCGAGCCACTTTCACATAGCCGCTTACTTCGACGACTTCGTGGACCACTTTGGCCTCCGCGACAGGATCGAATTCCGCACCGAAGTGGCGAGGGCCGTACCGAAGCATGGGGGATGGCAGGTGACTGTGGCAGGCCCGGACGGCGAGCGGGAAACCGGGGACTACACGGATCTCATGGTCTGCAACGGCCACCATTGGGACGCCCGTTGGCCCGAGCCCGCTTTTCCGGGTGCGGACCGGTTCACGGGCGTACAGATGCACGCCCATGATTACCGGACGCCGGAGATTCTCGAGGGCAAGCGCGTGCTCGTCCTCGGGATCGGCAATTCTGCCACTGACATCGCCGTCGAGTCTTCGCGTGCCGCCGCGAAAACCTGTCTCGCGATGCGCCGCGGAGCCTGGATCCTGCCCAAGTATCTCGGCAGCAAGCCCACCGATCTGGCGACGAACGGTCCCTTCTCCCGTGCCCCCCTTGCGGTTCAGAGTGCGTTCATGCGCCTGATGCTGCGCACGTCAGTCGGCAAACTGAGCGATTACGGTCTGCCGAAGCCCGATCACAAGCCGCTTCATGCCCATCCGACCGTATCGGGCGAGTTGCTGGGGCGGCTCGGTCATGGCGAGATCGCAGTCAAACCGAACATCGAACGCTTCGACGGCGGGTCGGCCGTCTTCACGGGCGGCAGCCGCGAAAAGGTGGACCTGGTCATCTACTGCACCGGCTACCGGATCACCTTCCCGTTCTTCGATGCATCGGTCGCCCCTGTCGAGGACAATCGGATAGGGCTCTATCGCCGGGTGGTTTCAGTCGAGCACCCCGGTCTCTACTTCATCGGGCTCATACAGCCCCTCGGGGCGATCATGCCGCTGGCCGAGGCTCAGTCAGCCTGGGTGGCCGAGCTGGTTTCGGGCGAGGGCAGCCTGCCGGACCGTTCGGCGATGGCCCGTGACATCGCCGACGA
>JAUQWL010000017.1 GCA_030835185.1 Solirubrobacterales bacterium | reverse complement strand
ATCGGCGATGATCCGACAGTGGCCGCACTTCTCGAACGGGTAGTGAGCCGCGAGCTGGACCCCGCTTCGGCGGCGGCGGAACTACTGGAAGGAGAGCTGGATGTCTGAAGAGGAAGCTGAAGGCGGAACCGCGGGGGAGCCCGTCGAGGCCAAGATCTATGAGGCCAGGTCCGATGGGGCCAGGTCCGATGAGGCCAGGTCCGATGAGGCCAAGCCTGACGCAGCGGGCTCCGCGAAGGCCGCTGCGCCCGCAGCGCAGCCCGGTCTGGAAGACGTCAAAGCCTGGACCGGCTACCAGCTGGACGAGATTTCGGGCCAGGGCGTAGCCAAGGTTGAAGGCCTGTTCGTCGACAAGGAAAGCGGAGAACCTGCCTGGGTGCTGGCCAAGCTCGGTCGCTTCGGCAAGATCGTGCCTGTATCGGTCCGCGAGTGCGCGGCCGCAGCCGGACGCGTATGGGTGCCGCACGAGCGTGAAGTGATCCGCAACGCGCCTGCGGTCGACCCGACGATGCCGCTCAACCGTGAGCAGGAGATGCAGGTCCTCGAGTACTACGGCATCCCGGAGACGGTGGGGCGCGGCGCCGAGATCGCCGAACGGCCAGAGGGCGCAACTACAGCGGTAGCACCTGCCTGAGGCTCCGGGCTGCCGGCAAGCGGTTTCCCGCGGCTGCCCAGCGAGAGCCAACCGCGCCTAAGCGAGAGTCAACCGCCGCCCAGCGTGAGCCAACCGGGCCTCAGCGAGAATCAACCGCGCCTCAGCGCAGGTCGACCGCGCCTCAGGGCGAGTCACCGTGTCTGAGCGTAGGTCAACCGCAGCTCAGGGCAGGTCAACCGCGTCTCAGCAGCCGAGGGCGCGGGCGATCACCATCTGCTGGACCTCGTCGGTGCCTTCGCCGATGGTCAGGATCTTCGCGTCCCGGTAGAAGCGGCAGACCGGGTACTCCTCGATGAATCCGTAGCCGCCGTGGATCTGAACCGCTTCTTCGGTCGCCCGCACCGCCAGCCGGCCGGTGATCAGTTTGGCCTGGGCCGCGGTCAGCGTGAAGTTCTGTCCGCGATCCTTCTCGATCGCTGCCCTGTAGGTCAGCAGCCTGGCAGCTTCAAGCTGTGAGGAGATGTCGGCGATCTTGGCCTGGATCGCCTGGAACTTGGAGATCGGCTTGCCGAAAGCCTGCCGCTCTTTCGCGTACTTGATCGCCTCGTCGAGGGCGCCCTGGGCGACGCCGACCGCCATTGCCGCGACGCCGATCCGGCCGCCATCGAGAATCTGGAGGAACTGCCTGAAACCCTCGCCGCGCGGGCCGAGCAGGTTGCTTTCGGGTACACGCGCATCCTCGAAGGTCAGCGGCCGCGTATCGGAGGCGTTCCAGCCCATCTTGCGGTAGGGCTCACCGATCACGTAGCCGTCGGTGCCGTTGGGCACGATGATGTTGGAGATTTCCGGTCCGCGCTCGCCCTGGCCGGTGACTGCGGTGATAGTCACGCAGGCGGAGATATCGGTGCCGGCGTTGGTGATGAACTGCTTGGCGCCGTTGACGATCCACTCGCCCTCGTCAAGCACGGCGCGCGTCTTCGTATTGCCCGCATCGGAGCCGGCTTCGGGCTCGGTGAGTCCGAAAGCGGCGAGTTTCGTGCCTGCACACAGGTCGGGCAGCCACTGCTGCTTCTGTTCTTCGGTGCCCCAGTTGTAGATAGGGGCGGTGCCGAGCGAGGTGTGGGCGGCCATGGTGATCGCCACGGACGAGTCGATCCGGGCCAGTTCTTCGACGGCCAGCGCGTAGGACAGGATGTCGCCGCCTCCCCCTCCGTACTCCTCGGAGAACGGGATGCTCATCAATCCGAGGTCGGCCATCCTCGCGACGATCTCGTAGGGGAAGGCCTTGGTCCGGTCGAGCTCTTCGGCTACCGGGGCAACCTCGCTGCGGGCGAAGTCCCGGACGGTCTCTCTGAGCAGGCGCTGTTCATCGCTTAGGTCGAAGTTCATGCGCCGGATCCTATGGATGCGTGCCCGGGGGCGCGCCATCGCCGTCAGGCCTTGCGCGATGGTCCGCCGGCAGGCGAAGTGGCGCGCTTTGGCCCGCAATATGCGTGCGAACCTGCGCCACTAGGCCGGCGGAACGGGTACGGCAACGGTGGCCGAGACTCGCGTCGGCACGGGCCGTCGATCCTCGCCGGTCAACGGGTGGCGGGCTCGTGGCGAGATTCAGCTCTGTTCGGCAGCGATCCGGCGGGCGAGGGCGACCAGCAGGTGGACGCCGAAGCCGGTTGGGCCCTTTCCCCAGTACTCGCGGCCGGTATCCCAGGCGGTGCCGGCGATGTCGAGGTGGGCCCAGGGCTTGCCTTCGGTGAACTCTTCGAGGAATGATGCGGCGTAGATCGTGCCGGCCTTGCGCTGGGCCGAGGCATTGACCAGGTCGGTGATCTCCCCCTTGGTCAACTCCTTGTACTCATCGTGGAGCGGCAGGCGCCAGACCAGTTCGCCGGAAGCTTCGCCCGCAGCTGCCACCTCTGCGGCGAGGCCGTCGTCATTGGAGAGCAAAGCGGCGTAGGTCGAGCCGAGGCCGATCACCACGGCTCCGGTCAGGGTGGCGATGTCAATCATGCGGTCGGCGCCCTCGCGGGCACAGTGGACGAGGGCGTCAGCCAGGATCAGCCGTCCCTCGGCATCGGTATTGGTGACCTCGACCGTCTTCCCGTTCAGCTGGGTGATGATGTCACCCGGTTTCAGGGCGGTGCCGGAAGGCACGTTCTCGGTGGCGGGCAGGACGGCGACCAAGTCGATCGCAACTTCCAGTTCGGCGACCGCGGCGACCGCTTCGAGCACGGCGGCGCCACCGGACATGTCCATCTTCATCTCGTGCATTCCTGCCGAAGGTTTGATCGAGATGCCGCCGGTGTCGAAGGTGACCGACTTGCCGACCAGGCCCAGCTTCTCGCCGCCGTCACGACCGTCGTACCTGAGCGTGATCAGCCGCGGTTCAACGTCCTCTCCGCCCTTCGCGACGGCTTCGAGCCCGCCCATTCCGGCGGCGATGATGCCGGCCCGGTCGAGGACCTCGATTTTCACCGAGTCGAAGGCATCGGCTATCTCCGTCGCCCTGCCGGCCAGGAATTCGGGGGTGGCGACATTGGCCGGCAGGCTCTGCAGGTACCGGGCGCGGTTGCCGGCATTGCCGACCACTTCACCGATCCTGACTGCCTCGGCGACGTCGGCCTCCGCAGAGATCTCGATCGCCCGCATCCCGGGGGCGGCTTCCTTGCCATCCGAGCCGCTCTTGAACCGATCGAACTCGAAAGAGGCGAACGTCGCCCCTTCGACCAGGGCCGCAGCGATCGCGCCCGGGCCGGCCGCTTTGGCGGTGCCCACCGCCGGGCCGGCCACTTCGGCCGTGTCGGCCGTCCTGCCGGCAGCATCGGCGGTGCCGGCCGCCGGGCCGGCAGCGTCGCGACTGCCGTCGACCGGGCCGGCCTCGGGCAGCATCCAGGCCAGCGCTTCGCCTTTGACGTCCTTCAGAGCCGAGTGGGCGATGGCGCCTGCGACGCGCGCCCGCTCCGGTGTGAAGTCGCCTCTGGCTCCCAGGCCGATGATCGCCACCCGCCCGGGCTTTCCGGGGAAAACCGTCAGCGAAGCCTTGAACTCGGCCGATGCGTCGACCGCCCCGGGGGTGCCGGCGAGCGGCTCGGGCAGCGATTCGTCCTCGAACAACCCGACCGCGACCAGGTCGGCGTCGAGCTCGGACAGGGCAACATCGCTTGCGTAGGCCTTCATGGCCGCCAGTCTAGATATCGCCAGGACACCCGCGGTAGCTGCTCCGGAGCCCCCGGTCGGTATCTTGGGCATGTTCCGGATTTCTTCAATTGACGAAAGGCGGCAGATGCCCCGCACAGTGATCCTCTCCTCCGCACGCACGCCCTTCGGCAAGATGGGCGGAGCTCTCGCGCCCGTCGATGCGACCGAACTCGGCGGAGTTGCCATCGCCGGTGCACTCGAGCGCGCCGGGGTCAGCCCGTCAGAGGTTGAACAGGTGAGCTTCGGGCAGGTGATCCAGGCCGGACAGGGTCAGATCCCTTCGCGCCAGGCCCAGATCAAAGGCGGCGTTCCGAAGGAGATCCCGTCTGAGACGGTGAACAAGGTCTGCGCCTCGGGGATGAGGACGGTCGCTCTGGTCGACCTGGCGATCCGCGCCGGTGACATCGAGGTCGGTGTCGGCGGTGGAATGGAGTCGATGAGCAATGCTCCGTACCTGCTCCCCGGAGCCCGTTTCGGCTACCGGATGGGCGACGCCAAGTCTGTCGATGCGATGACCCACGACGGTCTGACGAACCCGTTCACCCACCTTCAGATGATCAATGAAGCCAGCGAGGTCTCGAATCACCTCGGCGTCGAGCGTGACGAGATGGACCGCTTCGCTGCCCGCTCCCACGAATACGCGGCTCGGGCACAGGCCGACGGCATCCTCGCCGAGGAGATCGTGCCCGTCACGGTCAAGGGGCGAAAGGGCGAGACGATCGTCGATACGGACGAGGCGATTCGCCCTGACGCGACCAAGGAAAGCCTCGCCAAGCTGCGCGCGATCGGTGGCGACGACGCCACCCACACCGCCGGCAACGCCCCCGGAGTCAACGACGGAGCCGGTGCGCTGGTTCTGGCTTCCGAAGATTGGGCCAGGGCCAATGGCAAGGAGATAATGGGCACGATCGTCGGATACGGGCAGATCGGGGACGAGTACGCCTGTCTCGCCAGGACTCCGGCTCTCGCCGCCAAGGCCGCACTCGAGAAGATGGGACGAAGCGCCGACGAGGTCGATCTCTGGGAGGTCAACGAAGCCTTCGCCTCGGTCTCGCTGAACACGGTCGACATGCTCGGAATCGACGAGGACAAAGTCAACGTCAACGGCGGTGCGATCGCCCTCGGGCACCCGATCGGCGCCTCTGGTGCCCGCATCATCGGTGCCCTCGTCCGGGAGCTCCAGCGCCGCGGCGGCGGCCTCGGTTGTGCCGCCATCTGCTCCGGCGGGGGCCAGGGCGACGCCATTTTCGTCGAAGTCTAGGCAGCACGTGGGGAGGGGCGGGCAGGCCCCTCCACGCCTACCAACCCATACGGGGGGCCTGTCCGCCCGTCCAACCACTCCGGCCGGGAGGGACGGCTCGCTAGATTGGCCGGGATGAAGGAATCAACCGCAGCAGCGTTCTTCGACCTTGACAAGACCCTGATGGCGGGTTCCAGCGGGATGGAGTTTGCGAGGGTGGCGCGTCGACGGGGGTTGATCTCGCGCGCCCAGATCTTCAGGTGGGGCCGCGACCATTTCCGGTACCGGATCAAGGGGGCGACCGACGAGCAGACCAACGAGGTCCTGAAGATGGCCCAGGATACGCTCTCCAACGTTTCCGCGCGGGAGATCGAGCAGATGTGGCCGGAGGTGCTCGCCGGCGTGCTTCCACGGATCTACCCGGAGATGCTGGACGAGATCCACAGTCATCAGGACAAGGGCCGAAAGACCTTCATCGTCAGCGCCGCTGGCCACGACATGGTCGAGCTGCTGGCCGCTGTGCTGGGGATGGACGGCGGGGTGGGCACCCGTTACGTGGTCAACGACGAAGGCGTGTATACAGGCCGGATCGACGGCCGTTTCGTCTACGGACCCGGCAAGGTCGAGGCGATGGAGGACCTGGCCGGCGAGCAGGGGCTGGCCCTCGAAGCCTCATGGGCGTACTCGGACTCGACCTCGGATCTTCCGATGCTGGGCGCGGTCGGCAATTCGGTGGTGGTCAACCCCGATGCCCCGCTGGCCAAGGTTGCGAAGGAAGAGGGCTGGCGGATAATGCGCTTCGACCGCCTCGGCCGCAATCTGGTCGTCGCGGGTACCGTCACCCTGACCGCCGCGCTGGGAGGCCTTGGCAGTTACCTCTCCAAGCGTCGCTGACAAGTCCGGCACGGCTCCGATTTCGCTCTAGTATCTGCCTTCCATGGAACCGGCCTCCACATCAGCGGGCAGCGAAGCGGCAGGGTCTGCCGAAAGCGGAACCGCCGACAGGGTCGATGAGGAATCAGCCCGGAACGATGCCGCCGCGGCAGAGCCGCCGACCGCGGAAAAGAACTTCACCACGATGTCCGGCAAGCCGATCAAGGCCAGGTACGGGCCGGACGATCTGAAAGGCAACCCCGCCGAGGAGATCGGCGAACCGGGCCAGTATCCGTTCACCCGCGGCCCCTACGAATCGATGTATCGTGGCCGCAACTGGACGATGCGCCAGTTCGCCGGATTCGGCACAGTCGAGGAGACCAACGAGCGTTTTCACTACCTGCTCGAGCACGGCCAGACCGGCCTCTCGACCGCCTTCGACATGCCGACCCTGATGGGCTACGACTCCGACCACGCACGTTCGCTGGGCGAGGTCGGGCGGGAGGGCGTCGCGGTCGACACGCTCGACGACATGGAGATCCTGTTCGGCGGCATCCCGCTGGACAGGGTCAGCACCTCGATGACGATCAACGCCCCTGCGGCGATGCTGCTCGCCTTCTACGTACTGGTCGGTGAGCGCCAGGGGGTCCCGCCGGAGAAGCTGGCCGGCACGATCCAGACCGACATCCTCAAGGAGTACATCGCCCAGAAGGAGTGGTGCTTCCCGGTCGAGCCGGCGATGCGGCTGGTCACCGACATGGTCGAGTACTGCACGGACAACATGCCGCGCTGGCATCCGATCTCGATCTCCGGCTACCACATCCGCGAGGCCGGAGCGACCGCTTCGCAGGAGCTCGCCTTCACCCTGAAGAACGGATTCACCTACGTCGAGCGGGCGATCGACAGGGGTATCGACGTCGACGCCTTCGCCCCCCGGCTGTCCTTCTTCTTCAACGCCCACATCGATTTCTTCGAGGAGATCGCCAAGTACCGAGCCGCCCGGCGCATCTGGGCCCGCGAGCTGAAGGAGACTTACGGCGCGAAGAAACCGGAGTCGATGCGGCTGCGCTTCCACACCCATACCGCGGGTGTGTCGCTGACCGCCCAGCAGCCGCTCAACAACATCGTCAGGACGGCGATCGAGGCGCTGGCCGGCGTGCTCGGCGGCACCCAGTCACTCCACACCAACTCCTTCGACGAGGCGCTCGCGCTGCCAACCGAAGAAGCCGTTCGTGTGGCACTCAGGACCCAGCAGATCATCAAGGAGGAGACCGGCGTCACCAACACGATCGACCCGCTCGGCGGCTCCTATTTCGTCGAATCCCTGACCGACGAGCTCGAAGCCGACGCCTACGACTACTTCCGCCGGATCGACGAACTCGGCGGCATGGTCGAAGCGGTGCGCCAGAACTTCCCGCAGCGCGAGATCGGGGATGCAGCCTTCACCTTCCAGCGTGAGCTCGACGAGAAGGAACGGCTGATCGTCGGGGTCAACAGCCACCGGCACGAAGAGGAAGAAGTCCCGCTGCTCCACATCGACCCGGCGCTGGAGGACAAGCAGATCGAACGGCTGAGGAAGACCAGGGAGGAGCGGAGCCAGGCAGATGTCGACCGGGCTCTGGCGGAGCTGAAGAAGGTCGCCGGGGCCGGCGGCAACCTGATGTACCCGATCATCGGCGCGGCCCGGCACCGGACGACCGAAGGAGAGATGGTCTCGGCCCTCCAGGACGTATTCGGCACCTATACCGAGACCCCGGTGTTCTGAGATGGAAGCGAGCGGAAGCGGAGGCACGACGACCGGGACTTCGCCGGCCGAAACCGCGCCGGAAGCCGAGGCCCGGTGGACCGCGACGATCGGCCGCAAGATACGGGTCGTCGTAGCCAAGCCCGGGCTGGACGGTCACGACCGCGGCGCCAAGATCATCGCCCGCGCCCTGCGCGATGCCGGTATGGAGGTGATCTACACCGGCCTCCACCAGACCCCGGAACAGATCGCCGAGACGGCGATCCAGGAGGACGCCGACGCGATCGGCATCTCGATCCTCTCCGGCGCCCACATGACTCTGGTGCCCAAGATCGTCGAGCTGCTCCAAGCCCAGGGAGTCGACGACGTACTGCTGACGGTCGGTGGCACGATTCCGACCCGCGACATCGACCAGCTGAAGTCGATGGGCGTGGACGAAGTCTTCACGCCCGGCACCGGCACCGATGAGATAGTCGAGTTCATCCGCAACGGCGTCGAAGGCCGCAGCCGCTCTATCTGAAGCGCGGTGGGCCGGGGTCCCGGGGGTCGGGAGATCCCGCCTCCTCGATCCGAAACGTCGTCGGCGGAACCTCCCGGCCCCGGTTCGTGGCAATGCCTCCGAAACTGCCTCCCCGCTCCGTATCTCGACCGGCCGTGCCTTTCGCCTGTGGGTCCGGGTGGCTACACGGCCGACTCGAAGCCGAGCAGGGTCTCCTTGACCAGCGGCCCGATGTTGTCGAGGTCGTAGCCGCCTTCCTGGGCTATGACCGTGGGCAGGCCCATGTTGCCGAGCAGGCGGCCGGCCTCGCGGTAGCCGTCGATCGTGACCTCGAGCGGGCTCTCCGGATCGTGATGGGCGGCATCGACCCCGAGGGCGATGACCAAGGAGCGTGCACCGCCGGCCTCGGCCCACTCGACCAGTGACGTCACACCGGCCAGCCAGTCGTCGTCTCCGCTGCCGGGGAGCAGCGGCAGGTTTCGGTTGGCGCCGGTGCCGGCGCCGGACCCGGTCTCGTCCGCGAAGCCGAGGAAATGGGGGAACCAGCCGTGGCCGGGATCGACGTGGAGCGATGCGGTCAGCACCGAAGGGTCCTCGTAGAAAATCGACTGGCTGCCGTTGCCGTGATGGGCATCGATATCGATGATTGCGACCGGCCCGCGACCGGAGTCGCCCAGCCGGGCGGCGGCCAGCGCGCTGTTGTTCAGGTAACAGGAGCCGCCGATCGCGCCGCGGGTGGCGTGGTGTCCGGGCGGCCGGCAGCAGGCGTAGGCGGCCGGCGCGCCTTCGAGGACCAGGTCCGCGGCGGTCAGCGCCGATTCGGCCGCCGCCCGGGCGGCCTCCCAGGTTCCCGGCCCGATCAGGGTCATCGTGTCGTAGGTGAAGCGGCCGGCCCGGGCTGCCGCCGAGAAGGGATCGGCCGGTGGCAGGCCGTCCAGCAGGCCCTCGGTGGGGAAGAGGTACGGCACGACGCGATCCTGGCCGGGGTCGTCCTCGTGACCGGACTCCTGCCATCCCTTCCAGGCGCCGGCGAGGTACTCGAGCAGCTCGGGGGAGTGGACGCGTTCGAGTGCGTCGGCCGGCCGGGATTCGGGTTCGCGCACCGCGGAGGCGCCGGTCCCCGCCAGTGACGCGAGGATGCGGTCGACCCGCTCCGGATGCTCGGTTCCGGCGATCCGTACCCCGACCCAGACCTCACCCTCCGGGCGGTGTTCCCGGTGGGTTTCGCTCCAGACGATCGG
Organism: Solirubrobacterales bacterium; assembly: GCA_030835185.1. Classification (GTDB taxonomy): domain Bacteria; phylum Actinomycetota; class Thermoleophilia; order Solirubrobacterales; family 70-9; genus 67-14. The sequence goes on along the minus strand of JAUQWL010000017.1, from coordinate 1,429 downwards.
CATATGAAGTCCCAAGTTGCGGCCCCCGCGCGTAGCGCTCTTGACGTAGCGGCTGATTTCCCCTAGCCTAACGGTCGTTCATGAAGCTCGTAGGGTCGGGCTTCGAGATGTTCGGGGGGTTTGAGTGGAGGTAAGCGGCGAGCAGCTTGGCACCGGAAGGGTTCTCGACCCTCCGCGCGCGCTGCCGCAGCCGGCCCGCCGCCTCGACGCCTCGGACCCCGTGCGCCCGAGCGAGTTCGAAGTCGCGGTCGAGCGGCTCTGCCTCGATTCGACCTCCCATCGCAACATCCGCGAATCCGCTGACGGCGACCCCGAGCTGATGGCGCTCAGGGTGATGGAGATCGTTCGCGCCCGGGGCAAGATGCACAATCCGGACACCGACTCCGGTGGCGTCGCCCTCGGCACAGTCACCGCGGTCGGCGAGCGTTACACGGACCCGCCCGGAGTCGGCGACCGGATCGTCACTCTGGCTTCGCTCACCCTGACCCCGCTGAGAATCGACTCGGTGACCCACCTCGACCCGGACTCCGCCCAGATCGGGGTCGAGGGCACCGCCTACGTCTTCGACAGCGCGCCCTGGGGCCCGCTGCCGGACGACCTGCCGGTGGAGGCCGCGCTCGAGGTCTACGACGTATACGGCGCCGGCTCGCATGTGCGGGACCTCGCTCGTGAGGGGGAGACCGTCCTGGTGATGGGTGCCGGCCATGCCGGCAAACTGGCGATGGCGGCGGCGCAGGAGACGGTGGCCGACGGAACCGTCGTCTGCATGGACGTCGACGAAGTCGCGGTGGCCCGGGCGATCCAGCTCGACCTCTGCGACGTCGGTCTGGTGGTCAACCTGCGCGATCCGGTGGGCACGGTCGCGGCAATGACCGAAGCCGGAGTCCCGGCGGCCGACCTGACCGTGGTCGTGGTCAACGCCGGCGGCTGCGAACCGGCGGCGATCGTCGCCACTGCGACCGGTGGCACCGTGCTGTTCTTCTCGATGGCGACCACGTTCCAGACCGCGGCGCTGACCGCCGACGGCATCGGCCGCGACATCCGCATGCTGGTCGGCTCCGGCTTCACTCCGGACGTCGGCGCCTACTCGCTGGATCTGCTCCGGCGGACGCCGTCCCTCCAGCAGGCATTCGGGATACAGGGGGTGAGGACTTGACCTCCGCGACCGGCTCGGCGGTCGACTTCGCCGTCAACATGAGGTGGCGCGACATCGACGGGCTGGGCCACGTCAACAATGCCGTCGTGCTGACCTACCTCGAGGAAGGTCGCGACCGCTTTCTGGAGGGTCTCGGCATGAACCGCAGCCAGTACGTCGTCGGGCGCTGTTCGGTCAGCTTCAATCGCGAACTGACCCTGGCCTCCGGCCCGGTGGCGTTCAGCGTAGAGGTCACCCGGATCGGCAACAGGAGCTTCGAAACGAAAGAGGTTC
>JAUQWL010000016.1 GCA_030835185.1 Solirubrobacterales bacterium | reverse complement strand
TACTCAGAGCGAGTCTGGTTGTAGTGGTTCGACAGGAGTTGACAGGTCGGTGCGGGGAACCCCGCGGCCAACAGGATCTGGAGCTCCATAAGCCGAGCCGTGCGTCCGTTGCCATCGCCGAAGGGGTGTATCCATGCGATGTAGAGATGAGCAACTACGGCCTTTATGATCGCGAGCGGAGCACCAAGTGCGGATTCTTGGGGCGTCGCAAAGTCCGGTCCGTTGAGCCAGTCACAAAGTCGGTCGAGCAGGTACTCGCAATCAGTGTGAGGTGGTCCGAGATACGAAGCCACGCCGACCGACTCTTCGCGGATCTGACCGGGAACTACGTGTTCCTCGACCTGCAGCCCCGACAGGAGGATCCGATTGAACTCGCAGATCCGGTGGACTGTCCAAGCGGGCTCGGGCCCTGCCAACAATTCGTCTTTTACTTTGTTGAATCCTGTGAGGACGTTCTTAATTTCGCTGGCCAGATACTGCTTCGAGGGGGGGAGATCAAGCGAACCTTCGAGAAGCTCTTCCGCCTCTTTCTCACTCAAGGTGTTGCCTTCGATGGCGGTGGTCGCCAATGCTCCCTTCGCGAGGTAGACCTGCATGATCTGATGACTGACCTCAGGCGCCAGGAGCGATCGCCCCACATGTTGCGCTTTGGACTTGGCTTCACCCATGAGGACCCATGCTTCCGGCAGCAGGTCGCGAAGGTCCAGGCTGAAATCGATGTGACCGTGTGTCTCCAGATAATCTCGCCCATTCTCCATGCAATGGATTATAGTCGCTCAAATGTCCCGGATAGTGTCCCACGGTTAGTCCAGGCTGAAGACCAAGGTGTGGGCCCACTATCCCGGCTGAGGCGCCAAGCTGGTCTGCGAGTCTCGAGGTTCAGTCGCACTGGTCGGCCTCAATTCGGAAGCTGGCCGCCCAGCCGGCACTGGCGCGATCGGCGAGCGGGTGAGCGGGTGAGCGGGATAAGGGTTAACGCCGGCATCACCCCCCCGCAAGACGACAACGCACGAGATCTCGATCGAAAAGTGGGAGCAGATGCCCGACGTCAACCTATTCGAAGTCCGGCGGACGACCCGGCATTGCGCACTGTGGCAGGAACGGCTCTTTTGCGGGCAGCCCTTTTACACACACGGAATGGTATAAACCGCGCGTGTTCGTCCGGATTGAGTCAGCGTGACCTCGGGTCCCAGTAATGAACCCGACGAAGTCGGTGTTCTGCGCAGGTTCCGGCGTCTGGTCCTCGTAACCGCGACGGCCTCGTTTCTTCTGGTCATCCTCGGCGGCGTGGTCCGGGTGGTCGACGCCGGGCTGGGCTGTGGGCCGGAAGCCGCCGGACTCAGCGGGTGGCCGCTCTGCGACGGCCAGCTTGTCCCCAACGTCGATACGCACTCCGTCGTCGAGTACTCGCACCGCATCCTGGCCGCGATCGTGGTCGTCCTCCTGCTGGCCGTTCTGTGGCAGGCGGTCCGGCAGTTCCGCGACCGTCCGGCGCTCGGCCGGTGGGCGTCCGGAGCTGTACTGCTCGTCTTCGGACAGGCGGTGCTCGGCGGACTGACCGTCGAGTACGGCCTCCACTCCGGATTTGTCGCCGCCCATCTCGGGACGGCGATGGTGCTGCTGGCGATCCTGATGATCATCTACTCGATCGCCGGCCCCGGCAGGCCGGACTCCGGCGCTGGAAAGGGGCTGATCGCTGTCGCATCCGTTGCCTGCCTGCTGCTGCTCTCGACAATCGTTGCCGGCGGAGTCATCGCCGGTACCGAAAAGCGCGGCACCCCGGATGGCCACACGGTCACCGGGGCCCACTATGCCTGCGGCCAGCAGTTCCCGACCTGCAACAACGAGTTCCTGCCTTTCGGCCGGGGTGAGATGACCGACATCCAGCTGACCCACCGGGTCCTGATGTTCTTCGCGTCACTGGTCATCGCGACCCTGGCCGTGATGCTTCGCCGCCGTCGCCTCGCCGGTCGCCTGCCTCTGGCGATCGCGGCCGTGCTCGTCGTCCAGATCCTGCTCGGCGCGGTGAACGTCTGGGCAGATGAGAGCGCGCTGCTGGTTCTGGCTCACCTGACTACGGGCTCGGCTCTCTGGATGCTGGTCGCGGGCGCGCTGATCTCACTGCTGAATCTGGGCACCATGCCTGACCCGGCGCGAGCCGGTCCCACGGTGCCCGACGCCGGCACGGCGGCAGCCGGAGCGTCTCCGGCCTGATGGCCGCTCATCGGCCCAGGGTTCTCGCGATCGACGCGGGCGGGACGATGACTGACACTTTCATAGTTGACGAGCGCGGCAGTTTCGTGGTCGGCAAGGCGCGGACCACGCCCGAGGACGAGTCGGTCGGCTTCATGCGCTCGGCCCGCGATGCACTCGAGCAGTGGGATACCACCGCCGAGGACGCCTTCCCCGAGATCCGCGCCGGCGTCTTCAGCGGGACGGCGATGCTCAACCGCCTGCTGTCTCGGACCGGCCTGACCGTCGGAGTGATCGTGACCGCGGGCCAGGAAGACGCGCTGCGCATGGAACGGGCGATTCAGACTTACCTCGGCTTCTCCTACGGCGACCGGCTGCATGTTGCGACCCACCACCACAATCCGCCGCTGGTCGAGCGCTCGAAGATCAAGGGCGTACGGGGCCGGGTCGACCTCTACGGCACCGAGGTCCTGCCGCTGCGCGATGCCGACGCCCGCGAGGCCGCCCGCGAGCTGCTGGCCGACGGCGTCGACGCGATCGTCGTCTCGCTGCTCTTCAGCTACCGCAACCCGGGTCACGAGGCCAGAGTCGCGGAGATCCTCGCCGAGGAGATCGCCAACCATGGACCCGAGCCCGTGCCGGTCTTCCTGTCGAGCGAGCTCTACCCGACCAGGCGCGACCTTCCGCGACTGAATACGACGGTGATCGAGGCCTATGCGGCCGAGCCCTCGCGCGGCACGCTGCGGGCCGTGCGCGACAGCACGCGCGAATCGGGCGCCGGTTTCGAGTTGCGGGTCATGGCCAGCCACGGTGGCACGGTCTCGATCGAGGCCAGGCAGCTCGCGACGACTCTTGTCTCCGGACCGATCGGAGGGGTCGTCGGTGCGCACTGGCTCGGCGAGCGGATCGACCGCAACAACATCCTCTGCACCGACATCGGTGGGACCAGCTTCGACATCGCGCTGATCACCGACGGCTCCTACGAGGTCAACCCGACTCCGGACATGGCCCGTTTCGTTCTCAACATGCCACTGGTCAAGATCGACTCGCTCGGCGCCGGCTGCGGCTCTTACGTGCGCGTCGATCCGAACTCCCGTCGTCCGGAACTCGGTCCCGACTCGGCCGGCGCGATGATCGGCACCTCGTGGCCCGAAGGAGGGGTCGAGACGATCTCGGTCACCGACCTGAACCTCGTACTCGGCCGTCTCAATCCCGATTACTTCCTCGGTGGTGAGGTCGACCTCGACATCGAGCGTGCCCGGCATGCGATTTCCGGGCAGCTCGCCGGCCCGCTCGGGCTGGAGGTCGACGAGGCCGCCGCAGGGGTGATCGACCTGTTCGAGACGACCCTGCGACAGGAGGCGGTCGGCCGGGTCCTCGGCAAGGGCTACTCACCGGCCGACTACACGCTGCTCTGCTACGGCGGCGGCGGACCGCTCCACGTCGCCGGTTACACAGCCGGGGTGCCGTATGCGGAGGTCCTCGTCCCGGCGTGGGCAGCCGGGTTCAGCGCCTTCGGCTGCGCCTGTGCCGACTTCGAGTACCGCTTTGACCGCAGCGTCGACCTGCCGCTGTTGCCCGAATACCCGGCGGAGATGACGGCGGGCATGGGCGCGATGATCACCGAAGCCTGGCGGGCGCTCGAAACCCGTGTCGCGGCCGAGTTCGAGAAGTCCGGATACGGGGCCGGGGAGGTTGAGTTCGTGCGTGCCGTACGCATGCAGTACTACGGCCAGCTCAACGACATCGAGATCGAGTCGCCCTCGCCGGACATCTCGAGCGTCGACCGGATCGATGAGCTGATCGCCGCCTTCGAGGCCGCCTACGGCAAGCTTTACGCGCGCTCCGCCGCGTCTCCCGAACTCGGTTACCTGGTGACCCAGGCCGTGGTCCGTGGCCGGGTCGGGATCGAGAAGCCCTCGCTGGTCGAAATGGCGGTCACCTCCGGATCGCCACCGGTCAAGAGCGTGCGCAGCGTCTACTGGAACGTCCCCGAGCCGGGATTCGTCGAAACCGATATCTACGAGATGGAAGCGGTCCGGAACGGCCATACGATCGAGGGCCCGGCGATCATCGAAGCGGCGGCGACGACCTTCCCGATCCCGCCCGACAGGCGGGCCTGGGTCGATGCCAACGACATCTTCCACCTCGAAAACCGCGGGGAGGGTGGATGACCGGATCCGTGACCGTCCCGGGTTCCGGGCCGGATTCAGATCCCCGGCCGATCGGCTGGAACGGCCGCAGCCTGAAGCAGATGCTCGAGGACGGCGAGCGCAGCTTCGCCGAGACCGGCTGTTACGCCGGCCTCGAGCGACTCACGCTGAAGGAGTCGGATCCGATCGGCTTCGAGAAACTGTTCAGCCGGATCCGCGGCGGCCTCGTCTCGGCCCGCGAGACCGCGCTCAACATCTCCGCTTCGCCGATCGTGCGCGAACTCGGCGAACTGTGCTTCGCGCTCTACACGCCCGACGGCGAGTCGATCGCGCTGTCGACCGGGATCATCGTGCACGTCCACACGATGTCGGAGGCGCTGAAGTTCTTCGTCCGGAACGGCTGGGAGGAGAACCCGCGGATCCGCCCCGGCGACATCTTCGCCAACAACGACCCGACCATCGGCAACGTCCACCCGGCCGACGTCCAGACCTTCGTGCCGATTTTCTGGGAGGACGAACTCGTCGCCTGGGCCGGTGGCGTGACCCACGTGGTCGACATCGGCGCGTCGACCCCGGGCGGTGTGCCGGTCGGCCCGACCTACGTCTTCGAGGACGGCATCGACCTCCACGGCGAGCGCATCGGCGAGGGTGACGAGATCCACCAGCCGCACCTGGAGCGGATCAAGCGCATGACTCGCGCCCCGATGTACTACCTGCTCGACGAGAAGACCCGGCTTGCCGGCTGCCACATGATCCGCGACGCGGTCGAGCGGATGATCGCCGACGAAGGACCCGACCGGTTCAAGCAGTTCTCGCGCGAAGTGATCGAGGATACGCGCCGCTCGTTCAAGTCGACCGTGCGCCGGATGACGATCCCCGGCCGCTACCGGGCGCCGGGCTTTTTCGACACCCAGTTGGCGGACAAGGACTCGCTGCCTATGATCGCCCGCCGCGATTTCATGATGCACGGCTGCTTCGAGATGCGCTTCGGCGACGACGGCATCATGGACGTCGACCTCGACGGCAGCTCGGCCTGGGGCTGGCATGCGATGAACGCGACCCCGGCCGGCGTCCAGGGCATGACCTGGCTGGTGCTGACCCAGACCCTGATCTGCAACGACAAGGTCAACGACGGCGGTTACCTCGCGACCCGCGGCAACTATCCCGAAGGCACCTGGGCCAACAAGGGAGAAGCCCTGTGCTCTTCGAGCGTTCCGTGGCCGCCGTTGTTCGTCACCTTCACCGGATACCTGCGCGGTCTCTCACGGGCGCTGCAGGGTCGCGGCTTCATCGAGGAGATCACCGCCTCCTACCATGAGCCGTCCGCATTCCAGGGCGGCGGCATCGACCAGTACGGGAACAACTCCGCGTTCGTCAACTTCGAGCTTGCGGGCGGTGGCATGGGAGGCAAGTACGTGCTCGACGGCCTCGACTACGGCGCCGCGCCGTTCAACCCCGAAGGCGACCTCGGGGACTGCGAGATCTGGGAGATGCTCTCGCCGTTCATCTACCTCGGCCGCGAGGTCAAGGCGTCGACCGCAGGAATCGGCCGCCACCGTGGCGGGTCGGGATTCGAGTCGCTGTTTCTCACCTGGAACACGCCGCAGTACGAAGTCCAGACGATCGGCATGGCGAAGGCATTCACCTCGCCGGGGATCTTCGGTGGGTACCCGGCTTCCACTTCGTACGTGCATATCCTCAAAGAGTCCGACCTGATCGAGCGCGCGGCCCGGGGCGAGAGCTACCCGACGGGAGACGGCAGCTACGACGAGCCGGCACTGTTTGAACTCGACGGCCGGCGCACCTACAAGCAGGACGCGCTGCGGACCCTCGAGCCGGCCAGGCAGGGTGACCTCTTCCTGATGACCTACAAAGGCGGTGGCGGGGTCGGCGACCCGTTGCTCCGCCCGGTCGAGTCGGTTGAAACCGATGTCGCCGAAGGTCACCTGCTGCCCGAATATGCCGAGAAGGCCTACGCGGTCTCCGATCGCCCGGCGAGGATGGCGCAACGTCTCGAGCAGACGGTTCCCGCATCCGAATGGTGGGAAGCACAGCGTGAGCGGGTGCTCGCCGGGGAGCTGATCGCACCGGTCACCGAGATGCTTGCCGAATCGATGCGCCTCTCACCACGTTTTGCAGCCGAGTACCGCGGCTTCTGGGATCTGCCCGAGGACTTCGAGTTCGCAGTGGCCACCCCGACCGTCGCTGCCGCAGCGTCCGAACCGGGCAAAGTCAGCCCGGCTGATTCGGCAGCCCGCTACCTGGCAGAGACGAACGTGTTCCTGACCGAGGACGACGCGGCGCCCGCCGCCGCAGGTGCGACGGTCACCGCCGAGGTGCTCGGTGACATGCTCGACGGCAAGCTCTCCCGGCGGGCGGTCAGGGAGATCCAGTCGGGTTTCAAGGACGCCGGCCGTTTCGACCAGTGGGTCGCCGTGCTGCAGGCCCGCGTCGCCTGGGACGATCCGATCCTGCTGCCGGTCGGTGAGGGCCTCAACGTGGTCCGGCGTGCCGACGACGGTGAGTACGTGATCCGGACCGACGCCGGCGCAGACCTTTGCGGCTGGGACGAAAACTGGAAGATGCATTCCGCCGTGCGCGTCCGCGATACTGAACAGTCGATGCGGGAGGTCTATCCGAAAATGGGTCATGCCGATCCGGAATGGATGGAGTTGCGCGAGTTCCACTGCCCGCTCAGCGGAGCGCTGCTGGAAGTCGAACCGGTACCACCCGGCTACCCGGTCGTGCACGACTTCCTGCCCGACCTGCCGGGCTTCTACAACGGCTGGCTGAAGCGGGAGTTGCCGTGAGGCGGTTTCTACGGTGACAGTCGAGGAGCCGTAGGCGATGGGCGAGTTCCTGACCAGGGCCGACGGAATGCTGAAGGGCCTCTCACCCGCATCTTTCGCCATGGTGATGGCGACCGGAATCGTCTCGATCGCGACCGAACTGCTCGGCTACGGACTGATCGCCAAGACGCTGTTCGCCATCAACATTGTCCTCTTCACCATCCTCTGGATTCTGACCATCCTCAGGGTCGTCCGCCACAGGACGGCGATGCTGGCGGACCTCACCAATCACCGCCTCAGCTTCGGGTTTCTGACTATCGTCGCGGCCACCTGCGTGCTGGGCAGCCAGGTCATTCTCGTCGCCGGCCACTTCGAACCGGCGGTCGTTCTGCTCGGGGCGGGGGTGGTCTTCTGGGTGCTTCTCACTTACGCGATATTCACGATCCTCACGATCAAGGAGAACAAGCCGTCGCTGGTCGAAGGGATCAACGGAGGCTGGCTGGTGGCCGTCGTGGCGACTCAGTCGGTCGCCGTACTGACCGCCCTTCTCGCCCAGCACTGGGAGCAGCCAGTGAGGCTGTACGCCAATTTCTTCGCCCTTTCGATGTGGCTATGGGGCGGCATGCTCTACATCTGGATCATTTCGCTGATCTTCTACCGCTACATGTTCTTCCGGTTCTCGCCCGCCGATCTCTCGCCGCCGTACTGGATCAACATGGGTGCGATGGCGATCTCGACGACGGCCGGTTCGCTGCTGATCCTCAACAGCGCCGAGAGTGCCGACGCGCCATTCCTGAATTCGCTTCGAGCCTTCCTCGAAGGCTTCACGGTCTTCTACTGGGCGACCGGGACCTGGTGGATTCCGATCATCGCGATCCTGGCTGTGTGGCGGTACGGCTACCGGCGGCTGCCGTTTGAATATGACCCGCTCTACTGGGGGGCGGTGTTCCCGCTCGGCATGTATGCGGTGGCCACCAACCGGATGGCCGAAGCCATGGACCTGCATTTCCTCGACGGTCTGCCTGAAGTGTTCCTGGTGGCGGCTCTGACCGCGTGGCTTGCCACGTTCATCGGCATGTTGCGCTCGATCGCGCGTCAACTGCGGACACCTGTGGTCGATCCGATCGCGACGGAGGATCAGGTCGAGGATGGCTGAGCGGCGGTAGCCCGCGCCAATGCCTGCCTACGATCTCAGCGGCAAAGTCGTACTGGTGACCGGGGGGGCGCGCGGGATCGGCTTCGAGACCGCGAAGCTGGCCCACGGGCGGGGCGCTTCAGTCGCTTTGGTCGACCTCGATCCCGATCTGGCTGCCGAGTCGGCCGAGGCGATCGGGGAGCGGGCGACCGGCATCGGTGCCGATGTGACCGTCGCCTCCGAGATCGACACGGCCGTTCGGTCTGCGGTTGAGCGTCTGGGCCGGGTCGACGTGGTGATCGCCAACGCCGGTATCACCCCGCGCAAGACGACCACCCGGGACATCTCCACCGATGAATGGGAGCGTGTGCTCGAAGTCAACGTGCAGGGAGTGGTGCGGACGATCCGTGCCTGCATCGAACAGGTGATCGGGAATCGCGGCCAGTTCGTCCTGATCAGCTCGGCCTACGCCACCGCCAACGGCCTGCTCAACAGCAGCTACGCGACATCCAAGGCGGCGGTCGAGGCGCTCGGCCGGGCACTTCGGACCGAACTCGCCCCGCACGGCGCCAGCGCCTCGGTGGCCCATTTCGCCTTCGTCAAGACCGGTCTGATCGGTGAGATATTCGACAACCCGCGGATCGATGAACTGCGGCGGGAACTGGTGCCGGCGTTCATGACCGAGCCGGTCGAGGTCAGCCGGGTCGCCGGCGCACTGATCGAGGGCATCGAGC
>JAUQWL010000154.1 GCA_030835185.1 Solirubrobacterales bacterium | reverse complement strand
CGCCGACCGACCGGTTGCGCCCCGGTGGTGAGGCACCGGACGGGAAGCCCGAGTCCGGTGACGAAGCCCCGACCGAGGCTCGCGAACGGTGGGCACCTCACCAGCCCGAAGTCAAGTCCGGCGCCGGGATCCTCGTGGCCTCTGTCCTCGCGTCGCTCGCCCTGATCGTCACCTACGTATTCGCCGGCGGACTCGATTTCAAACCGACGCCGGTCGCCGACCCCTGTGACTCCAGGGTCTGGTCGGATCCCTCCGGATTCGAGGACACCGCCCAGCAACTCGCCCTCTCAACGCTCGACGGTGCCGCCTGCGATCTCGGGGTCAGCCGGGAGCAGCTGACCAGAGCCCTCGCGAGCGACCGGTCGATCGCCGACTTCCTCGCCGACGAGGGCATATCGCAGGAACAGTTCGACGACGCGGTCAAGTCCGGTCTGGCCCGGGCGGTGGACGAAGCCGAGAACAACGGTGCGATCGATCCGCTGGTCGCGTCCGGGATCAGGGCCGCGGTGCGCTTCCTGCCGGTTTCCGAGCTGATTCCGTTGATCCAGGACGCTTCGAGTGCGATCGGCGGCAGCTCCACTCTCCAGGATCTGCTCAACGGGGACTTCGATCTCGGTGATCTGCTCGGGGGAGGCTCCGGCCTTCAGGACTTGCTCGACAGCGGACTCGACGCTTTCGGTGGCGGCTCCGGAGAAGGCTCGGGCGGAAGCCAGGGAGGCGACTCCGGAGGATCCGGCGGTGGCGGGTCGGGCGGTGTGCTGGACGGACTGATCCCGGATGACGTCCCGGGCCGGCTCCGCGACCAGCTTCCCCCCGAGATAGAGAAGAACCTGCCCCAAGGGATCGAGGACGATCTCGGCAAGCAGCTTCAGAAGCAGCTCGAGAGCCTTCTCGGCGGCTGACACGGACGGTTGGCGCGGCACCGGGGACCCCGCCTCGGTCGGGGCACCCGGAGCGGTGGTTCCTCCCGATGCACCGGAAGTGCTCGCCAAGAGGCTGTCCCGGTTGGGCTGCGAAGCCAGGGTGCTGCGGAGCGGTGCCATGGCGAGTTCTGCCTACCGGGATAGCCTCTAAGGTGATTCGGTGTCCGAATTCGTGCTCAATACCGCCTATGCGCCGCTGGCCGACCAGCCCAAGGCGATCGCCTCGCTGAGCGAGGGCCTGCGCGCCGGGGAGCGCATCCAGACATTGCTCGGCGCGACCGGAACGGGCAAGACCTTCACCATGGCCGGCGTGATCGCCGAGCTTCAGCGCCCGGCACTCGTCATGGCCCACAACAAGACGCTCGCTGCGCAGCTCTGCAACGAATTCCGCGAGTTCTTCCCCGACAACGTGGTCGAGTACTTCGTCTCCTACTACGACTACTACCAGCCCGAGGCATACGTGCCGGCCCAGGATCTGTACATCGAGAAGGACTCCTCGATCAACGACGAGATCGACCGGCTCCGGCATGCGGCCACCGCGGCCCTGCTGGCCCGGCGCGACGTGATCATCGTCGCGTCGGTCTCCTGCATCTACGGGATCGGCTCGCCCAGTCTCTACCGCGATCAGATGCAGCTGTTCAAGGTGGGGGAGACGATCGACCGCGACAAGGTGTTGCGCAAACTGGTTCGCCTCCAGTACGAGCGGAACGACTCCAGCCTCACGCGCGGTGGCTTCCGGGTGCGGGGCGAGGTGATCGAGATCATGCCGTCCTACGCCGAGACCGCCTTCCGGATATCGCTCTTCGGTGACGAGATCGAAGCGATCCATCATTTCGATCCGCTCACCGGCGAGATCCTCGACGTCGTCCAGCACGTCTCGATCTGGCCGGCCACCCATTACGTGACCGAAGAGGACTCGGTAGAGCGCTCGCTCGAGGCGATCCGGGCCGAGCTCGATCACCGGCTGGCGGAACTGGAGGCCGAGGGCAAGGACCTCGAGGCCCACCGCCTGCGCCAGCGCACGATGTACGACCTCGAAATGATCCGGGAGACCGGCTTCACCTCCGGGATCGAGAACTACTCGAGGGTCTTCGATGGGCGAGATCCGGGCACGCCGCCGCATACGCTGATCGACTACTTCCCCGAGGATTTCATCACTTTCGTCGACGAGTCCCACCAGACGATCCCTCAGATCGGCGGCATGTACCTGGGGGACCGCTCCCGCAAGCAGACCCTGGTCGACTACGGTTTCCGGCTCCCGTCGGCGATCGACAACCGGCCGCTCAAGTTCGAGGAGTTCATGGAGCGGACCAACCAGCTCGTGCTGGTCTCGGCGACGCCCGGTCAGTTCGAGAGGGCCGAGTCCAGTCGGGTGGTCGAGCAGATCGTGCGTCCGACCGGCATCGTCGACCCCGAGATCGAGGTGCGGCCGACCCTCAACCAGATCGACGACCTGATGAACGAGATCAAGCTGCGGGCGGAGCGCCAGGAGCGCGTCCTCGTGACGACCCTGACCAAGAAGATGGCCGAGGACCTGAC
>JAUQWL010000153.1 GCA_030835185.1 Solirubrobacterales bacterium | reverse complement strand
ATCCACATCCGCCACCACAACCATTCACGCGCCTTCTGGGCCGCCCTGACCGAGGCCATGCCCGACTGGAAGAAGTCCGCCGACTGGCTCCGGGCCAACGAGCGCCTGCTCACCGCCTATCGCCCCCGGATCTGATTCCGGCGCCTCCGTGCCGTCGACTGCCGGACAGCGCTCCACTATGCTCGACCGGATGAAGGCTGGGAGACTATTCGCACTGGCAGCGCTGGCCGGGCTGGCCGGGCTGGCCGGGCTGGCCGGGCTGACGCTGATCGCGGCGCCGGGCCAGGCCGCGGCCGGGCGAACCGGCGAGGCGTTCCGAAGCTCCCTGAAGCGGGTGATGAAGGCCCCTGACGGTCCGCCCGGGCTCGCGGTCGTGATCGTGCGCGACGGCCAGCGGCAGTTCTTCTGGCGCGGCAAGGGCAACGTCGGAGCGAATACCGCCCCGGAGATGCGCCGGCCTTTGAGGATCGCCAGCGTCTCCAAGGCCTACAGCGGCGCGGTCGCCCTGGCACTGGTCGAACGCGGCAAGCTGAGGCTCTCCCACACGATCGGCAGGCTGCTGCCAAACCTCCTGCCCAGGGCCCGGAAGGTCACACTGGAGCAGCTCCTCAAGCACACCTCTGGGCTGGCCGACTACATCAGGGACAAGCTGTTCATCAAGAAGCTGACCGCCGATCCGTCCCGGTACATGACGCCGCGCCGGATCCTCTCCTTCGTCAAAGATGACGGGCTCGAGTTCAGGCCGGGCACGAAATACGAGTACTCCGACTCCGACAACCTCGTCATCGGGCTGATGGCCGAGAAGGTCACGGGCACCTCCTACGAGAAGCTGCTCGGGCGGCTGATCGGGCGCAGGATCAGGATGACCCGGACCACGATGCCGCGGACGATCCGCATGCCGACCCCGTTCCTCCACGGCTACGCGATCGAGAAGGGCAAGCCTCCGCAGGATGTCTCGGAGTTCATCAACCCGGCTCTCGCCTGGGCTTCCGGCGGAATCGTCTCGACCCTTCCCGACCTCAGCCGCTTCTTCCGCGGCTATGTCGGCGGCAGGCTGTTCGGCCCTCACCTGATCCGGGCCCAGCGCCAGTGGATCGGCGGCAGCTCTTCACCGCCGGGACCCGGCGTCAACTCGTCCGGTCTCGGCCTGTTCCGCTACCGGACCAGGTGCGGCACCGTCTTCGGGCATACCGGCTCCTTCCCCGGCTACCGGGTCTTCGCCGCGAGTTCGGCCGACGGAAGCCGCTCGATCGCCTACATCGCCAACGCCCAGATCGTGCCGCCCGGCAACGGTTCACAGAGGGTCTCGGCCCTGATCCGCAAGTCCCAGGTCAGAGCCGTCTGCCACGCCTTGCGGTAACCGGTCTGCCGCGGGCGGCGGGCCGGTCTCCGGGGTCCGGTGATTCCTGCGTCGTTTCCGCGGGCCTATCCCCGGACCTTGACCCACTTGTTGACCGTCTTGACTCCTCCACCAGTGACCGATCTCACCTTGAACCGGACTTTGATCCTGCCGGACTTCCTGAACTTCAGCTTCACCTTGACCGTCTTGCTCGCGCCGGGCTTGATCTTGCCGATCATCTGCTTGTGCCTGACACCCTTGCCCTTCACTTCGAGCCTGACCTTGTAAGGGGAGTTGTCGTAGGTGTCCTTGTAGGTCACCCTGTACACGGTCTTCTGCCCTCTCCTGGCCTGCTCGGGGCCCTTCACAAAGACATCGCCATAAAGTGCCAGCTTCGCGTCGATACCCGAAGTGGTCTTCCCGAACTTCACGTTGACCGGTTTGGCCTTGCTGTGGGAAGCCGAGTTGTCGTACCACTCGATCGCGACGTTGTGCTTGCCGCAGTCATTGAATCGCACTGTGTATTTGCCGGTGTAGAGCGGGCCCACGGTGTATCTGCCCAGGAAGTCGGTGAGGGCGATCCCGTCGTCGGCGGGGCCGTCGACGGACACGCAGATACCCTCGAGCCCCGCGCCCTCACTGTTGGTCCCGACACCCGAGATTGCCCCGGCGCCGGCCGAGGCGGGTGAGATGACGAACAGGAATCCCCCCAGCACCAGGGTCAGAAGCGCGCGCCGCAGATGTGTGCGGGATCCCGCGTTCCAGGACGACCGCTCGGGGTTCCAGGACGACCGTCCGGTAGGCACAGATGGACTCATTTCATTCTCCCGACGTTGCTGACGATGGCTCCCTGCTGTGGGACGGTCCCCTGCTTACGGACAGTCCCCTGCTGATCAACTGACCACGACGAGCATAACTGCCCCGGCGGCTGTGGATCAACCTTCAGCTGTTTCGCGCATCCGCGGGCCCTCTCAATGAGGCGGGCGGGTGGGGAGCCCGGCTACTGGTGTTCGTTCTCCGGTGACCAGGCCTGCGGCCCCTCGTCGTGGTCGATGATCACGGACTCGCCCTTTTCGGATTCGCCGCCCGGATCTGCTTCCACTTCGCCGGTCGCATTCCCGGCCGCCTCACCGGAGTCCGGTGCCGCAGCCGCTTCGTCGGTCTCGATCCTGCCGTCCTGTGGGTTCCCGTCGGCTTCCGGTCCGTCTCCCGCCTTCTTGCGTCGTCGTCGGCGCTTCTTGCCGCCCTTGGGGAAGTTCCGGAGCAGCTCGCGGGCGACCGCCGACGGCTTTCTCGCCATACGCATGCGGGCACCGCGCAGTACCTCTTCGCCTTCAGGCGTGTGGGCCACCGCGGCGGCCAGCAGCGAGACGGCAAGGCGCCGGTCCTGTTTGCGGACCGACTGGACCAGCTTGCGGGCGTTCTTGCCGTGGGCCCTGCCTGAAGAGTTGACCAGCAGGCCGAGCAGGCGCTTGGTCTCGGGCCAGCGCTGGACCGCGTACTCCTCGTGGAGCTCGCGCGTGTAGGAGGCCAGGCGCCAGACCCAGGCCTGAGCCTGGTCGCGCCGGCCGATGCGCTTGTCGACCAGGGCCTGGAGCAGGACTTTCGTTGCGGCGCGCTTGTCCTCGCGGCTCCAGGTCCCGACGATGTCGATCGCGTCGTCGAAGGCCTCGGCGTCCTTGAGGTTGGCGATCTCGCCGATCGCCTTTATCCGGAGCGATGTGTTGCGGTTGCGCTGGACACAGGTCAGCAGGAAGCGGCGGCGCAGCTCCCGGGTCTGGTCGTGCTGGAGCATCGCCTTGGCCCGGCGCCAGCCCTGGTTGGTCACCCGGGCACCGGCCAGTGCGGCCCAGACGTGTTGCTCGGCGTGGTCGAGGTTCTCCACGGCGATTCGCCAGATGTCCCGTTCGAGGACCTCGATCCGGTTCTGCGGGTCGTCGGAGACCGGAACGATCCTGCGCTCGACCCGGACCTTGCGCCCCCGGCCGCGTCGGACCGGTCCGACCACGATTGCGCCGCCGCGATAGACATCGCGGTCGAGCAGGCTGTGGAGGGTGACGATGGTTTCGTCATGGGTGGTCGCCGGGTGGACGAAGTCGATCACCAGACCGGCCTCCTTGCCCGGCGCACGCCGCGTCACGCGGCCGACCCGCTGCTGGTAGACGCGCTTCGATGCGGTCGGTGCCAGGTGCATGCAGATGGTGGCGCGGGGCGAGTTCCAGCCTTCAGCCAGGAGCTGGGCGTTGCAGAGCACGTCGACCTCGCCGCGTTCGAAGGCGGCCAGGATCTCGGTCAGCTCGCGCTTCGGAGTCTCGCCCGAGACCGCCTTGGCGTTGATGTCGAACTCCCGGAAGGCGGCGGCGACGTTTTTCGCGTGCTGGACGCCGGCCGTGTAGAGCACGCCGGGCGCCTTGCGGAAGCGGGACTTGTAGAGGTCGGCGATCGCCATGTTGAACGGCGCCTGGTCGAGCAGCTTTGCCAGCTCTTCCTGGTCGAAGTCCTGGTCGACCTCGCCTTTCCTCAGCGGCACCTTGGCGATCGTCCTCACCCCGGGGCCGGGCGGTATGCGCAGGCAGCGCAGCGGGGAGATCACTCCGCGGCGGGCGGCCTGGGCCAGGTCGAAGCGCGAAGTCTGGGTGGGGAAGAGGTCGGCGACGTGGCGGGCGATCAGCGCCCCGGTCGCGGTCATGCCGACGAAGATCGGTCCGGGCCAGGAGCGGATGCAGGCGCTGGTCTTTTCGCCGAGGGCGGTGTGGGCTTCGTCGCAGATGACCACCGTGTAGGCGTCGGAGACGCGGTCGGCGTTGCGGACGAACCACTGGTAGGTCTCGACGGTCACCGGACCGTCGGCCTCGTCGCGTCCGTCGAGCAGGGGCGGACGCAGTCGCTCGCGGTAGCCACGGTCGGAGATCTCGCCGATGAACTGATCAACCAGGTTGCGGCGATGGGTGAGGATCAGCACGCCACCGGTTCGCGTCGCCTCTATGAACCCGACCGCGGCCACGGTCTTGCCGGCGCCGGTCGCGTGCTCGAACCAGAACCGTCTCGCTGCCCCGGGGTCGTCGGCGGAGAGCGCGGGGTCGACCGTTTCTTCCTCGTCGGGGCCCTCTTCGACCCAGTCCTGGGGCTCTTCGTCTTCTTCGACTTCAGCATCGAGCCGGGCGGCCTCGGCAGCCACTTCGGCGTCGATCTCGTCTTCCGGTTCGTCGTCTGTGTCGTCCTCGGCGTCCGCGGGCCCGGGCTCGTCTTCCGCGTCTGCGGACCCGGCCTCGTCCTCGGCGTCCACGGACACGGCATCGGCCGATTCTCCGGTCGCGTCTGTCTCTTCGGCCCCGTCCGCTTCGCCAGCCTGCTCGCGGCCGGGGACCTCGCGTCCGATCGAGAGCGGGTCACCGCTGTCGGCCGCGACCTGCTGCTCGGCGATCAACTCTGTCAGCGTCCCGGACAGGGCGTCGATCTGGTGGGGGTTGAGTTCGGCCCCGTCGCGCAGGGTGGGCGGCTCGTCGCCGATCAGTCTCTCGAGCCCCAGCAGCAGCGAGAAGTTCCGCCGCCACTCGAGCGAAGGTTCTTCGGCGCCG
>JAUQWL010000152.1 GCA_030835185.1 Solirubrobacterales bacterium | reverse complement strand
TCGTGTTGACCGGGTGCCGGATCGACGCGGCCTGGGGCCAGGGTCGGTGGCCGCCCCGATCAGACAGGCCACTGCGATGACCACCGGCGCCACGATAACCGGGAACTCGCCTGTCCAGTCAACGGACATGGAAAAGCCTCCGGCTGCACCGATGGCGACCAGCACCGGGATCGCGCCCCAGCCGTCGCTGGTATCCGGTCCGGTCGGAGCCAGAATTGAGGAGTTCGAACGGAGCCGGCCTACCTGCCATCTCTGCCAGGAAGTGAGCAGGGTCAGACCCGCGATGGAAAGAAACAGCAGGGCACCGGCCAGCCCGAGCTCGGCGAGGATCTGCAGGGGAAGAGAGTGGGTGTGACGCCCCGGGAGGCCCGAATCCCGACCTTTTGCATAGAAGGTTTCGAAGCCCCCGACGCCGATTCCCTTGATCGGTTCGGACCAGAAAGCCTCCACAGCGGCTGACCAGTACTCGGACCGCCCCGTCCCACTGACGCTCAGCAGGTGCGCGGTCGTGGAGTTTTCTTCCGTCTCGGCTTCGGTCTCCGCGGTCACGGGTGCCGTGAAAGCTTCGTACTGGCCCGCGGGATTGGCTGCGACAATTGCTGCCAGCGCCAGCAGAGTCGCAGCGGCGATCCCCCACCGGCCTGGTTTCCAGGCTGTGAGCCTCGCCAAGCGAGGCTCCAGCCTGTTCCAGGCAAGGAATACGGCGGCGCTGACCACCAGAGTAAGCGCAAGCATGATGAGACCCTGGGTTGTTGCATTGGAGTTGTCTTCCGCATGGACGAACGCATACATCTGATCCGCCGACAGGATCAGGAGCAGCGCTCCGGTCAGTCCGGTGGCTACTCCGGCGGCCAGGGTGCGGCGTCTTGGCCCGAACCCGATCAGGACAGCCGCTCCGACCAGTAGTGCCAGAGCCGCTCCTCTCGAGGAAGTCAGATACACGACCAGCCCGACCGGGGGCAGACATGCGATCGAGAGGCTTCGCAGCCTGAGGCTGCCGGCGTTGGTTCCGAACCAGGCGAGACCCGCCGCACACATGGCCGCCCCGGCTCCAGTCGCATTCCAGTAGCCGAGGGGCCAGGAAAGACGCCCCGAGACTCCGCTGAGGTTCGCGGACAACTCAACGTCGTCGCCGATTCCAGGTATGAAACGGGAGGCGGCGGCGAGTACCACGATGAAGAAGAGGCCGACGGTGATTCCGGCCACCCAGCTTCTTCCGCTGGACGGTCTCGAAGACAGAAGAGCAACCGAAAACACCCCGAAAAGCGAAGTGAACTGCACCGTCTTGACGAAGGCCCGACCGCCGTCAACCGCCCAGTCGATGGAAAGGGCCGTCAGCAACGCAAGCGCCAGAAAGAGTGAAAGCGCGGCGATCGCCCTGCCCTGGAGTTCAGCCACTGGGAGGAGGCCGGTACTGACTCCCAGCAGTACGACCCACCAGGCAAGGATGGAAATCCCGGCGGTGACCTCCGGTGGGAAACCGCCGTACCAGTAGAGTGACAACCCGATCAAGACCGCAACTGCGCCTGCGAGGACGTGTTTGCTGGTTGTAACGCCTACGGAGGGCAAGTACTGTCCTGCGAGGCGCTTTTTCGCACTGTCAATCGAAGATGGAGAGTCGGGAGTCAAGACTTGAGGAAGTGGATTCAGATTCTGGCGTCGCTCGTACTGCTCGCGCTTGCGATCGCCCCTGCTGTCGCGACCGCCCAGCAGCCTGCCTGTACGGAATACTGCTACGACCCTATACCGAACCCTGGCAACGGGTCCGGCTCGCCGAACGGGGGAGCGTCCGTTTCACCGTCCGCCGCAGGGGGCTCTCATTCAGACGGGAAGGCCGGGGCTGCAGATTCCGCTTCCGGACGAGGAGGAAAGCGTGGTGACGACGGTTCCGGGACGAAGCCGTCCGAGCGGGCCGCGAGCCGCGGGGATGAGGGAAGCGACGAGTTGAACGCGGCACCGGTTGCGGCTTCGAACACAGGATCCGGCTCGGACGGAGGCGCTGCGGTCGGATCATCCGCCCTTTCGCTGACCGTGCTTCTGCTTCTGGTCACCGGTTTGATCCTGAGCTTTGCTTATCGGAAGCAGGCCGGCGGGGAAGCGGACAGAACGGGACTGGTGGCGCGCCTGGGGGCGTTTGCCGTCGTCGTGGTCCTCCTGTTGGTTCTGGGTGCCGGCAGCGCCGTGGCATCGAAAACGAGTGCGCCGAAGGGCTTTTACGGGATGATGAGTATCGATGCGATTGACGAGTCTGACGCGAGTCGCATGGCGGCAGGAGGCGTCGAGTCGTACCGGATGCCCTTCAGCTGGGACCTGATTCAGCTTGATTCGCAGTCTGCCTATGACTGGAGTTCGATCGACTCGAGCGTTGGGGCCGCAGCCACGGCTGGTGTGAGGGTCCTCCCGATCATGTACGGGACTCCGGCCGGTTTCGCCAACAAACCGACCAAGCTTCCGATCGAGAATTCGAAACAGCGGCAGGGTTGGGCCGCATTTCTCCGGGCCGCCGTCCAGCGATACGGCCCCCGAGGTGATTTCTGGACCGAGAATCCTGCTGTTCCCAAGCTCCCGATCCGTACCTGGCAGATCTGGAACGAAGCCAACTTTTTCTATTTCGCGACCCCTGTATCGCCGCGAAATTACGTGAAGCTCTTGAAGGCGTCCCACCGAGTCCTCGAAGGAGCCGATGGAAACTCCAAGGTAATGCTGAGCGGACTGTTCGGAAGCCCGCGTGAGACACCCGGCCGGGCGATGAAGTCGGCTCGTTTCATCGACAAGATCTACCGGCTGGGAGGGCGGAGGTTCTTCGACTCGGTTGCCATTCACCCGTATACACCGAACACGGGTCAACTCCGACGACTCCTCAAACAGGTGAGAAAGACCCTCATCCAGCATGGAGGCCGGAAAACGCCGATGCACGTGACCGAAATCGGCTGGGGCTCTGACAGCGCCACGGTCTTCGGCATGGGCAACCGGTCAAAGCAGGCGAGGCAGCTGACCTCGGGCTACAATCTGATGCTCGAGATGCGCCGGTATCTCAACCTGCGGTCGGTGTACTGGTTCGCTTGGAAGGATATTCGGCGCAACGTCGAAACCTGCAACTTCTGCTACTCGTCCGGCCTTTTCCAGGCTGGAGATCAACTCAAGCCGAAGCCCGCATGGAAGTCTCTTGTCCGCGTGGTGAAGCGCTCGCGAAGGTAGATGCGACGCCCGGCCGGGTGCTGATCCCTGCCGGACGCGCCGAACCTGCCGATCGTCAAGCCTTGTGCAGCTGTGCCACGAGCAGACTTGCCGCCAGCTTCGCTCCGATACCCAGGTAAACGGCCAGATTGATTACGGTCGGTTTGCCAGGCGCGTCGAAGCGCCGGTAGAAGCGTCCCATCCCGCGGTGGAAGGCGACCTCCTGACGGAAGCCGCGCCGCTTGCCGCTCGAGCCCCCCTTGACGTGAAGCACCGTTCCGGCGGGGTCATAGAAGACCTTCCAACCGGCGACCCAGAAGCGGCGGCACCAGTCGAGGTCCTCCATGTAGAGCCAGTAGCCTTCGTCGAGTAGCCCGACCTCAAGCAAGGCTTCGCGACGTACCAGCATGTAGGCACCGTTGATGGCGTCGACTTCGCCAGCCTCATACTCACCCAGATCGGTCACCCTGTACTGGGAAAGGCTGTCAGGGGCATCGGGCTTCCGTCCGATCCCGGTGAAGTGCGCCAGGGCTCCGAGTGGGGTTGGAAACGACCGCTTGCAGGCGTGGTCGAGCTCTCCGGACTCGGTCACGAGACGGCAGCCGACCATTCCGACTGAAGGATCAGTCTCAATGCGGTTCAGTGAGCTGTCGATGGCACCCTCGTGGACCACGGTATCCGGGTTCAGCAGCAGCGTGAACGGGGCAGGGGTCTCTTTCAGAATCAGGTTGTTCGCTGCGGAAAAGCCGATGTTCTCGCGGCGTACGAGACGGATCTCGGGAAACTCCCGCGCGACCATGTCGGGGGTGCCGTCCACGCTCCCGCTGTCCACAACGCTCACCCGGGTGCTTCGTCGGGAGGGGTGGTCGCGGAGCGATTCGAGGCAGCGCCTCAACAGGCTCTTGGCCCCGTGGCTGACGATGACGATTTCCAGTTCAGGCTCGTTCATGAAGGGGTCCAAGCCGGGGTCCAGTTTTCAACCGGGCGGCCGGAGTCGGTCTCAGAAAGCGCCGTGACCCTTGATCACTGCGCGCGGGGTACGAATCAGGATTGAAATATCGCCGGTGATCGTCAGGTTGTCCAGATAGTCCCGCTCCATTGCGAGCCGCTCCTCGAAACCGAGATCGCCGCGACCCGCGACCTGCATCGGTCCGGTCAGTCCGGGCTTCACCGCAAGTCGTTCCCGCTGGCGCTCGTCATAAAGCGCTACTACCGCCACTTCTTCCGGACGTGGTCCGACCATCGACATCTCCCCCCGCAGGACATTGATGAACTGGGGGAGCTCGTCGAGGCTGGTGCGCCTGAGAATGGAGCCGACCCTGGTGACCCTGGGATCGTTCTCGATTTTGAAAGCCGGTTCTTCGAGTGCGTCGAGGTCGATGAGTTCGTCCAGACGCTCTTCGGCATCGACCATCATGGTGCGAAGCTTGAATATCTTGAACTGGCGACCGTCCTTGCCGACCCTGACCTGACGGAAAAAGACCGGGCCCTTCGAATCGAGTTTGATCGCGACTGCCGACAGGACCAGGAGCGGCGAGGTGAGCACGAGGATGACGACTGCGAAGACGAGGTCGATGACGCGCTTGATCGCCAGGGTCGACCGTGGCGGAACGCTGAAGTGGAAATCGAGCATCGGCACGCCGGCCATGCGGTTGAGCTCCGTACCCGGCCCGAGTACCTCCTGGTTCGCGGGAACCAGCGTCACCGACACCTGAGACTGCCGGCAGACGTTGATGATCCTTCCGGTTTCCCTTGCGGAGAGATCGTCATCGGCGATCACCACGCGGGAAATCCGGTTCCGGCCGGTGGCGGGACCCAGTTCCGCGGTGTCGCCGAGCCTCTCGAGGTCAACGTCGGAAAATGGGTCACTGTTTTCGTCACCACCATTCGAGGAGACGAAACCGAGCAGATCTATCTGCTTGCCTGCCTGCCTGCGAAGGCGGCGGGCGACCAGTGCCGCTTTGGGGCCGGTGCCCACGATGATCGTGCGTTCGCGGTCTGCGATCTTGAAGTAGATACGCCTGACGACCGAGCGCAGGGCAATGATGAAGAAGACCGAGGTCGAGCCGGCGATCACCAGGGCCGAACTCGGGAGGACACCTGACGCGAAGATCTCCGAAACCAGCTTGACGAGAACCAGAGTGATCGCGGCGGTGGCGATCAGCGCCGGGATCTCATCTGAAGTTTCGTGGGTGATTCTCCGGTGGTCCCGGTCATAGAGGTTGTAGAGCTTGGCGACGAAGATCCACATCGGGATCGCAAGGACTCCCCAAATGAGGTTCTCGGACCCGATCTTGCCGAAGATGGCCGCCGCAGCAATGCCGGCACTGATTCCGGCGGCGTCCGCGAGTGCAAGACCCCACCTTCTGATGCGGACCATGGAGTCGAGATTCCCCGCATAGTCAGGAGATCCGTTCAGGTCCGAATCTCGCGGCAATAAGAGGTGCGAGTTTCCGGCGGTGCTGCGGTTGGAATCCTGGCTCAAGAGCCCTCCTGGTAAGCCATTTAGCTACGGGGTGACCGGTTCATGCGAATCTGCAACCATCGAAAACCCCGAAAGGAGCGTTTCGTACACAACTTTCCCTGATCTTAGTCGTTCGAGCACACTCGGAGGCGAAGAACCGGGGGCGAGTTGATGTCGCCACTGGGGCATCCGGCCCTGATGAAAGGCGACCGAAGCCATCCTGCCAGCCTCCGAACCATAGCCTGCGCGAGTCGATTCTTCTTAACCGCTCCGCCTGTCCGGACGTCTCCGCCAGGACATCGACGGCAGACCTCAACCAGGCTTCTGGAAACGATACGGGACTTGTCGCAGAGTGGGTCAGGGAGGGGTTCGCGGGAATCGGGAGCCGGGGGCGTAGTCTCAGTGGGTTGAAGATGGCCGCTGAATCGACCCAGGATCCCCTTGCCCCGTTCAGTCCGGAGGTCCGGCGCTGGTTTGAGGCTTCTTTCGAGGCGGCGACTCCTGCCCAGGGAGAGGGCTGGCGGGCGATTTCGTCCGGCGATCACACCTTGATCTGTGCTCCGACCGGGTCGGGAAAGACGCTGGCGGCC
>JAUQWL010000151.1 GCA_030835185.1 Solirubrobacterales bacterium | reverse complement strand
GGCAGAGTGGATGGTCGGGCAACTCGAAGCACTCGGCGCCGGCGCCCGGATCGAGACCGGGGCCGCTCACGGCACCTACTGGTGGCCCCTCGGGATAGGTACCGCTGCCGGTGTCGCCGGTGGACTGGCCGTCCTCGGCGGCAGACGTTGGCTCGGAGGAGCGCTCGGCCTGTTCGGCCTGGCGGCGATCGCCCGGGACTTCCCGCCGCACGGGCGTCCGCTGCGCCGGATTCTCCCGGAGCGGGAGACGAGCAACGTGGTCTGCGAGCTGGGCGACCCTGACGCCGAACGGACCGTCGTGCTCGTATCCCACCACGACGCCGCCCACGCCGGACTGATCTTCCACCCCGGTATGCCCGAACTGATGGCGCGCACCGGCATCTTCCGCAAGCTCGATACGAGTCCGATGCTGATGGCACCCGTACTCGCCGGGCCGGCGCTCGCCGCAATCGCGGCGGTGACCGGCAACCGCAGACTGGCGGTTGCGGCGGCGGTGCTGTCGGCCGGATCCACCGCCTCGATGGCGGATATCGCCGTGCGTCAGGTGGTTCCCGGCGCAAACGACAACGGCACCGCAGTGGTCGCCCTGCTGGAGCTCGGCCGGCGCTTCGTCGCGGCTCCGCCACCGGGACTCAGGATCATCCTGCTCTCGGTCGGTGCCGAGGAGTCATTCAGTGAAGGCATGCGCGCATTCGGCAAGCGCCACTTTCCGGACCTGCCCACCGACTCGACCTTCTTCATCAACCTCGATACGGTCGGCTCGCCGCACCTGACGGTGCTCAGGGGAGAGGGTTTCCTGAAGATGTACGAGTACCCGCAGCCGGCGCTCGATCTGGCCGACCGGACCGCCGGGCAGCTCGGGATCCCGCTCTTCCCGAATCTGCGGATACGCAACGGCACGGACGGTCTCGAGCCGCTCGCCGCCGGTTACCCGACTGTTTCGATCTGTTCATGCACAGAGCACAAGCAACCGGCCAACTACCACTGGCCGAACGACACCGCCGACAACGTCGATTTCGAGACGGTCTACCAGGCGATCGACCTGGCTGAGGCGATGATCAGACGCCTCGCTCACAAATGGATCTGAATTCGGCTACCAATTGCCCATGGACTTCGGTTCCGACCGCTTCTGGCAGGCCGTAGAGCGCAAGGACCCCCGCTTCGACGGATGGGTCTTCTGTGGCGTCGCTTCGACCGGCATCTACTGCCGGCCGAGCTGTCCGGCACGCACGCCGAAGCGGGAGAACGTGCGCTTCTTCGCAACCGCTGCCGGTGCCCAGGTGGCCGGCTTTCGTGCGTGTAAGCGCTGCAGGCCCGATGCGTCGCCTGGCTCCCCGGTGTGGGACGCCCGAGCGGATGTAGTCGGACGGGCGATGAGGCTCATAGCCGATGGCGTGATCGATCGCGAAGGAGTGGGCGGGCTCGCCAAACGCCTCGGATACGCCGAGCAGCAGCTGCACCGCCAACTGGTCGCGGCGGTCGGCGCCGGTCCCGCGGCCCTTGCCCGCGCTCGACGTGCGCAGAGCGCGCGGATTCTGCTGGAAACGACGGTCATGCCGGTCGCCGATGTGGCGTTTGCGGCGGGCTTTCAGAGCGTCAGGCAGTTCAACGCCACGGTGCAGGAGATCTTTGCGCTCACCCCGACCGAAATCCGCGGCCGTACAGACCCGCAACGGCCCGTCGAACATGGCGGCGTCATCGGATTGCGACTGCCCTATCGCGCTCCCCTGGATGCAGACGGGTCAGTCGCCTATTTCGAAAGGCGTGTCGTTCCGGGAGTCGAGGAAGTGGTCGACGGTACCTACAGGCGCAGCCTGCGACTGCCACAGGGTGCCGGCACTGTCGAGCTGAAGCCCGTCGACAACTGCATCCACGCCCGTTTCCGGCTGGAAGATGTGCGTGACCTCCCGGTCGCAGTGCAGCGATCGCGAGTCTTGATGGGCCTCGATTCCGACCCACAGGCGGTGGTCGAAGCGTTGGGAGGCGATCCCCTGCTCGGCGATCTGGTGCGCGCCGACCCCGGCCGTCGCGTTCCGGGTCATTTCGATGGCGATGAGCTTGCGATACGTGCCCTGCTCGGGCAGCAGGTGTCGCTCGCCGGAGCGTCCACGCTCGCGAGTCGGCTGGTGTTCCGTTGTGGCGAGACCCTGGAGCGCCCGCTTGGCGGGGTGACGCATCTCTTCCCGGAGGCAGAAGCGCTCACGGGGCTCGACCCTGACTCTCTGTCGATGCCTGGCAGCCGCGGGCGTGCCCTGGTCGGCATGTCCCGAGCGCTCGCCGACGGGCGCCTCGTGCTTGATGCCGGCGCAGATCGGGATGAGGCCAGGCGCCGGCTGCTCGAGCTGCCGGGTATCGGGCCCTGGACGGCCGCTTACATCGCGATGCGCGCACTTCGCGACCCCGATGCCTTTCTGCCGACGGACCTGGGGGTACGTCGCGCGCTCGAGCTGCTCGGGGTGGATGCCCGTCCCGCGGCAGTCGAGCGACTCGGCGAGCGATGGCGGCCCTATCGCGCCTATGCCGTCCAACATCTCTGGGGGCTTCTCGCCACCAACCGGGCCGGGCGCCCTGCCTCAGGACCCAGTCCGACAAAGCCCTGATCCGGCAAAGCCGCCGGCGGAGGATCCGGTCGCCCCCCACAGAATCCCGTACGACTCCGGTGCCGGCAAACATCCAGTTCAGAGTTGAGTTCCTGTTTCCCCTGGGGACTGTAGGCTTCGGCAATTCATCCCCCTGTCAGGCCGTTGGTTGAGTTCCTGTTTCCCCTGGGGACTGTAGGCTTCCTCAGCGCAGCGGCCCCGAGCCTGAGCAGTTGAGTTCCTGTTTCCCCTGGGGACTGTAGGCTTCAGATTGGCCATGAGCCGCCCCACCACGGGTTGAGTTCCTGTTTCCCCTGGGGACTGTAGGCTTCTTTTCTCGGCTGACTGTGTCTAGCATCGGTTGAGTTCCTGTTTCCCCTGGGGACTGTAGGCTTCCTGTTCAACATGACCGCCGGGCAGGATTG
>JAUQWL010000150.1 GCA_030835185.1 Solirubrobacterales bacterium | reverse complement strand
CGACAGTCCCGTTCGGCAAGCCGTCTTCCGCAAAGCGCAAACTGCGCTGATCGCTCCTCCGGTGGAATCGCCCACCTTGCGCTAGGTTTGTCGCGAGGGGGGTTCGGGGTGGAGAGTCTCCCGTCAACTACTGCGGGAGCGCGGATGGGTCACAGCGTGGAGTCTTTGAGCAGTGCGGGCCGCATCTGTCAGGGCGGTGTGGTCGCCGGGGCGAGCTTTCTCCTGTGTGCGGTCCTGCTTCTTGTCGCCGCTCCGGCATCCCGGGCGATGGTCGAGCCGGAGACGACCATGCTCCCCGGCGGGGTCGAGCGAACGACCTACTACGTCGGCGAAGACGGCGGCCCCCTGACGGTCACCTCGGGTCAGAACCGGATCGACTACGACCCGATCTTTGCCTACCAGCGGCCCTCCGAAAACGGCTGGATCACGCGGATCGAGCCCAACCTGGTACGGCCCGACGGGTCGATCCCGAAATCGAGCGAGGTCATGTTCCACCATGGCGTCTGGCTCAACCAGGACCGGGAAGACGCAACCGACGAAGCGGTCGGTGCCAACTTTCCGGAGCGTTTTTACGCCACCGGTGAAGAGAAGACGGCGATGGAGCTTCCTCAGGGCTTCGGCTACCGCTACGAGACGACCGACACCTGGATCCTCAACCACATGGTCCACAACCTGGTGCCCGAGCCGATGCAGCTCTACATCACCTATACGATCGACTTCATCCCCGACGGATCACCCTTGGCCGAAGGCATCGAGCCGGTGCGGCCGATCTGGATGGACGTCGAGAACGGCACCAACTATCCGGTTTTCGACGTCAGGCGTGGCAGCGGCGGCAGGGACGGCGAGTTCACCTACCCCGCCGACGCCGGCAACCCCTACGGCATCGGTCCGAAGGAAAACGAGTGGGTCGTGGACCGGGACGGTGTCCTGGTCCAGACGATCGGCCACGTCCACACGGGCGGCCTTTCGACCGAGCTCTACCTCAATCGTGACGGGGCCGCGTATGCGGGGCCGGAATGCAGGACGCAAAGGAGATTGACCCGCAAGCAGAGGAAGAACTGGAGTGGCGAACGCAGGCGGGCTTTCAGGAAGAAGCAGAAGCGGATCAGGGTCTGCCGATCGAAGCGGCCGTCCGTGAAGGGCGACCGGGTCGAGCTGTTCACATCCCGGGCCCACTACTTCGGCAACCGCCGGCCGGTCTCCTGGGATGTGGCGATGGTCGGGACGAAGCCGGGCTGGAGGGTGGCGGTCCGGGCGGGCGACACTCTCGAGCTGCAGACGACCTACGAAACGAAGATCGCCTCGTGGTACGAATCGATGGGGATCAATGTGGTCTACATGGCCGATGCCGACGTGGGAGGCCGCAACCCGTACGCGAAAAAGGTCGGCTACCGCGGCGTTCTCAATCACGGGCACTTCGCCGAGAACAACGACCACGGCGGCAAGCCACCGACGGTCGGTCCGGACCCCGGCAAGCTGCCCGATGGCCTGCCGGGCTCCGAACCACTGATGATCGGCGGCTACAGCTACGAAGCCGGCGACTTCAGAATCCCGGGCGCCGCCGGCCGGCCACCGACCGTCGAGAAGGGCGACCAGCTGACCTTCCAGCTTTCATCCGGCGATCGGAGCAGGCAGATCTGGCACTCGCTGACCTCAGGCACGTCGCCCTGCAACCGTTCGACCGGCATCTCGTATCCGATTCCCGACGGCGAGTACCAGTTCGATTCCGGTCAGCTCGGTTCCGGCGGTGCTCCCACCGTCAACCGGACCACCTGGTCAACGCCCAGGGATCTTCCCGTGGGAACGCACACTTTCTTCTGCCGCATCCATCCACTGATGCGCGGCGCGGTCCGGGTGGTCGAGCCCGGGAGCTGACGCCGGCTGTCACGGTGGCCGGCGCCCGTGCCGGCCACCGCTGAACCGTCAGCGGGGTGAGCCGATTCCCTGGCGGTCGCGGGTTCCGGCTGAGATCAGGTCCGCATCGCCGATGAAGCTGCGTTCGACGCTGGCTTCCAGCATCGCGATCTGGTTCTCGACGGCCGGACGCCGGAACTCGGGTACCGCTTTGAGCAGGTCCTCGAGGAGAGCCCGGAGCCGGCGCATGACCTGGATCGAATCGGCGCCGAAGAGCCGGGTCTCGTCGAGCGCGATGCTGAGGAAATCCTGCCAGGAAGGGGCCGGGAAGACCAGCCTGACAGCGCCGTCTTCGTCCACGATCTCTCCCGGGAGCAGTTTGCGGCCGGCGACCAGTCGCAGCAGGAGCTCGATCTGGTCGAGGGCCTGGACCGAGGTGGTCGGATCGTTGACGCCCGGCGAGAGCGCTTTGGAGGAGATGTCAGCCAGCAGCCTGAAGACGAACGCCGGGTCCTGGCGCATGTTGCGTTCGTCGCCGACCGCGACCGAGCGGCGCAGGGCTTCGACGTCGACCTCGCCATCACCATGGATCCTGAAGATCGGGCTTCCGGTCACCGTCAGGTCGCCGATCGAAGTCACCAGCTCGATCGCCACATCGGCCTCGCGGGCCATTCGGACGAGGCCCCTGTGGTCGATGCTCTGGAGGATGCCGGGGTCCCGGTCGAAAGTGACGGCCCGCGGACCTCCCGGCGCCACAGGCAAAGCTGTCGGGTCCGCTTCGCCGCCCTCGGGCACCGGCTCGGGGTACACCCCGCTTATCGCCCGGGTGCCTTCGTCACCGACGATCTTGACCACGGCCGCGACCCTGAGGCCCTGGGTCGTCTGGCTGATCAGCCGCAGGAAGAGGAACATGCTGACCAACAGCATCAGTATTGAGACCGAGACCGAGAAGTCCGGGATGAAGTCTTTGTTGCTGACCGGCTCGATCGTGCGCAGCACCAGCAGGGCGTATATGAAGGTCGCCATGAACATCCCCAGCGAGATCTTCGTGGTGGGATCGCGCAGGAAGCGCCTCAGCATTCGCGGCGAAAACTGGCTTGAGCCGAACTGGACCGCCAGCAGCAGGATCGAGAAGACGAAACCGGTGAAGGTGATCATGCCGCCGGCCATCGCACCCAGCATTCCCTGAGCGGCACTGGCCCCGTAATCGACCCCGATCACGACGCCGGTCCTCTCATCGAGGTCCGGCAGCAGGACGCCCATCACCATCGCCACGAGCACGAAAGCCGCAGGCACGATCCAGATCGAGTTGCGCAGGAACTCGATCAGCTCCCAGCGGGTCCGCCAGGAAAGCAGCCCCAGTCCTCGCCCGTTCAAGTCCACGTCCCTAGCGTGGCATGTTCAGGGTCGATGTGGCAAGCGGCTCTCCCTTGCCGCCGTTCCTGGCTGCCTCGAGGCCACCGCCGTCCGCCACTGCCGCCAGAATGAAGCTCCCCACCGGAATCACGGTTTGCCTTCCTTCGCTTGCACCTTGCCCGCGCGTGAGTCTATACCCGTCGAGTCCGGCTTCCTCCGGAGCGAGGTCTGATCGGACTGTCTTCGGAGCGAGGTAAATTTGGCCATCCATGAGCCTAGAAAAGAGTGAACACGCTTCAGCCGGCGCCGGACCACAGCGCGACGAGGGAAAGTTGGCGAGGCTTCGCCGCCTGAACCTGATCGCTACGGCTTTCTTCGCTGCGCAGGTAGTGATCCTGCTCATAATCGCCAAGCCCGCGGAACTCCCGGTGATCGGCAGCTTCCTGGCTGGTGCTCCCGGATCGGGAATGTACGGCTCAACCGACATCTTCGACCTCCGGATCGACCTTGTGGTCGCGCTCTTTCTCGCCCTGGCGGCGGTGGACCATTTCTCGGTGGGAACGTTCGCGCGACGCTGGTACGAGAACAATGTCACCCGCGGTATCAACCCGGCCCGCTGGTGGGAATACTCGATCAGTGCGTCGCTGATGGTGGTACTGATCGCGATGCTCTCCGGCGTGAACAACCCGGTTGCCCTGATCGCCCTTTTCGGAGCGAACTCGGCGATGATCCTGTTCGGGCTGGTCATGGAGCGGACCAATCTCGGGCGGCAGACGGTCGACTGGAGCCCGTTCGTCTATGGCTGCGTCATCGGGGCGGTACCGTGGATCGCGATCGCGATCCAGTTCGTTCTCGCCGACTCGAACGGCGGTGGTGCGCCGGGCTTCGTCTACGTGATCTTTGTCTCGCTGTTCATCCTGTTCAACGGTTTCGCGGTGAACATGTGGCTCGGTTATCGCGCCAACGGTCGCTGGATGGATCCGCTGTTCGTCGAGCGGGCCTACGTCGTCCTCAGCTTTGTCGCCAAGACCGCACTTGCCTGGCAGGTGTACGGGGGCGCGCTCGCCGGCTCCTGATGCCGGGGTCACGATCCGGTTGCTCCGCTTTGCCGTAATGTCGCGCCGACCGGTCTAGACTGACCGGCAAGCGCCATCGGCGGAACCGAGGACAGGAGCCACAATCAATGGGTAAACAAGTCAAGTACCTGCTCGACGAGTCGCAGATCCCCGACCGCTGGGTGAACATCGCCGCCGACCTTCCCGGGGAACCGCTGCCGCCGTTGAACCCCGGTACCGGACAGCCGCTCGGCCCCGAGGACCTCGCGCCGCTCTTCCCGATGGGCCTGATCGAGCAGGAAGTCTCGATGGAACCGGAGATCGGCATCCCCGAGGAGGTCGTCGACGCCTATCGCCTCTGGCGTCCGACCCCGCTGATCCGGGCCCGTCGCTTCGAGAAGGCTCTCGACACCCCGGCCCACATCTACTTCAAGTACGAGGGGGTCTCTCCGGCCGGTTCTCACAAGCCGAATTCAGCCATTCCGCAGGCTTGGTACAACAAGCAGGAGGGCGTGAAGAAGCTGGCGACCGAGACCGGAGCCGGACAGTGGGGCTCTTCGCTGGCCCTCGCCTGCGAGATGTTCGGCCTCGAGTGTGAGGTTTTCATGGTCGGGGCCAGCTATGACCAGAAGCCGTACCGCCGGGCGATGATGGAGACGTGGGGAGCGAGCGTCCACCGCAGCCCCTCGAAGCTGACCGAGGCCGGCCGCTCCCAGGCCGAGCACGCCACCGGCAGTCTCGGCATCGCGATTTCGGAGGCGGTCGAGGTCGCCGTCGCATCCGAAGACACCAAGTACGCACTCGGTTCGGTCCTCAACCACGTCTGTCTCCACCAGACCGTGATCGGCCAGGAGGCAATCGCCCAGCTCGAGATGGCCGGCGAATATCCGGATGTCGTGGTCGGCTGTGTCGGCGGTGGCTCGAACTTCTCCGGTATCGCTTTCCCGCTGCTTCGCAAGAAGCTCAAAGAGGGCCTGGATACAAGGTTCGTCGGGGTCGAGCCGTCGGCCTGCCCGACCATGACCAAGGGTGTCTACGCATACGACTTCGGCGACACGGTCGGCATGACCCCGCTGATGCCGACCTACACGCTCGGCCACGATTTCGTGCCGCCTCCGGTCCATGCCGGCGGGCTGCGCTATCACGGCGTCGCCCCGATCCTCGGCGCGCTGGTCAAAGAGGGACTGATCGAGGCTCAGGCGATCCCGCAGACCGAGGCCTTCGAGTCGGCGATCATCTTCGCCCGGGCCGAAGGGATAATCCCGGCACCGGAGCCGACCCACGCGATCCAGTACGTGATCAACGAAGCCGAACAGGCGAAGCAGGAGGGAGACGAACGGGTCATCCTGTTCAACCTCAGCGGTCACGGGCATCTCGACCTCGCCGCCTACCAGTCCTACCTTTCCGGAGAACTGGTCGACCTGGAGTTCTCCGAGAGCGAGATGAACCGCGCGCTCGAGAGCCTGCCCGAAGCGCCTTCCGTCGCCTGATGGCGATGACGCCGGGTTGACCGGGGCCGGCGGGTGCCGGCCGGTGCTGCTGGAGCCCCTCGGACCACGGAGGTGGCTGCCGCAAATCCGGCCCGCCCCCGATCCGGCCCTTTCGGATCGCTTTTCGAGATTCCCCGTTCCCGGTTTACAGAAGTGTTGCGCCGGGTAGGTACTGGCCCGTGCTTGCGTACCGACTGATCGAATGGCAGCAGCCTCCCGAGTTGGTCGAGGTGCCGGTGCCCGAACCCGGCCCCGGCGAGGTTCTTGTCAAGATCGGCGGTTCGGGTCTCTGTCACTCCGATCTCCACCTCATGGAGTGGCCCGAAGGGGCGATGCCTTTCGACCCTCCGTTCACCCTCGGACACGAGAACGCCGGTTGGGTGGAGCGGATCGGCGACGGTGTCGGCGGCTTCGAGCCCGGGCAACCGGTCGCGGTATACGGACCGTGGGGTTGCGGGCACTGCCGGGCCTGCCGGCTCTCCCGGGAGGACTACTGCGAGAACCAGCTGGAGATCGGTGCGTTTGGCGGCGGGATCGGGCGTGACGGAGGTCTGGCCGAGTACATGCTGGTCCCCTCGAGCCGGCTGCTCATCCCGCTCGGGGATCTCGACCCCCGTGACGCAGCACCGCTTTCGGACGCTGCGCTGACCCCGTATCACGCGGTCAAGCGCTCACTGCCGCGTCTCGTCCCCGGTTCGACCGCCGTCGTGATCGGAGTGGGCGGCCTCGGACAGATGGCGGTGCAGATCATCAGCGCACTGAGTGCGGCGAAGATCGTCGCGATCGACCTGTCGGCGGACAAGCTGGAGGTGGCGAAGCAGCTGGGTGCCGACCACGCGATCAACGCCGGAGAGGCGACACCGGAATCGATCAGGGCGATGACCGGCGGCCGCGGAGCCGAACTCGTGCTGGACGTCGTCGGATCGGCCGACACCCTGGCGCTGGCCGGCGGCCTGCTCTCCTTCGAAGGGGACCTGACCCTGCTCGGCCTGGCCGGCGGCACTTTCGAGTACAGCGCGATGGCGCTGCCCTGGGGAGCCCGGATCGCGACCACCTACTGGGGTACGGCGGTGGAGCTGATGGAGGTTCTCGACCTGGCCCGTAGCGGCCGTATCGGGATCCGGACGGAACGGGTCGGTCTCGACGGGGTCGGCGACGCCTACGAGCGCTTGCGGAACGGCGAAGTCATCGGCCGGGCCGTCGCCTGCCCGGACGACTGACCCGCACCGACTGAAGGCTCATCCCGAACCATCTGCCGGGTCATTCGGCCGGGACCGCCAGCCGCACCGCCGGCAGGCTCATCCCGAACCATCTGCCGGGTTATTCGTCGGGGGCCGCGGTGCGGGGTACGACCACCACCGGACAGTAGACCTCGTGGAGCAGCTCCGAGCTGACCGAGCCCAGGAGAACCCGGCGGACGGGGCCGTAGCCACGCGATCCGAGACAGAGCAGGTCGAGCCCTTCGGCCGACTGTTTGCGCAGTTCTTCAGAGGCGATGCCATCCGCCATCACGGTGGTCGCTTCGACGCCTTCCGGCAGTGACCCGGAGGCTTCGTCGAGAATCTTCTGTGCTGCCTCACGCGATGCCACCCCGAGTTCCGTGAGGGCGTAGGTGGCGCCCCAAAAGCCCCAGATCTCGCTGAATTCGGTGGCCACCGAGATCAGACGGAGCGTGCGGCCACCGGCGATTTCCACCGCGGCTTCGAGGGCATGCGCGGACTCGGGCGAGCCGTCCACCGCCACTCCGACGAGCGATAGATCCCGCTCGCTGTCGCGGTAGCCGACCGGTGCCAACGCGACCGCGCAGCGCGAGCCCTGCATCAGCACCCGGGCCTTGTGGCCGGCACGGACCTTCCCCGGGTCGGTTCGGTCACAGCCGAGGACCAGCAGGTCTCCTTCGAGCCTTTCGGTCAACTCCTCGAGCCCGCGGGCGGCCGAGCTGCTCTGGACGATCTCGATGGTCCCGCCGAATTCCGCTGCCGCCGTCTCGAGGCCGGACCTGGCATGTTCGACCAGATTCGAATAGGCGGTCGCCGGCAGAGCCGGAACCAGGCTGCCACCGGTGGGCGCCGGGACCACGCCGACGACCATCAGGTCGGCGTCCAGCCGATCGGCCAGCCTGCGACCGAGGACGAGCGCGTCCCGCGAACCGTCGCTCTGGTCGTACCCAACAACAATGCGCTTGAACACGTCAACACTCCTTGCTCTTTGATCACGCGCCGTCGGCGACAAGGACGGCGGTTCGGCTTGTTTCAAGCTATCAGGGGACCGATCCGGTGACACTCGCCCTGCGACCCAGCGGCCGTTTGCCCAGCCGCATACCGAGCAGGACGAGTGCGGGCAGGGCCGTCACGGCAACCGGTACCTGGAGCCAGAGCCGGCCTGCGTCGGTACCGGCTCCGAAGGTGTGGAAGATCCCGAGGATCCAGAAGACGGCAACGAACCGGTGGGCGACCCGCCAACGGCCGGGCCCGATCCACTTGCGTGCGTAGTAGCTCAGGCCCAGCAGCACGATCCCCCAGCCGGCGATGATTCCGATCCCGGTCCAGAAGGGCCTGTACGAGAGGTGGAAGGGGAGGGCGATGCCGGCCGGACCCGGTTCCAGCCACGGATCGCCGAGAAGCAGCAGGCCGTGGCCGGCGACCAGGATGATCGTCGCCATCGAGAGAGCTTCGTGGACGGGCTTGATGTCGGTGAAACGCCCGAGTTTGAACGGACGTCCGCGGCCGGCGAGCAGCCCGGTCGTCACGGACAGGCTCGCCACCAGGATCGCCGCGATGCCGGTACCACGGCTGAGGATCCACCAGAGGTGTATCCCGTTGCCGCTCACCGGACTGCCTCTACGGTGGCTGCATCTCCTGGTACCGGGATCACGCGGTTGTCGTCCAGCACGATCACGCCGCCGTGGATGAGCCAGCCGGCGGCGGCATCCGGGCCCGACAGGAGCGCCGCCTTGGCCCGCACCTCGGCCTCGACACCGGTCGGTGCGACCGCAGTCGCCTGAACCACGCCGGTCCAGGCGGGCCTGCCGGTGGCCGGGTCGATCAGGTGGTGAGCCACCCTCCCGTCGGGATCGATCCATGACCGCCTCGAGATCCCGCTGGTGGCCACGGCGGCGGATACGAGACGCAGCGTCGCCACCGGTCCGTCGCCGGGAACCGGCGAGTCGACCCGTATTTCCCGCTCGACACCCGACCTGCCGCCGAATCTGATGTCGCCGACACAGTTGACGGCGAAACAGTCCAGACCCTCGAGTTCTTCGGCGGCAACATCTGCGGCCAGGCCCTTGCCCGTCCCGCCGCTGTCCAGTCGTGTGCCGGGAGGTCTGGTCACCGTGCCGGCGACAGGATCGACCGTGACCGAAATCCACCTCTGCCGCGGATCGCCGCCACCGGGGACGCGCTCGCCGGGGGCAGCAGCAGCGGCGGCCAGTCCGCACACTGCGCTGCCGACCGGGGCGGACCCCAGGGAACGCACATAGCCGGCTCGTTCGATCTCGTCGAGGCAGGTGGCGTCGACCAGCCCGCGGCTCAGATTGCCTGCCAGCGCTACGGTGGCCGCGAACCTCACCATGATCGGACTCGAGGGCACCGTCTCCCGAGGGTCGGAGTTCAACCGACAGAGCTCGCTCCCGGCATCGAAGCGGGTGAGCCGCCGCTGAAGGTCCTGCAGGGACGCCTCGGCGCGCCCTGCCGCGGCCGCGGCTCCCGCGCCGTCGGCTTCGATCGCCACCGACCCCCCGAGCGCGTCAAACTCCGTGCGCACGGGCGGGGCGGAGGCTTCCCGCACTGTTCCAGTCGCCGTCATCGCGGACCTGCCTAGGACTGACTGGTGGTCAGCGGTGCGGGACTCCGGCTCGGCTCGGCGCTCCGGCCCGGGTCCTGGCTCTGGCTTCCCGAGCTGTCGCCTCGAATTATCCCGGCAGCGGCGCCGGTGATGGTGCCGAGGATGCCCTCGTGATTCCCGTCGTCGTCGGAGTCATGGTCTTCTTCGTACTCGTCGAAGTCATCGTCGTCTCCGTGATCGTCGGAGTCGTCGTAATCCTCGTAGCCAACGACGTTGTC
Source organism: Solirubrobacterales bacterium (assembly GCA_030835185.1). GTDB lineage: Bacteria > Actinomycetota > Thermoleophilia > Solirubrobacterales > 70-9 > 67-14. Next base: position 4,772 of record JAUQWL010000150.1, on the reverse strand, counting down.
CGTCGTCGGAGGGTTGGGTTCGGTGCGGCTGACCAACGTGGTCTGTGCTGCGCCGGCTTCACCCGATCCGTCGAACTGGCTGCGGACCAGGATCACCCCGCTGAAAAGCGCCACGAGCGTTGCCGCCGTGACTGCGGTCTTCCGCCGGATCTGGCGGATCCGGGCCGAACGGGCAAGCTTCTTTATCCGGGCAATCTCTTTGGGGTCGAGTTTTTCGTTCATGCCGGAACGGTGACCGGCAGACCCTTGACCCCGATAAGGGCTGCGTGAGAGTTCTCTTATTTTCCCGGGTAGAGGGTCCGCGCCCGTTTAGCATCAGCAACCGATGCGAATCCTGGTCGTAGAAGACGAACGCTCCATCGCCGACTTCGTCGGGCGTGGTCTCGAGTCCGAAGGCTATGCCGTCCGCTGCGTCCATGACGGGAAAGAAGGCGAGGCACTTGCCCTGACCGGACGTTTCGATCTGCTGGTTCTCGACTTGATGCTGCCCGGGCGCACGGGAATGGAGATCCTCGAGGCATTCAGATCCTCGGATGCCGAAACGCCGGTGATCCTCCTGACCGCGAAGACCGAGATATCCGATCGTGTTGCAGGCCTCGACAGCGGTGCCACCGACTACGTGACCAAACCCTTCGCCTTCGAAGAGCTGGCCGCCCGGGTGCGGGCGCATCTGAGGAAGCCCGGCCAGGCCAGTACGACTGAACTGAGAACGGGCGACATCGAGATGAACCTGCTCAAGCGTACGGTCAGTCGTCAGGGCCGGGAGGTCCATCTGTCAGCGCGCGAATTCGACCTGCTCGCATTCCTGATGAGACATCCGGGCCAAGTGCTCTCGCGCGAGCAACTTCTGAACGGCGTGTGGGGGTACGACTACGACCCCGGAACCAACGTGGTCGGAGTCTACATCGCCTACCTGAGGCGCAAACTGGCGACTCCGGGAACCGAGGATCCGATCGAAACCCTGCGGTCGGTCGGCTACCGGCTGCGTGATCAGGTCCGATGAGGCGGCTGCCGCCGATCGGCCTGCGTGGCCGGCTCGCCGTTTCGATCGCCGTGATCATGGCGGTCGCCCTGGCGATCACATACGTCGCGGTCTATCGGGGCACCGGTTCCGACCTGCGGGATCAGACCGACACCGACCTGACTCAGGAAGTCGGGATCCTCTCGCGCAGCCTGAGCGGGCCGCCACCGCTCGACCTCGACGAGTACACGCTCAGGGCGGAGCGTCTGGTCAAAGCCCAGTCATTCGGCCCGGCATCGCGTCTGATCGCGATCTCGGTGGCCGGTGGAGGTACGGCGACCAACCAGCCCGAACTGCTCGGACTCCCGTCGGGTGTCAAACAGGGGGTCGATGTCAAGCCGGGCAGAGGCACCGGTAAGTCCGCTTCCGACCACTCAGATGCGCGCGACAAGCCCTCCGACGACGCGCACTCCGACGACGCGCACTCCGACGACTCCGACCCGGACGACTCGCATTCCGACGACTCGGACCACAGCCCGTCTGACGACGACCATAAGAGTGCGGCGCAACTGCTTGCTTCCAGGCGCGGATTCTCGACCGTGAAGATCGAGGGCGTGGGCGAGGTGCGACTCCTGACCGCCGCGGTCGCCCTTCCGGGCGGTGGCGGCGCCACCGTCCGGGTCGGCCAGCCACTGGCCCCGGTCAACCGGGCCCTCGACGGACTCAGCCGGACCTTCCTGCTGGTCGGCTTCATCACCCTGCTGGTGGCCGCGGCGGCAGGCTGGTTTCTGGCCAGCCGGACCGCCCGGCCGATCCGGAGCATGGCGGGCGTCGCCGGTGGGGTGGACGGGGGAGATCTTTCCGCCCGGATGGCGATCTCGGAGACCCGCAACGACGAGGTGCGCCGTCTGGCCGAATCGTTCAACCTCATGCTGGACCGGCTCGAGGCGGCCTTCGACGGCCAGCGGGCCTTCGTGGCCGATGCCTCTCACGACCTGCGCACGCCCCTGACCATCGTCAAGGGGCAGCTCGAGGTTCTGGCGAGGCACCCCGAACCCGATGCCGCAGAGGTCCGGCGGGTCACCGCTCAGGTCACCGCAGCAACCGGTCGGATGGAACGGCTGGTGGACGACCTGCTGCTGCTCGCGAGGACCGACTCGGGAGCAGGGGCGGAGCTCGAGCGAGGCGAACTGGAGCCCCTTCTGACGGCCGAGGCCGAAGCTTTCCGGGAGACGGCCGGGCGGACGATCGAGCTGGGATCGATCAGCAGCCGGCCCGTGGCGATCAATCGCGAGCAGCTGGCCAGAGCGATCTCGAACCTGATATCCAACGCGGTCACCCACACCTCCGCCGGCGGCCGGATCCTGGTCTCGGCGGTCGACCGGGGCGACCGGGTCGAGATCAACGTCGATGACGACGGACCGGGGGTTCCGCCGGAGATGAGGGAGCGGGTCTTCGACCGTTTTGCCCGTCTGGATACGTCGCGCTCCAGCGACAGTGGCGGTTCCGGCCTCGGCCTGGCGATCGTCAAGGCGGTGGCGGAGCTGCACGGCGGCGAGGCGTCCTGCTCGGACGCGCCCCTCGGCGGCGCCCGTTTCACCGTTTCGCTTCCCGTGTCCGCTTCCACTGATGGCTGAGACGGGCGAGGGCGACTCGCGGGCCGGCAGTCGGCTCACCACCCGGGCCCGGTCGGGACAGCCCCCGTCGACGAGGTCGGCGACGATGCGCTGCGCGGCGCGTTCGCCCGTCTCAGAACATACGATTGGACAATCGTCCGGCAACTGACAGCCCCCGATGCACCGGCCGTACACCGATTCTTCAAGGCGACCCTTTCTTGAGTGCGGATGCGACAGAGGCCGGCCGCGGTCGCCGCGTCGGGATGGTCGGAGGCGGGCAGCTCGCCCGGATGACGCAGCAGGCTGCGATAGGCCTCGGCATCGAGTTGGTTGTGCTGGCCGGGTCCCGGGAGGAGCCGGCCATCGATGCCGGTGCCGCCTTCGAGCCCGGATCGCCGACCGTGCTCGATGACCTGCGTCGCCTCGCTGCCCGGTGCGACGTGGTGACTTTCGATCACGAGCAGGTAGAGCCCGACTACCTCGTCGCGCTCGAAAGCGAAGGGGTCCAGCTCGCTCCGCCGGCGGCGGCAAAGCTCCACGCCCAGGACAAACTCCACGCCCGCCGGGCTCTGGCCGGCCACGGTTTCCCTTTGCCCGATTTCGCCGAGGCGTCGTCGATCGAGGAATTCGACCGGTTTGCCGCCGTCCATGGCTGGCCGTTGGTGGCAAAGGCCCCCCGGGGCGGCTACGACGGGCGTGGCGTCTGGATGCCGGCGGACCGGGAGGCGGCCGGCCGACTGCTTGCCGAAACGCCCGGACCTTTCCTGCTCGAACCGATGCTGGAGATCGAACTCGAGGTCGCGGCCATGGTCGCGCGTTCGGCGAACGGGGAGTACGTCTCATACCCGGTGGTGGAGACGGTGCAGCGGGGTGCGATGTGCCGCGAAGTGATCGCACCTGCTCCGGTTTCGTCCGGGCTTGCCGACTCGGCCCGGGCGATGGCCGTCGAGATCGCCGAGGCGATCGGCGGGGTCGGGATGATGGCCGTCGAGTTCTTCGTCACGGCCCGGGGCCTGTTGGTCAACGAGCTTGCCCTTCGGCCGCACAACTCCGGTCACTATTCGATCGAAGGCTGCGTCACCTCGCAGTTCGAACAGCACCTGCGGGCGGTTCTCGGGCTTCCGCTCGGCGACACATCGCTCACCGCACCGTCCGTGGTCACGGTGAACGTGGTCGGTGGCGAGGGTCCCGAGGGCCCCGATGCCCGTCTGGCTGACGGCCTGGCCGTGCCCGGGGCACACATCCATCTCTACGGCAAGCAGAGCAGACCAGGCCGTAAGCTGGGCCACGTAACGGTCTGTGGCCAGGACGCCGAAGCCACCGCGAACGCGGCTCGTGCGGCGGCATCCGCTCTTGAGGGAGGTTCGAAATGAGTCAGTTGCGCGTCGGCATAGTCATGGGCAGCGATTCCGATCTGCCGGTGATGGAAGAGGCCGCGAAGGCGCTCGAGGAACTCGGCATCGGCTACGAGATCCGGGTCGTCTCCGCGCATCGCACACCACACGACATGCTCGAGTGGGCCTCCCGCGCCGAGAGTGCCGGTTTCGGGGTGGTGATCGCCGGTGCCGGCGGCGCCGCCCATCTGCCGGGCATGGTCGCTTCGGCCACCCCTCTGCCGGTGGTCGGCGTCCCGGTGCCGCTCAAGTACTTCGACGGTCTCGACTCCCTGCTCTCGATCGTTCAGATGCCGGCCGGCGTGCCGGTCGCCACGGTCGCGGTCGGGGCTGCCCGTAACGCCGGACTGCTCGCCGCCCGGATCCTGGCGGTCGGCGACGCCGGGTTGACCGCCGCGGTGAAGGCCGCCCAGGAGGGCCTCGCCGACACCGCGAGGGCGAAGGACGGGCGCGTGCGAAGAAGCTTCGAACCCTGAACCGGACGAGGTTGCTGTCGCCGGGCTGCGGGTTCGGTCCGGGTAATCGATCTGCCGGCCTCGGGGCGACGGCATCCTGCCTGCCGGGTAGTCACAAGGGCTCCGCTGGCGATCAGCGATCGGACCGATCGGTTCATTCGACTTTCACAGGTAGGACCTCAGCAGTGGTTCGTACTCCGCCCCCTCCGGGAGCAGCCTCGACCGGTACAGCGTGACCGCCTCGCCGTCGAAGCCCAGCGCCGGGGAAACGGGTAGCGGATGTTCCACCGGCTCGACACCGCGGCCCAGTCGGACGGCGGTCAGATGCGGCCGGAAGCGGCGCTCT
>JAUQWL010000149.1 GCA_030835185.1 Solirubrobacterales bacterium | reverse complement strand
GTCAAAGGAGTCCTCGATCAGGGAACAGACGCCGAGGTGCTCGCACATGCTCCTGAAGGTCCTCCCGGCACCCGGCGGGGCGTAAAGCGTCGGCTGGGCCGGACGGTCTGTGCCGGGCCAGTCACCGACCGGGACCGGCTGCTGGCGCGGGGCGTGGGTCAGCCCGAAAGCGAAAGGGATCAGGTCGAAGTAATGGTCGGCGTGAAGGTGCGAGATGACAACCGCGTCCACATCGACGTAGTCGCAGTACTTGCGCAGCTTGCCGAAGGCTCCGTTGCCGCAATCCACCAGAATCGTCGTGTCCCCCTGGGAAATCAGGTACCCGCTACAGGCTCCACCGGCGTCCTGCCATGCCGGTGACTTTCCGAGGACAGTGAACTTCATTGCGCAAGAGGTTATGCCCAAGTCGCTGCGGCCGTAATCCCGGTCGGAGTCTGGACGACCGTTTTCAGGGTTTCCGCCCGGAGTGACGGCCGGCGGCACAGCGAAGCGGAAGCCGGAGTTCTGCGAAAAGGAGCTCGACCGACCCGGCCGGAGCCGCCGCCGGGGGAGCGCTCAGACCGACGCGGCCGGAGCCGGAACCTGGTCGTGCGTGACGGGAATCGCCTGGGTGTTCGAATCGAAGCGGGCGTTGCCGGCCCAGCGGGGTGGCCTGAGCAGCAGCACCGGCTGTCGCGGAGGCACGAGTCCTTCCGGTCGGCTGGGGCGGAAGGTCACGCAAGGCTCCTCGACGTCGAGCGCGCAGAGCATTTTCTTGCGGAAGTAGCAGTCCTCGCACTTGGGGGTGTCTGACTTGCGTCCGGCCACGACGGCCATCCAAGCAGCAGGACGCCGGCCGCGTCGCTCACGTTTTCGCAAATCGCAGGATTCCCGTGTTCACGTCGCAGGAACTACCCCGCATTTTGGGCGGTTGTCCTCCCCGGTACCGGGGAGAGATTCTGCCACCGGGGCTTTAAGCCGCGACCGCTCCGGGAGTCGATGCCCACCGGTCCGTTCCGGCAAGCAGCGGCCGGGACCGCGTCGGCAGTCGCAGAACCTCGCTTGGACGCAGCCGGCCACCCGAGCCGGGCTGCGGCCCTGGGCAGCGCGAATTCCCTGGGCAGCCCTAGTATCGGTAGTGGTCGGACTTGTACGGTCCGTCGACCGGAACACCGATGTAGTCGGCCTGCTCCTGCGTCAGTTCGGTCAGCTCGATCGCCAGGGCATCGAGGTGGAGCCGGGCGACCTTCTCATCGAGATGCTTGGGCAGCACGTGGACCCCGAGTTCGTACTCGTCGGCCCGGGCGAACAGCTCGATCTGGGCCATCACCTGGTTGGTGAAGGAGTTCGACATCACGAAGCTGGGGTGCCCGGTCGCGTTGCCGAGGTTGAGCAGTCGTCCTTCCGAGAGCACGATGATCGAGTGACCGTCGGGGAAGCGCCACTCGTGGACCTGCGGCTTGATTTCGATCCGCTCGATCCCATCCACTGACTCCAGCCCGGCGATGTCGATCTCGTTGTCGAAATGGCCGATGTTTCCGACGATCGCCTGGTGCTTCATCCGCTTCATGTCGTCGGCGGTGATGATGTCCTTGTTGCCGGTGGTGGTGATGAACAGGTCCGCGGTCTCCAGCACGCTCTCCAGGCGACGGACCTCGTAGCCCTGCATAGCGGCCTGGAGGGCGCAGATCGGATCGATCTCGGTGACGATCACCCGGGCACCCTGGGCACGCAGAGATTCGGCGCTGCCCTTGCCGACGTCGCCGAAGCCACAGACGACGGCGGCCTTGCCGGCCAGCATGACATCGGTGGCGCGGTTGATGCCATCGACAAGCGAGTGGCGGCAACCGTAGAGGTTGTCGAACTTCGATTTCGTGACCGAATCGTTGACGTTGATCGCGGTGAAGAGCAGCCGGCCCGCTTCCATCATTTCGTAGAGGCGCATGACTCCGGTGGTCGTCTCTTCCGTGACGCCCATGACGCCCTTGGCGAGTTCGGTCCACTTGCCTGCGTCTCCGGCGAGCGAATCGCCGAGCAGCTGCAGCACGACCCTGAATTCGTCCGACTCGGCGGTCGACGGATCGGGCACGGAGCCGGCCCGTTCGAACTCGACGCCCTTGTGGATCAGCAGGGTGGCATCGCCGCCGTCGTCGAGCAGCATGTTCGGCCCGACCGAGCCGTCGTCGCCCGGCTCAGGCCACGTGAGAGCCTGTCCGGTGCACCACCAGTACTCCTCCAGCGTCTCGCCCTTCCAGGCGAAGACGGGAACTCCCGCGGGTGCTTCGGGGGTGCCGTCCGGGCCGACCACCACAGCGGCTGCGGCATGGTCCTGGGTCGAGAAGATGTTGCAGCTGGCCCAGCGCACCTCGGCGCCGAGTTCGACCAGGGTCTCGATCAGGACCGCGGTCTGGATCGTCATGTGTAGGGAGCCGGTGATCCGGGCGCCGGAAAGAGGCCTGGCTTCGGCGAACTCGCGGCGGGTCGCCATCAGACCGGGCATCTCGTGTTCGGCGAGGCGGATCTCCTTGCGTCCGTAGTCGGCGAGTGCGAGATCGGCTACTTTGAAGTCGAGAGCTTTGCTTGTTGCAGTAATTGGCATGTGCGAAAGGATCTTTCAGTTTCGGGGACCCTTCACGCTACCATTCGGAGTCGATCATGGGTACATCTCAACGCACGTCCAAGCTGTCCGCATCCCCCGACCTTTTCGAGAATCCCGTACTCAACTTTTTTTCGAGGGTTCACCCTGCGGTGCCGGCACTGATTTTCGTCCCGGCGATCGCCGCCATGTACTGGCTGGCCGTCGACCAGGGCACCGGGCTCGCCGGTGTGATCGGCCTGACCCTGGCCGGACTGCTGATCTGGACCCTTTCGGAGTACTGGCTGCACCGGCTCCTGTTCCATTGGCACCCCAAGTTCAAGGGCGGAGATCAACTCAACTTCGTGATTCACGGCGTCCATCACGATCATCCGAACGATCGTCTGCGCCTGGTCATGCCTCCGGCGCTCAGTCTGCCTCTGGCAGCGGCTTTCCTCGGGCTGTTCGTGCTGATCTTCGGCACCCCCGCCGCATTCACGATCTTCGCCGGCTTCCTGATCGGCTACCTGGTCTACGACTACACGCATTACTACGTCCATCATTTCGTACCCAGGACGAGTGTCGGTCGCAAGATTCGCGAGCACCACATGCGTCATCACTTTCAGGACCATCGCTTCGGTTACGGCGTGTCCAGCCCACTCTGGGACTACGTATTCCGCACGGTACCCCGCTCCCGCAAAGCAGACTCCGCAAGCAAGCCGAATACCTGAACCCGGCGAGACCACGGCCGGGTTCCGGCCATTCTCACTTCCCTTCAGGCGACAGGTTGACCGGGGACAGCGGATCGCCACCTTCAAGGACGGCGATTACGTTTCTGGCAACGAGTTCGGCCATCGCGTCACGCGACCGGTAGGTAGCCGAACCGATGTGGGGCGTGAGCACTGCGCGGGGTGCGTCGAGCAGCGCCGCGGGAACGTCCGGTTCGTCCTCGAACACGTCCAGACCCGCCGCTCCGAGCCTTCCTTCGGCCAGAGCCGAGGCCAGGGCGAGAGAGTCGACCATCGAACCCCTTGCCGTATTGACCAGGATCGAGTCGGGCCCCATCAGGGAGATTGCCCGCGAATCGATCAGATGCCTGTTCCCGGGTGCCGCGGCCAGGTGGAGGCTGACCACATCCGAGCCGGAAAGCAGATCGTCGAGATTCACCATGCGCGCGCCCAGCTCAGCCTCTTCCTTCGGCTTGCGTCCACGCGACGTGTACAGGATTTCGCCGCCGAACGTTTTCATCAGCCGGGCGTATCGGATGCCGATCCTGCCCATGCCGATCACGCCTACCGTGGCTCCGCTCAGCTCGATGCCGCGGTAGTCGGCCGGATCCCATCCTGACCACCGCCCTCCGCGCAGCTCCCGCTCAGCGGCGGGTATCTGCCGTGCCGCTGCCAGAGTCAATCCCATCGCCAGTTCAGCCGTGGCATTGGTGAGTACGTCGGGAGTGTTGGTCAGCACCACTCCGCGTCGCATGCAGGCGCTGCGGTCGACGTTGTCGTAGCCGACCGCGAAATTGGCAACCAGTCTGAGTCCGCTGCCTGCAGCTTCGAGTAACTCATCGTCTATGGATACGGTGGGGTCGGCGACGATCGCCGAGGCCCCGGGTACCAGGTCGAGTAGTTCGTCGCGAGTGGACTCCAGCCCACCGCTCAGGAGTTCGAAGCGCTCGGCCAGCTGCTTCGCCCCGGCCGGCAACAACTCACGGGCGACAACTACCTTCAATCGCCCGTGAGCAGTCAAGTGAGGGCTCAGACCGCCGTGTACTTCGAGCCGACCTTCTTGAGCTTGCCTTCTTCCGTCAGCTTGCGGGCAACCGGGTACAGCCCGTTGGGGGAAACGCCCTGGCTCTTGGCCGCATCGGAAACGGTCGATCCCGGATTGTCCTTGAAGTACTTATGCAGGGTGGTCGCCCTCGAACCACGGGGAGCCCTCGACGTCGTCTTCGATTCCGATCCGAGTGCCTTCTCGATCCTCGACTTGGCCTCCTTGATCGCCTTCTCGGCCTCTTTGACTTCCTTTTTCACCTGGGCCCGGCGCTCCTTGTACTCCTCCTTGACAGCATCGCGAGCGTCGCGGCTCGCTTTGGCGACAGCGTCCCTGATCGCGCGGCTCTCCTCTACTGTGAGGTCACGCTGCTTGGTCGCGGCTTCTTCAATCCGCTTGATTGCGTCTTCGATACTTGACATGAATTCATCTCCAGAAATTGTGGCTTTCAGTAACTTCTATCAGTAGTCAGGCCACACCACAAGTTGAGGAACGTCTTCAGTAACCCTGAACGGGTTCAGAGAGCGAACTACTGGTAATTGCGTACATGCCCGCAACCCGGTGGGCATGTACGCAAGATTCACACAGCTGTCGCGAGGCGATCAGAGCAGGCCGAGATCGCCGACGGCCCGGCGCTCCTCTTCAAGCTCGGCAGTACTGGCGTCGATACGGGCGCGAGAGAACTCATCTATCTCAAGTCCCTGGACGATGCTGTACTCACCGCCGGAGCATGTGACCGGGAAGCTGGAGATGATCCCCTCCGGCACACCGTAGGAGCCGTCGGACACGATCGACATCGAGGTCCAGTCACCTTCAGGCGTTCCGAGCACCCAGTCGTGGATGTGGTCGATCGCGGAATTGGCGGCCGAGGCGGCACTCGACGCACCGCGGGCCTCGATGATCTCGGCGCCGCGCTTGGCCACACGCGGGATGAACTCGTCCCTGATCCAGACGTCGTCGTCTACGACCGCCCGGGCATCGTCGCCGTCGACCTTGGCGTGCGAGAGGTCTGGGTACTGCGTCGCGGAGTGGTTGCCCCAGACAGTCATGTTGGTGACCGAGGTGACCGGCTTGCCGAGCTTGTTGGCGAGCTGTGCGATGGCCCGGTTGTGGTCCAGCCGGGTCATTGCCGTGAAACGCCCCATCGGTACGTCCGGAGCCGCAGAAGCGGCGATCAGAGCGTTGGTGTTGGCCGGGTTGCCGACCACCAGGACCCTTATGTCGTCGGCAGCGCCCGCGTTGATCGCCTCGCCCTGGGGCTTGAAGATGCCACCGTTGGCTTCCAGCAGATCGGAGCGCTCCATACCTGGTCCGCGGGGTCGAGCTCCGACCAGCAGGCCGATGTTGGCACCGTCGAACGCCTGCCTGGGATCGTCGGTGATGCTGATCCGGTCGAGCAGCGGAAAGGCACAGTCGTCCAGCTCCATCGCGGTTCCCTCGGCTGCGCCGATGGCAGCCGGGATCTCGAGCAGGCTGAGGTGTACCGGAGTATCCGGTCCGAGCATCTGACCGCTGGCGACCCGGAAGAGCAGGGCGTATCCGATCTGGCCGGCGGCACCGGTCACGGTGACTTTGACGGGGGCGTTCATTTGGGTTCTCCTTGAGTTGTTGCCGGGCAGGCGCTCAGACCATTGCCGCCCGGAGGTTGCTGTCGATCGACGCAAGGAATTCCTGCGTCGTCTGGTAGGGCTGGTCGGGGCCGATCAGCAGGGCCAGGTCCTTGGTCATTCTGCCCGACTCGACGGTCTCGATGCAGACCCTCTCAAGCGTTTCCGCGAAGCGGCTGACTTCAGGGGTTTCGTCCATGCGGCCGCGGGCGGCAAGGCCCCTGGTCCAGGCGAAGATCGAGGCGATCGGGTTGGTCGAAGTCGGTTTGCCCTGCTCGTGCTGGCGGAAGTGCCGGGTTACGGTCCCGTGGGCCGCTTCGGCTTCGACCGTCTTGCCATCAGGGCTCATAAGCACGCTGGTCATCAGGCCGCGCGAGCCGAAACCCTGGGCGACCGTGTCCGACTGGACGTCCCCGTCGTAGTTCTTGCAGGCCCAGACGTAGCCGCCTTCCCACTTCATCGCACAGGCGACCATGTCGTCGATCAGGCGGTGTTCGTAGGTGATGCCGGCAGCCTCGAAATCGGCCTTGAACTCATCCTGAAAAATCTCCTCGAAGATGTCCTTGAACCGGCCGTCGTAGCGCTTCATGATCGTATTCTTGGTCGAAAGGTAGACCGGGTAGCCACGTTCGAGGCCGTACCTCATCGAGGCCCGGGCGAAGTCCCTTATCGAGTCGTCGAGGTTGTACATCGCCATCGCCACGCCTCCCCCGGGGAAGTCGTAGACGTTCATCTCGATCGGCTCGGCACCGTCCTTCGGGGTGAAGGTCATCGTCAGCGTTCCTTCGCCCGGCACGACCATGTCGGTGGCGCGGTACTGGTCGCCGAAGGCGTGACGTCCGATGACGATCGGCCTGGTCCAGCCCGGCACGAGGCGCGGCACGTTGGAGATCACGATCGGTTCACGGAAGATCACGCCGCCGAGGATGTTGCGGATCGTCCCGTTCGGCGAGCGGTACATCTCCTTCAGGCCGAACTCCTCGACCCGGGCCTCGTCCGGAGTGATCGTCGCGCATTTGACCCCGACGCCGTACTTCCTGATCGCATTGGCGGCATCGACCGTGATCTGGTCTTCGGTCGCATCCCGGCTTTCGATCCCAAGGTCGTAGTACTTCAGGTCGACGTCGAGATACGGAAGGATCAGCTGATCCTTGATGAACGACCAGATGATTCTGGTCATCTCGTCACCATCGAGCTCGACTATCGCATTGTCGACTTTGATCTTGGCCAAGGCCTGAACTTCCCTTCGTTATTCCAGTTCTTTTCCTGTTTCCGGTTCGCGGTCGATGCTATCGCTGACGCGGACCCGACAACGTGCGCCTGTGCGATCATCTGGAGCCATGACAGCCACACACGAGGTCTTCAACCAGCCGCCGCCGCTGGAAGACGTGAACCTTTTCGAGATCGACCTGCCGCTGCGCGAAGCACTTCAGCGCGAAGGAGGCGGCTGGGCTTCAGACCGGGCGTCGGAGCTCGGCGCCATCTGCGGCTCCGCCGAAGTCCTGCAACAGGGCGTCGATGCGAACGAGTTCCCGCCGGTACTCAAGAACTACGACCGCTACGGCCATCGGATCGACGAGGTCGAGTACCACCCGGCCTGGCATCAGTTGATGAGCCTCGGGGTCGAACACGGTCTCCACTCCCTCCCGTGGACCGATCCGCAGCCCGGCGCCAACGTCGCCCGCGCCGCGATGTTCACCCAGCTCACCTACGCAGAGGCGGGCGTCGGCTGCCCGATCTCGATGACTTTCTCGGTGATCCCGGCGCTGCGCCACCAGCCCGACGTGGCGGCCGAGTGGGAGCCGAGGTTCCTCTCGCCTGAGTACGACGGCAGGCTGCGCCCGGCCGGGACCAAGCCGGGATGCATCGCCGGCATGGCGATGACCGAGAAGCAGGGCGGCTCCGACGTGCGGGCGAATACGACCCGGGCGGTGGCGCTCAACGGTGGCGGGCCGGGAGCCGAGTACGAAATCACCGGTCACAAGTGGTTCTGCTCGGCGCCGATGTGCGACGCATTCCTCATCCTCGCCCAGACCGATGTCGGGCTCTCCTGCTTCCTGCTGCCGCGCTTCACCCCGGACGGCGAGCTGAACAGCATCCACCTCGAGCGGCTCAAGGACAAGGTCGGAAACCGCTCGAATGCATCGTCGGAGGTCGAGTACGACAGGGCCTGGGCCCGCATGGTCGGTGAAGACGGCCGTGGCGTGCGGACGATCATCGAGATGGTCGCCCACACCCGCCTCGACTGCGCGATCGGATCCAGCGCCGGTATGCGTGCCGGCGTCGTCCAGGCCACGCACCACGCCGCCCACCGCTCGGCATTCGGCAAGCGGCTGGTCGACCAGCCGCTGATGCAGAACGTGCTGGCCGACCTCAGCATCGAGGCAGAGGCCGCCACCGCGTCGATCATGCGACTGGCCCGCGCCTACGACGAGGCGGAAGCCGGCGACGAACGGGCGGACCTGTTCAAGCGCCTGGCTACCCCTGTGCTCAAGTACTGGGTCTGCAAGCGCTCGCCGTGGCACGCCGCCGAAGCACTCGAATGCCTCGGCGGCAACGGCTACGTCGAAGACTCGGGAATGCCGCGCCTCTTCCGCGAGAGCCCGGTGATGTCGGTCTGGGAAGGCTCGGGCAACGTCCAGTGCCTCGATGCCCTCCGCGCAATGGTCAAGTCGCCCGAGAGCACCGAAGTCCTGTTCGACGAGATCGACGAAGCCCGTGGCAGCGACGCCCGGCTCGATGCCTTCACGGACCGTTTGCGCGACTCGATCGCCACCTCGCCCGAAACACTCGAGGTCAGGGCCCGGCGCGTGGTCGAGGGCATGGCCCTCGCCCTCCAGGCCTCACAGCTGGTCCGCCACGGCGACCCGGCCGTGGCCGATGCCTTCTGCGCCTCACGTCTGGCCGGTGACCAGGGCGGAGCCTTCGGGACCCTGCCCGCCGGCACCGACTTCGAGACGATCATCAACCGGAGCGCCCCGCAGGTCTGACCGGCCGGAGTTCTGGCTCACACCGGGAATTGAGACCCCGAACCAAGCCAGCTGAGCGATCCCGCCGGATGCCACGAAAAGGGCCGGTGTCGCCACCGGCCCTGATCAACTCAAAGAGTCTTATTGAGTAATACCCATTTCCCCTGGGTCCGATCAAGATATCACGGCACCTCGGACTTGTCAGTGCGAATCAAACCTGTCAGATTCTGCTTTCAGGCCCGACTCGGTTCGCATAAGTGTGCGATCCGATGAAGATCGCAAGGAAGGGATTGACTTGACGGAGCAACTCATCTGGGCTTTCGACATCGGATCGCGATCGATCGGATGGGCCGTTATGAAGGGTGACGAATCCGGGAACCCGACCGGCGAAGTCGTCTCTTCCGGAGTCGTGATCCACTCCGGAGGAGTGCTGGACGACAGCAAGGGCACTACGCGCCACGCCGTTCGAGGCATGGTCGTGAGAAACCGTCGTCGCCTGAAGCACAGAAAATCCCGGAGGCGGTCGCTGAAGGAGGATCTGGCCCATCACG